>JAJRUQ010000060.1 GCA_024277705.1 Gammaproteobacteria bacterium
CGTCAATCACGGCACCAGCTTTGGAGACGCCCTTGCCGGAATGATCCAGGTCTATATTGAAAACATCGCCGAAAATCATGATATTTTAAAAATAGAGCTGCACAGTCTGCTTGAAGGCAACCCGGCAACACTGGCTTTTTTCCAGAACCGCTGGAAAAGCTTTACCGATTATATTGAGTTCGGTTTGAACGAACACCTGTCTTATGAAGTTCCCAATCGGGAAAAAACGATCTTAAGTGCCGGCCTGATGTTTCAGGGCATGGTCAGAGAAGCCTTAATTCAAAAATGCCTGCAACCGCAGGATAGACTGATTGACTTAAGCCTGCACGAACTGAGCAATGAACTGGTCACTCTTTTTTTACGCTCCATCGGCATCAGCAGAACCCGTTTATCTCGCAAGGCAACCATCTCTGACTAATCCTGCTTCTGCCGGTTATAAGCAGGGTAGCAGCAAAATGTTTTTTTATAGCTGACAAAGCTCTTTTTTTCAGCTAAATTCCTTCCACTTTTAAATAAAACAAGAAGACACACATGACTTTTAAAAAATACTTACTCGGCACTCTCTCACTTATTCTGGCATTTCAACTGCAAATTGCCCATGCAGCCAACCCTAAAGTAAAAATGGAAACCAGCAAAGGTACTATTATCATTGAGTTATACCCTGACAAAGCACCAATATCGGTCGCCAATTTTTTACAATATGTCAATGCCGGCGCTTATGACGGTACTATTTTTCACCGTGTCATTAAAAATTTCATGAACCAGGGCGGTGGTTTCACTACCGATTATAAAAAAACAGATACCCGAGACCCTATTAAAAATGAAGCTGACAACGGCCTGAAAAATCTTGAATTTACCGTTGCCATGGCACGTACCAGCGACCCGCATTCAGCCACTAATCAGTTTTTTATCAATACTGCAGACAATGCTTTTCTAGATCACACCGCCAAAACATCTCGCGGCTGGGGTTATGCAGTGTTCGGTAAGGTGATCGAAGGCGAAAACATTGTTGGTGCTATTTCACGTGTCCGTACCGGTGCCGGTGGCCCGTTTGCCAAAGACGTACCGACAAAGCCGATCATCATTGAAAAGATGACTGAAATAAAATAATAAGACAGCACTGATTAATTCTGTGGGCAGGGATGCCGGCAAGCAGAATAGCGGCATGACAGGCATAGCCAGCATCTACGGCTAAACAGTCGCTATCGGATAATGCCGGTGAAAATTAATCCACCTGCACTAATGCGGGTAAAAAATACTCACTCACCAGTAATGGCTTGCCCGCAACACGAAAAACCGAACGCCGCCCCCATACCACCGTATTTTTATCTCCACCAGCCAGGATAAATTGTTCAGCGGTTAATCTGGCAACCTGTATAGCTTCACGCTGCATGGTTCTGTCAGCAAACAACATCGCACCCAGAGGCCGGTTGCCCATATTGGCATAACGACGTAAGGCCCCCTGAATGGTGGTCGCCGGAATCACAGTTCTGGCATAAACCATCGGTTTTTTTCCACAATTCAACACTACCTGCCTGACCAGTGCCGCACGAACACCGGTTAACGCCATCACCGAAACTTCTTCTGCATCTAGAACCTGCCATTGCTGCGAAAGCACGGTCACTGAAAAATCATCATCACAAAGTGATATTATCCGGGAAGTTAATGATGAAGTATCAAACAACCACGGCAATAACGACGATGGTACAGACTGATTAAATAATTGATGACGCTGATACCAGCGCTGCCTGGCTTTCACATTAAAAACGTATGGTAACTGAGAATCCGTGCATTTTAACGTGAAAAGATACCGGGTTGATTTTTTATTAGCGGCATAATACCGGGAACAGGCTGACAATCATCAAATTCAGGCAGATTCTCTGCATCGACTTCCGTTTCAAAGGAAATATTTTACGTTTAGCAACCGGCTCATTTTTATCTCATGAAAGAAAACAAACGTTTTTAAGCCAGCCATTTTTTAAGCACCGCTGCCAGATGATCACGTTGCACCGGCTTGCCAATATAATCATTCATTCCTGCTTCCAGACAGCGTTCGCGATCACCGGACATGACATTTGCCGTCATTGCAATTACCGGCAGACTGACATTTTTCAGATTTTTCATATCCTGCTGACGAATTGCTCTGGTGGCATCAAAGCCATCCATTTCCGGCATCTGACAGTCCATCAAAACCAGATCAAAGGACTGTTCATTTAATATCTGCAACGCCTCTACTCCATTATTGGCAAGCACCGCTTTCAAGCCAACTTTTTCCAGCATTTTGCTGGCAATCATCTGATTAACCGGATTATCTTCAACCAGCAAAACCTTTGCATTGAGTTGTAATAATTCTTTTTTGTCTTCTGTTAACGCCTCTTTTGCCAGGGCTTTTTCTGCACACTCAAAACCTGCGATAAACCAGAATGACGAACCTTCATTTTCAACACTGTCAACACCCAGCTGCCCCCGCATCAAACTGACCAGCTGGCTGACAATCGCCAGCCCCAGCCCGGTACCGCCATATTTTCGCGTGGTTGAACCATCGGCCTGGGTAAAGGCATTAAACAGGGTCTGTTGCGCCGCCTCGGGAATCCCGATCCCGGTATCAGAAACCGCTATCTTTAACTCAACCTGTTTACCGTTATGACTTACCACGTCAATACTGATGCACACCTCACCCTCACGGGTAAACTTCAAGGCATTAGAAACCAGGTTCATAATTATCTGACGCAACCGCGTCGGATCACCAATAACAGCATCCGGCAGGTGCTCATCAATGTCCTGCCGCAAGCGAACTCCCTGTAATTCAGCTTTTTGTGCATGCAGAACAACGATATCGCTGATTATCTGCTTAAAATCAAATGCGATATTTTCAAAATTCAGTTTACCCGCTTCAATTTTTGAAATATCCAGAATGTCATTTAATATTGCCAGCAGGCCATCCGCCGAAGTATGCGCCGTTTTTACAAATTCTTTTTGTTCACTGCTTAGCTCGGTGTCTTCCAGCAATTGCAGGGTACCGATGACACCATTCATCGGAGTACGGATTTCATGACTCATGTTTGCCAGAAATTCTCCCTTCGCCTGGCTCATCTGCTCTGCTTTTTTAGTCGCCTGCTTCAGTTCTTCAATCAGGCTTTCATTTTCATAAGACAATTTAAGCTCCGCCACCGAAGAGGTATACATCCGGTGCACGGCCATGATCATCACTACCAGAAAAAAGCCGGTCAGCGCTGATAGCGCGTAATAAACTTCGCCGCCCACGTAAAACAGACGAATCATTAACGGCAGTAGCACACAACCGACATAACCGTAATACACCCAGGCAACGGATGAATAAGCAACGCCCGACGCTGACACACCCACCAGAATAAAGGCCAGTACGATCTGATAGGTTTCATTGAAGGGAAACATCAAGGTTGAGGTAATACCCCAACCGGCTCCTGTTAAAAAGACAGACACCAGATACCAGCGTCGGATAATGTACTTGTCAAAAGGCAAGCGGCTTTCATCGGAATACAGTTTGAGATAGTGCACCGCCGAGCGGTATAAAAACAAAAGCACCATCACCCCAAGCCACACCAGCAATACTTCGCGGGGAAGATTATTCCATATAATACCCACCCAGATTATTGCCATGGCAATACCGGCAATATTACTAAAACCCGAACCGGTAATTAAACGCACCACCTGCGTTTGTAAAATGCGATCGTCCTGCTGCTGTGCCGAAAGGTCGGTAGTGCCGGCCAGCGAATTGAGTGATGTATTTTGTATAACGCCTGTCATTTTTATATCTGCAGTAAAAGTTATCTATCAAAAAATAGCCTATTCATGCAGTAAAAGCGAGTGTTCACTGAACTACAGATAAGAATCATTAGCTGTCATCATCATTGCCCACGGGCAATAACCGTCATAAGCGTGCCGATACCTGAAAGGCACCGGACTATAACTAATGCAGTATTGTTAAATGCAAACAAAAAGCTTACTAGTTACAGGGTCAAGAGGAGATATGCAGTTCTCTGAAAAACTTCCGCCAACGACCCGTAAAGCCGCTGGCACCAGGACTGAAAACGAACATAATCTGCTCAAACAAGGTAAACAGGAATAAATTAATAGAACAAACAATATGGGATGCTCTTAATAATTTTTAAATGTATAAATTATATCGGAGAAAATATCATGAAAACATCATATCCTCATATTCTCACCGGTGCCTTCATTCTTTTAATTCTGGCCCCGGCCACACTGCTGCAAAAATCCAGTGGACCACAGCCGATGGCGGTAATGATCACTGGTACGAAGTCATATCCGCACCCAATGCCACCAGCTGGACCGATGCACAGGCCGCAGCCACTTTAGCCGACGGTTATCTTGCTACGCTGACCTCTGCCGAGGAAAATACTTTTGTTTTTAATCTGGTCAATGACCCGATGTACTGGAACAACCTGTCTGGCAATTCCCAGGGGCCATGGATAGGCGGTATTCAGACCAACCCCAATGCCGCGCCTGCCGATGACTGGTCATGGGTCACGGGTGAAACCTGGTCTTATACCAACCGGGACAATTATGAACCCAATGATGCCCGCGGGCTTTCAGAATATCTTCATTTTCACCATAACAATGGCGGAGGTACGCCCTACGATACCTGGAATGATAATATTAATGATCCGGGCAATATTATCGCTTACGTCGTTGAATACAATGCGGTTCCTGTTCCTGCTACCGTATGGTTATTCGGCTCCGGTATTATCGGCCTGATCGGTTTTGCCCGTGGTAACACCCGGGCTTAAAGACCGTGATCGCTTCTGCCCCACCGGTATGCGGGGCTTTTTTTGCATAACCGAGGACTCTGATGCCTGCAGCTGAACGCAAATGAGCGGCGCTCACACGTTCACAAAGCGATCAGCCTTACCCAGCCAGCGCCTTATTAACGGCTGCACAGCCTCAGGATGCTGTTCCATCATTAGACCGGCGGCGACTTTGACTTCATCAAACCAGTTCTCATCGCGCACAATATCGGCAATACGCAGCTGCATCAGACCGGTCTGCCGGGTACCAAGGACCTCTCCCGGCCCGCGTAATTCCAGATCCTTCTCTGCCACCTTAAAACCGTCATTGGTTGCTCTTAAAATACTCATTCGCTGCTTGCCATTTGCTGACAGTGGCGGCTGATACATCAGCACACAGGCACTTTGTTTTTGCCCGCGGCCAACACGGCCCCGTAACTGGTGCAATTGCGCCAGCCCCAGACGTTCTGCATTTTCAATCACCATTAAAGACGCGTTCGGTACGTCAACACCGACTTCAATCACCGTGGTGGCAACCAGTAAATCTATTTCCCTGTTTTTAAACTGACGGATAATCGTCTGTTTTTCCTGTGCTTTCATTCTGCCATGCACCAGCCCGACACTAACTTTCTTCAGTTCGGCGGTTAACTGTTCTGCAGTCACTTCTGCTGCCTGGCATTGCAGCACCTCTGATTCCTCAACCAGCGTACAAACCCAGTAAGCCTGCTCACCACCTTCACAGGCCTTTTCAATACGCTGAATAACATCATTGCGTCGTGCGCTTGAAAGCACCACCGTGGTAACAGGTTTACGACCGGCGGGCAATTCGTCAATAACAGAGTAATCCAGATCAGCATAAGCGGTCATCGCCAGACTTCTGGGAATGGGTGTTGCGGTCATGATCAGCTGATGCGGCACAATGCGGACGCCATGGTTATCGGTATAGGCTTTTTCCCGTAACGCCAGACGTTGATGCACACCAAAACGGTGCTGCTCGTCCACTACCAGCAAAGCCAGATTTTTAAAATTTACGCCCGCCTGAAACAGGGCATGGGTGCCAATGATTATCGGGCAGTCTCCGCTGCTGAGCGCCTCCAGCTTTTGTTCACGTTTTTTACCTTTATCCTTCCCGGTTAACAGCACACAACTGTCTTTACCAAACCAGTTTTTAAAATTAACATAATGCTGCTCCGCCAGTATTTCAGTCGGCGCCATAAGTGCCATCTGAAAACCACCTTTGACCACTGCCAGAGCGGCCACCGCAGCCACCACTGTTTTTCCGGAACCGACATCCCCCTGCACCAGCCGCAGCATTGGCTGCCCGGCCTTAATATCGGCCAGAATTTCTTTTATTACTTTTTTTTGTGCTGCCGTCAACTCAAAAGACAATCGCTGCACAAATGCAGCATAATCTTTTTTTGTCAGTGACAGAGCTTGCGCGGCGTTGTTCTGAATCTCGGCACGTGACTGCAACAAACTCAATTGATGCGCCAGCAGCTCTTCAAACAACAGTCGCTGCTGCGCTTTTGTGCTGCACTGGTTTAAATGAACAGGATCTTCATTTCGATGCGGCCGATGAACACTGCACAGGGCACTGACCAGATCCGGAAAAATGTATTTTTTCTGCACGGATGCCGGTAACCAGTCCATTAAAAAACCCTGATTTATTTTGTTTAAAACCTGCTCCGAAATCTTTTTCAGCAAGGTCTGATGCACGCCTTCTGTTTTCGGGTACACCGGCGTCAGCCGAGGCTCAATGCTTTCATTCGCCCGGGTTAGCCGCTGATACTCCGGATGAAACATTTCCAGATGTGAAGCACCTCGTCTGGCTTCACCAAAACAACGCAAGCTGCTACCCGCCGATAAATTATTTTGCTGGCTTTTATTAAAATGGAAAAAACGCAGAACGATGGCACCGCTGTCATCAGACAGATGACACAACAGGCTGCGGCGACCACGACCCGTAAATTTTATTTCACTATGATGAACCACCCCTTCAATCAGTGCCTGCTGCCCCTGTTGCAGCGAACCTATCGGTGTTAATCGGGTCCTGTCCTCATAACGCATAGGCAGGTGAAACAGAACATCCTGTATATTATAGATTTCAAGGCGTTTCAGTTTTTCGGCGACAGCCGGCCCAATCCCGTTTAATACCTGAACGGACTGGTACTCAAAATTATCGCCCTGCTTATCTTCCATTGATTTTATAAACGCCAGCCCGGATAAAACTACAGGGCCAGCACTGCATCCATTTCTACCGCCGCATCTTTAGGCAGTGCAGCGACGCCAACAGCAGCACGTGCCGGATACGGCTGCTGAAAATACAGAGCCATCACTTCATTAACATAAGGAAAATCAGACAGGTCCGTTAAAAAGATATTAAGTTTTACTACATCCGACAAATCGCCACCGGCTGCATTAGCGACAGCAGTCAGGTTTTTAAAAACCTGATGAATCTGCTGTTTAATATCACCCTCCAGCATTTCCATGGTTTCAGGTATTAACGGGATTTGCCCCGACAAATAAACCGTGGAACCGACTTTTACCGCCTGTGAATAGGTACCGATCGCCTGTGGTGCTTTATCGGTGGCTATAATTTCTTTTGTCATTATTTTTCTCGTTTTAATTTCCAGAATCTTGTTTTTTTATTTACTGGCGTGCAATGCGCATGACGCTGGAAATTCGCCTTAAGCGTCGCATAATGGTTGCCAGATGATTGCGGTCGGTCACTTTCAACTGAAACAGCAGGCTCATGGAAAAACCATCACGGTCTTCCATAAACACATTTTCAATATCAGCACCGCAATCTGAAATCACTGTTGCGGTTCTCGCCAGCAGGCCGGACTTATTTTCGATTTCCAGTTTTACTTCACAACTAAAATCACCACTGGCCGCGTCTGACCACTGTACATCAATATATTTATCCAGCTTTTTACGCTGACTGCTGCTTTCAAGATTCTTGCAGCAATCACGATGCACCACAATACCCCGCCCTTTACTTAGCTTGGCAACTATCTGGTCACCGGGAATCGGATAACAACAGCGACCGTAAGACACAACCATGCCTTCCGTACCGTTAATCGCTAAAGCCGACTGGGATTTCATCTCTTTGGTTTCTTCAGATTCGCCATCTGAAACACGCTCCGGCACCAGCTTTCTCACCACCAGACTGGGCGGGCGATTACCGAGGCCAACATCACCCAGTAACTCACCGATATCGCTAAAACCATACTCCTCTAATGCCAGCTCAAGATTTTCTTTTTTGACGTCATCCAGCCGCATACCGAGTGGTTTCAAGCAACGTTCCAGCAAACGTCGCCCCTGTGACATCGCTTCATCGGCCTGCATATTCTTCAGATAATTGCGAATATTGCTGCGTGCCTTTGCCGTTACCACATAGTTTAACCATGCCGCATTGGGGCGCGAAGCCGGTGAGGTGACAATTTCGACGGTCTGGCCACTGTATAATGGTGTATTCAATGGTGCAAAACTGTGATCCAGTTTAGCGGCAACACAATGATTGCCAATATCGGTATGCACGGCATAGGCAAAATCTACCGGTGTTGCATTTCTTGGCAGCTTCATAATATCGCCATCAGGCGTATACACATAAACTTCATCATGAAACAAATCGACTTTTACATTTTCCAGAAACTCCATGGAGTCACCGGCAGACTGTTGCATTTCCAGTATACCGGTCAACCAGTCACGCGCTCTGGCATGAGCGGTAATCTCACCTTTTTCATCCGGTGCCTTGTATAACCAGTGAGCAGCAATACCGCTTTCTGCAAATTTATCCATTTCCTGTGTGCGTATCTGCACTTCCATAGGAATGCCATGCGGTCCATATAAGGCAGTATGCAATGACTGATAACCGTTACTTTTCGGTATCGCAATATAGTCTTTAAAACGGCCCGGTATCGGTTTAAATAAATTATGGACAATACCCAGCACACGGTAGCAGTCATCGACAGAATCAACCAGCACACGCAGTGCATACATATCCAGAATCTTGCTGAACGGCAAGCGCTTGTCGCGCATTTTGTTATACACACTGAACAGGTGTTTTTTTCGTGATACGGTCTGTGCTTCAATCGACATATCCACCAGCCTCGCACCCAGTGCCTGGTTTATTTTATCGATGAGTTCTTTACGGTGACCACTGGACTTATTTATTGCATGTTCCAGCACCCGATAACGCAGTGGATGAATCGCCTGTAATACCAGATCTTCCAGTTCATGACGAATCACATAGATACCCAGACGATTGGCGATCGGCACATATATTTCCAGCGTTTCCTGGGCGATACGACGACGTTTTTCCGGTTTCAGGGCGCCCAGTGTCCGCATATTATGCAAACGGTCGGCCAGCTTGATCATGATGACCCGGATATCTTTTGCCATTGCCAGCAGAACTTTTTGAATATTTTCTGCCTGCTGCTCAATTTTATTTTTAAATTTTATATGGGTTAATTTACTGACGCCATCGACAAGATGCGCCACGTCCTGACCGAATTCTTTTTCAATTAATTTTCTGGTTGCCGGAGTATCTTCAAGAACATCATGCAGAATGGAAGCAACAATGCTTTTAACGTCCATGTTCATTTGTGCCAGGATACGGGCGACGGCAATGGGATGGTAGATATAAGGCTCACCGGAGGCACGCAACTGACCTTCATGCGCCTGCGCACCGAACAGGTAAGCGTTATAAACTTCTTTAACCTGTTCCTTGTCCATATACTGTGAAATAAGTTCACAGAGATCAGAAATCAAAAAACGTTGTTCCGTTACCGTGTCTTTTTCATTTTTGCGGGTAACTTCATTCATTTGCTTATATTACAGTTTTATCCATAAAAATAAACATAAGCGGACAAGCATCATTACAACGTCACGACTAATCACTTATTCGTAAAGATTATTGCGATAGCTGGCAGGTCTGCATAAACGCAGATAATCGTGCAGGGCAAGGCTCATGTGTAAGCTATTAAAACCTCTGGAAAGATCAGCGGCACCGGGCTGGCCATGGCATTACAACAGAAACACCGCCGTAGCGTGCTGCAAAGCCATAAAAATGATAACTAAAAACTTACAACTTGTCTTTCAGCAGACTTTCCTTAAGACTGTTTTCCAGCTCTGCTGATAAATCACCTTCAATCATGGCTTCAATATCATCCATAGCTGTTTCTTCAGGAGCGGCCAGAATTTCTTTATTAATCAAATTCTCTGCAATTTCACGCAGAGCAATGACCGTGGGCTTGTCATTATCTTCCGCCACCAGCGGCTCTGCACCCATGGCTAACTGGCGGGCTCGTTGCGAGGCGACCAAGACCAGCTCAAATCGATTTTCTACGTTGTCCAGGCAATCTTCTACTGTTAGACGTGCCATATTAATTCTCCAAATCTCTGTTTTTAATTAATCTAAAAATAATTGCGGGCTTTGATATTGTTGCTTACTCTACAGGAAACCAGCAAGTTTAATCTTCAAATGTTAACAGCTGTGAAAGCATGTCGGTGTATTTTAACTGCTGATGTTTAAGCAGCATGCGCTCCCCCAGTATTATAGCGGCCAGATTTTCGCTCGCCACTGCAAAGTCATCATTCACCACCAGGTATTCAAATTCAGCATAATGTGACATTTCACTGACCGCTTCACGCATACGCTGCTCAATAACCGCCTCATCATCCTGACCGCGCGAAGTCAGCCGCTGGCGCAGAGCCGCGATGGATGGCGGCACGATATAAACAGACTTGCAGTCCTGCATCTGCTGACGAATCTGGCGCGCGCCCTGCCAGTCGATCTCCAGAATAACATCTTTACCCGTTTGCAGCTGTTCCTGAATATGCTGCCTGGAAGTCCCGTACATATTGCCAAAAACAATGGCCGACTCAAAAAAGTCACCCTTTTCAACCATTTCAGTAAAGGTTTTTTTATCTACAAAATGATAATTAACACCATCGACTTCCCCTTCACGTGGTGCCCGGGTGGTGTGCGATACCGATACCGTCAGGTCAGAAAGCCGGTCGACAACCGCACTCACCAGCGTGGTTTTACCGGCACCGGAGGCGGCTGATATTACATATAAAGTACCCTTAGTCACGGCTTTACCTGCGCAAAAACAATTCAGCAGACCATTCTAGCAAATTTTAACCATGAAAGGATAAAATTAAGGGTACTACTAAATAAGCGCCTGCGCCCTTAACAAAGAGTAAACACACTCAACACCCGCATTTTAAGCCAGGCCGAATATTCAACGCTGCGTATGGTTACATTTTTTTCCGGCTAAAATGCTTGCCAGAGATACCTCAACCGTGGTTAATGGTTCCGGTGTACCGATAACCGCGCTAAATTCGCCAGCATGACCTTATATTCAGAGTCCGGCAATGATGTCAGTGCATCAATGGCCAGCTGCGCCTGCTGCTGCGCCATCTGCTCGGTATATTCCAGTGCACCGGTCGCCTTAATAACAGCCTGCACTTCATTGATTTTATCGTAACCACCCTGCTCAATCGCACTTTTAATCAGTGCTGACTGCTGCTCATTGCCCTTGGCAATTGCATGAATCAACGGCAGCGTCGGTTTACCTTCGGCCAGGTCATCGCCGACGTTTTTTCCCATTTCTTCACTGCTGGAACGGTAATCCATAACATCATCAATTAACTGGAAGGCTGTCCCCAGGTATCGACCATAATCAGCCATCGCCTCCACTTCCCGCTCATTTCGATTGCACAACATGGCTCCTAAGCGGGTTGCTGCTTCAAAAAGCCGGGCCGTTTTGCAATGAATAACCTCCAGATATTTCTGCTCTGTGGTCTCGGCGTCATGCACGTTCATTAACTGCATTACCTCGCCTTCAGCAATGACATTGGTAGTGCTCGCCAGAACCTGCATGACACGCATGTCGTCAACATCAACCATCATTTCAAAAGCACGGGAATACAGAAAGTCCCCTACCAGTACACTTGCCGCATTGCCAAACAGAGCATTTGCGGTTTCATTGCCCCGACGCAGGTCAGACTCATCTACCACATCATCGTGCAGCAGTGTGGCAGTATGAATAAACTCGATAATCGCAGCCAGCAAATAATGCATTTTCCCCTGATAAGCAAAGGCTTTGGCACTCAGCACCGCCAGCAGCGGGCGTAAGCGCTTGCCACCGGAGTTAACAATATAATGACTTAACTGATTCACCAGCACCACATCCGAACTTAAACGCTGTCGAATAACCTCATCAACCGACTGCATATCCGCACGGCATAAAGCAGTGATGTCTTCAAAATTCAACTGTTTTTCATTACTGGCAGATACGGTATTTTTGCTCAAAATCAGGCCGTTAGTGTCTTGGAGGTTAATAATTGTGCGAATCCTAAGTAGTCAGGACCCGCAGGTCAAGCAAATCAATAAGCGTTTTAATCACCAGCTACCACCACACACCCCGGCCCCCAGTTTGCGGTAAAATCAATTATCAGAATTTATCCGCCACAAGGCTTGTCAGCACTGCCATAACAACGTATAATTCGCGCCCTTTCTGTCACGATATTTCGGAGTAACCCATGTACGCAGTAATCAGTACTGGTGGCAAACAATACAAACTGGCTCAGGGCGATGTATGTCGCATTGAGAAACTTGACGCTGAAGAAGGATCAACTGTCGAAATCGACAAGGTCCTGATGATTGCAGACGGTGACAACATTAACATAGGCACGCCTTTTGTTGATGGTGGCAAAGTCACTGCAACAGTAAAATCTCATGGTCGCGCTAAAAAAGTTGAAATCATGAAGTTCAGACGTCGTAAACATGATCAAAAGAGAACCGGACATCGTCAGTATTACACTGAAATTGAAGTCACCGGTATTTCTGCATAATTCTGCTAGAGGACTTGAACAATGGCACATAAAAAAGCAGCCGGTAGTACCAAAAACGGACGCGAGTCACAATCAAAACGACTTGGCGTAAAAAAATTCGGTGGCCAGATGGTTGTTGCCGGCAACATACTGGTTCGCCAGCGCGGCACCAAGTTCCACGCCGGTGATAATGTCGGCATGGGCCGTGACCATACTCTGTTTGCCAAAGCAGGCGGTAACGTTGTTTTTGAAACACGTGGTCCACTAAACCGCAAAACCATTAGTGTCGTTGCTGCTGCAAGCTAAAAACACACTAAACCTTAGCGGTTAAAAAAAAGCCCCGCCAGGGGCTTTTTTTATTGGGTTTATCTTTTTTTCAGCAGGCATTAGAATCAACCCTCTGGCTACACCCGCTTTCGTGAAGCGCAACGACCCGAACAGAATCAGGCAACAGGAACTATAATATGCGTTTTGTCGATGAAGCAACAATCAGTGTTATTGCCGGCGATGGCGGAACCGGTGCGGTCAGCTTTCGTCGTGAAAAATATATTCCACATGGCGGTCCTGACGGCGGCGATGGCGGCGATGGCGGCAGCGTTTATCTGGTTGGTGACCATGACATCAACACCCTGGCCGACTTTCGCCATATCCGCACCTACACGGCCAAATCCGCTATCCGTGGCTCCGGTCGCAAAATGACCGGCCCCGGTGGCGATGATCTTTATATCCCGGTACCTATCGGCA
>JAJRUQ010000061.1 GCA_024277705.1 Gammaproteobacteria bacterium
CGTCAACTGACCACTGAAAGCGGCACTGCCTTCGGCGACCGTGGTAGCGGCCACACTGCCAATTACCGGTTTGTCATTGGTGCCGGTAATGGTCACTTCAATATTGGTGGTAGAGGTCCCGCCGTTATTATCGGTAACGGTGACCGGAATAATTAACTGCTGAGACTGCCCCACTGCCAGCTTATCGAATACCGGATTACCAGGATCGATTGCGTACGAACCATCCGGCTGTAAAGTAAAACCGGGCTGTGTCGATGTGGCTGAATAGGTCAGCGTATCACCGGTATCAACATCGGTTGAGGTTAGCTGTCCGCTGAACGCTGCACTGCCTTCGGCAACTATCAACGTTGCTACATTTCCGATAACAGGCTTATCATTACTTCCGGTGACATCTATACTAAGCTGCTGACTTGATGTGCCACCATTATTATCCATCACGGTTACTGTGAAAATTTCAGTGCGATGTTCGCCTGCCGCGAGTGAATCTGTTTTTGCGTGATTCAGGTTGTAAGTCCACAAACCGGTGTTTGAATCAATACTTAAATGCCCTAAATTCCCTTGCGGGTTGCTGACACTGAAGGTATGCGTATCGGTTACATCGGTATCAGTAACCGTCAGCTGTTCACTGATGCTGGTCACTTTATCTTCTGTTACCCCGCCACTGAACACACCACCAATAACCGGTACAGCATTACTGCCATTTATTGTAACGGTTATCTGCTGTGTTGCTTCACCGCCATGGTTGTCAACAACTTTTACTGAAATAACTTCCGTTAACTGCTGACCATGCGCCAATGTATTCACTGCCGGATCGGTATTATCCAGCTTATAATGCCACTGACCATTTTGATCAATTGAAAATACACCATGCTGCGCAGACTTAGAAGTATCCACACTCCAGGTATGCGTATCACGGGTATCAACGTCTGTTTGAGATAAAGCACCGGTAATTTCCTGTGCCGCGCCTTCAGCAATACTGCCGGCATGAACACCACTGATAACCGGTCGATCATTTGTACCATCCACAGTGATAGTAATCTGCTCCTGTACGGATGCGCCAAATCTATCAGTCACTGTAACACTGAACTTCTCGGACAGATGCTCACCTTCTGCCAATGCCTGCACCAGAGGGTTGGAATTGTCCAGTTGATAGGCCCATTGACCCGATTGATCAATCGCAAAAGAACCAAAAGCACCCTTGCCACTATCCAGTTTCACAGCATCAATATCACCGGCATTCTGATCTGTAATCTGAAGCGAACCAGTGCTGACCAAATGAACATCTTCCTGAGCTGTGCCGGAGGTATCACCGGTTACAACGGGGGAAAAATTAGCGAACACCGGCTGATTCGAGCCGCCGGAAGATGCCATGGTTGTGCCTGAGGGGTTATTGGCGCCTGATGCTGAAGCTGCATTGGAATCATTGATTGCCAGACCATCCGGTGTATCGCTATATGACTCAAATGTCATGCCGGAAGCGTTTGACCCAGTCTGATTCTGGTCAGGGCTCACCTGACTCAAATCCATCTCAATAAAGCTTTCTTCCGTCAAGCTGCTGGAAAGAGGGGCATCTTCTTCTTGAGAGTGTTTCTGTGTTCTACCGTCATCATCAGCTTTTGCCAGCAGGGCTTCGCTCTCACCCTGCGTTAACGGTGTTTTAACCGGTTGGTCTTCAAGCTTGGCTTCGCCCTCTTCGGCAGTGGTCTGTATCGCTGGAACATTACCTACCGGCAACATATTTCCGTCTGGCAGCAATAGCATGACACCACTGTTTGGACTGGTCAGTATTCTCTCATTCGGCTGAATCGAATCACCAATCTGCAATTCACGGGTATTCCCCTGCGGATCAATAACACTCACCGCACCAACCATGCGTATAACGGTTGCTGCCGTCGTTAAATTCAGATTAACCGTTTGCTCTAAAGCCATCTCAACACCCTATATAGAAACTTTTTACATTAATTATTGTATTATCAATACAGCAACTCTAACCTTTACCTAGATATAACCCACCAGACAATGCACAACCGCATAAAAGGCATCAACAATAACCCTTAATTACTGATTATTCAATAACTTAAACTTTTATTCCAGACAAAGATATGACATCCCACACCTTCACTATTTCTCATTAACATAAGGTTAGCGAAAAAAAATTGCATATTCTTAGCAAAACGCGCCAAATTAAAAACATCACATCGTAAATATTTTCTGAGGCAAGCACACATTTTCATACTTCAATTATTTGTCAGCATGTCGCATATTGAGTAATATCAATAACTGCTATAAAAATAGGATTAGAAATGGCATTAACTTATTCAGCACCGGCAGTCAGTCTTACACTAAATATTATAGAATCCTATGATATAGACCCCGCACCTTTACTTGAAAACCTGGGTATCAACCCGAAGCTTATCGCCGATCCGAATGCGCGCTTTGACTACAGCAAAATCGATCAATTATGGTTTGATGCGGCGGCGATTGCGAACGACCCTGCTTTTGGTCTAAGGGCAGCAAAATACTGGCATCCATCGCAAATGGGGGCGCTGGGTTATGCATGGCTGACCAGTTCCAGCCTGCACACCGCATTGCAACGACTCGTTCAATATATAGGCATACTCACCGAAGGGGCAATACTTAAACTGGATGAAACCGCAGATGAATACTCGCTACAACTGAGTTATAAAGCCGTTTCACAACAACAAGCTACCCGCACCGATTCCTTTATGGCAATGCTGTTAACCATGTGTCGCGCAAACTGTGGCGAAAATTTTCACCCAAATTCGGTTTCACTTACTCATCTTGAACCGGCTGACTCTGCCGAGTTTCTTACACTGTTCAAGTGCCCGGTATATTTTTCAGCAAAAGAAAATAGATTCAATGTTTCAAAAGAGATTGCTGATAGACGCCTCCTCAGTGCCAACCCTCAGCTGAGCCTCATCAATGATCAAATCATCACTGAAGCCATCGCTAAACTGGAAAAAGACAACACCATTGCCCTGGTAAAAACGGAGATTTTAAAGCAGCTTCCCTATGGCAACGTTACCGATGCATCCATTGCAAAAGCACTTAACATTGCACAACGCAGCCTACAACGAAAATTACAAAATGAGAAAACCACCTTGAGGTCAATCATCAATGAAATGCGCGAAGAACTGGCGAAGAAATATTTACAGAACAGCAACATGAACTTACTCGACATTGCTTTTAATCTGGGATTTAGTGAATACAGCTCATTTTCAAGAGCGTTTAAACAGTGGACAGGGCAAACGCCCAGCGCATATAAGAAGTACTAGCTGAACGACATCTAACCCATTAATAAACTGGCAATAAAAAAAGCACAATAGAAACTTCATTGCGCTTTTTTTATTCTAAGGTTTGAACATTATCCGCTGATACATTCAATCATAAAGCGGTTAGACAGACTCTGGTTATGGCACTGGAAGACAGATAGTCTCCTGTATTTTAGTAACTTTAAATGCCTCACCGGTAGTTGTATCATAGGTTTTATTTTGTTCAAGACTACCATTCGTCGTCTGGTAGGTATAATCGAAACCCTCTTTTGTATTATGAACCGTCAAATTATTTCCAGCATCATCGATTAACCAAGTACCGCTTTTACCATCAGCCCCCATCATACCATTCGGGCAATATTGTTCCTCATGCGTCGCCTTACCTGCAGCATTTTCATATGTGACAACATGATTTTCAAGTGTAGATAAAGCTATTGACGCTTTAGTTGGAAAAGTATCATCGATAGCATCTTGAACACTATCACTGCACCCAACCAGAACGACTGCCACTACTGGCAGCACTACTTTAGAAAATTTATACATAATGCCCATTCTCCAATCATTCACCTGACGACGAGTCAGCTTTAAAAAGTATTCGCAGTCTTCTACGAACCTAAAATATTACAATATTTCATAAAAATCAATTTGATATATCAATAACTATTTTATCTATTCTCACATTTAGCCATATCTAAATATCACAAAACAACATAATAGCAGTCAAATTTTAACTTAGAAACCATGAAAAATCAACGACCTATTGAATAATTTTACGAGATACCAGATCACCAATAATTAGCCCGGTCAGTTCTTCTATCCCTTCATCCATTGATTCCGGTGAGAAAGTCCGGCTTCTTGTCGACCAAATCAGTTCTTCGGTATCTACGTCATACAGGCTTGTTTCAAGCGTGTAGGTTTTTTCATTTGTTAAATAGCCCGGTTGCCCGACATACGTAGCGACATAGCCATGATAACCGTACATATTGTCATAGTAGGAAGTACTGTAATACACTGGTCCGTATGCAGGCAGGTAATCAGGCGAAGGGCGATAAATTTCTTCTTCATCAATTGCCACCAGATGCGTTATAAGAACAGCATCTATATCACTACCTTCAATCGCTGCTTTAACAATGGTTTGAAAGCTGTTTTTGTCCTGCCCTATCTGCATCTCTGATTTATGGTCAATCAATTTATAACTGGCAATTGACTCAATGCCACGTTCTTTAAGGTGCTGTGAAAAATAAGTTTCGTATGCTCGCCGCAACTGTTCTTTTTCTGTAACGCCAACAATCATAATATTACTGTAAGAAGAAGTGGCATCAGGATCAGACCACGTTTGACTTAGCTTTGTATTGGAGCAGGACGCAATTAAGAATACAAAAGCGCTTGCCGGAATATATCGAAAAAATTGAAAAAAAACTTTCATAAATAACTACCACTCATTTAGAAGAATGCCAACACTAATTGTTTGTGAAATATATTCAATATCAATCAAGCTCTCACCATAGCCATCAAAATATCGTACATAGAAATCAACAGCATTACTCATAGCATGGCTGTACTGTAATGTAACAGAACCGAAATCAAATCCGGAAAAACTATAAGCATAAATCATTCCCAGCTCACTTTTTTGAAAAGTATAATCCAGACGAAGCTCGCCACTACCGATGAATTTTTCATAATCAAAACGCTTATCTTCCGGGGAACCACCTTTTAAACGGTGCCAGAATATCGCTGAGGATGACCAGTGCTTATAACCAAAAAACGCCTGCGTATAAATGCGGTTCCATCCTCGCGACATATTCACATACTGACCATTCGATTGATGCCGAAAGCCAAACCATATCATCGGTGCTTTCAAGTCTCCCCAACTCAGATCGTAATCCCATGCCAGCCATATTTCCGGTTCATGATTTGTTTCTCTGAACGGTCGGGAGTCTTCTTTGTCGAACAGTTGCCAGAAAGAACGATTTGTATAGGCTCCATAAACACTAAGTGGTATATCAAAAATATTTAATGCTATCGGCACCATAAAGCTGAATTGAAACTGCATCTCGTAATCGAGAAAGCTGTGCTCCTCATTAGGAAAAGCACTATCAACCGGTTGTTGATTTACACCATTTAAAAAATAAGAATAAACCAGGTAATTTTCACGATACTGAAGCAATGAAATATGATCTTTTTGCTGACTTATAGCCTTATCAATACGGTTTCTTAGGTAATTAGTATCTTCAGTGTAAGCACTCTCTTCAGGCACAGGCACAGGCACAGACATAGGCTCAGGCTCAGGCTCCAATGCCTGTACTGTAACACTGTTAAATAATAACAACAAACTTAAAATTTGTAATTTCATATACATTTGTTTAGTAGCGCTCGAAAGGGTCTAGGTTAAAAATAAACGGCAGGATCACTCATCTGCAGACAAAACCACATCATGCCTGGCATTTTTGATTTCTATAACGTCAGCATTTAAAAGTATTTGCCTACCAAGAAGCTCAATATCAGTTACATTGAACACTGCATCCGAACTAATCATAATATCGCTCTAGATTGTAGCAGAACAGAATCATTAGAATGAAATATTACACATAATGAAATGACCTCTATCGTCAGGTCGGCCTTATGGATATTATTAATGTAAACATTTTTTAACTAATGCAAATCAATACTAAAGTTTTTCGCTTGCTCCCGCTTTCTACCGACCAACCACAAAGCCAACAAGCCATATAACACTACCTGCACCCACAGTTGCAACCATAAAGGTCGAATCTGATAAAATTCAGCACCCATTTGGTTTAACTGCAAAAAAGCTTGGATTCCCGGATTCGCCGGAAGTAATTGAAAAAAATCATGCAACAGTGACGGTAGCATATTCGTTGGCCACACAAAGCCTGCGGTAAAAATAATAGGTAGCGAACTTAAAATCACTAAAGCAGTAACCAGTTCCCGGCGCGGCAGCAGCTGACTAATACAGATTCCCAATAAGCTTGTTGCAAGCAAAAACGGTATCGCTAACTGAATAATTTGCAAGGGTTCAGCCAGCCGGGAAATGCCGTAATAGTCAAAACAGAAGCCAAAGTAATAAGCCGCCAGCAGCAAGTAGATAAGCAGAAATATAAATACTCTAGTCGTTATCAACTGCCATACTGGTACTTGACGCCAATATCCGGTCTTAGCTTTTACATTATTCTCATTCTGTCCGACACCAAGCAAACCTGTACCAATCAACAATGTTTGATGCAAAATCAAAACAAAAACAGCCGGTACAACATAGTTAACATAACCATTTGTAGTGTTAAACACCGGCTGCAAGCTTAAATTTACCGCTGTATACTGATATTTTGCTGCTGCCAGTGCCTGGCCTTTAATCAACAAACGTTTTACTTTTACCGCTGCAGTCAGCGTCCCACCCGCTGTCATTAGGCCTTTTACCACCTTGCCATAAACCAGAAAATAGGAAGCGTCTCCCGCATAGGACAAGGTTGGTTTTTTATTTAACAGTAAATCGCGATAAAAATTCTTAGGAATAAGCAGCATACCTGCCAGACCATCTTCAACAATAGCCTGCTGTGCATCAATCATATTACCGGCATAACGACTAATCTGAACCTCAGGGGTCGCATCGACCATGCGAATAAGTTTCCGGCTGATTGCACTGCTATCTAAATCAACCACCACTATTCTCTGGTCACGGGGTAATTGTTGACTATAAGGCAACGGGTAAAGAAACGAATAAAAAATAACACCACCAAAAACGGTGAGTATCAGCGCTCGATCAGAAAAAATCGACTTCAGCTCCATCAACAACAATTGCTGCCCGTCATTATGTTATCGCCTGCTGTCTGATACGATCTGCCAGTTTATAGGCCAGTAAAAAGGCCAATGAAAATAGCAGTAAAGCACCAAGCTGTGGCATTGCTGTAGCGACGGATGCGCCATGGTTTGCCTGATACAACTGAATGGTTATGTAATGACTGACCGGTAAAAAATCACGCCATATTTGTGCTGGCAAGATCATGTCTGTCGCTGGAAAGGTGACGCCCATAAAGGCGAAGCTAGGCGCGGTATAAGCAGCGGCCAGACTTAATGCACGAGCAGGATTTTTCACCAGTAAAAATAACAACAAACTCATCGATTGACTTGCCAGCACCATCAAGAGCTGACTCAACAATAAAACGTCCCAGTTCCCGTTCATCGGCCAGTCTAAAAAACTATACATGAACCATAGAAAGAGCATGCCGTGTAGCCATAGAATAATGCTATAAGGAAATAGTTTGCCAACAATAGCCGTCAGTGGTTTTTCCCCTAGCCAGGCAGCTAAACCTTGCATGCGCATCTCACGGGATAACGCTAACATAGTGATAACGACAATCATAATCTGCCAGGCTCCGGGAATCAGCGCTGACACTAAGAAATTGGCATAGTTGGTATTAATATTAAACAAAGGGGTCGCCTGCGTACCAACAGGAACCGCGGCAGCCAGTGCCTGTTCACCGACGCTACCTTTCACCATGGCAGTCATGACTTCCAGTCTTGCTCCGAATGTCGCATGCGCTTGCGATAAAGCGCTGGCAATCATATTACCGGTGAGCAGAAACTGACTATTATAAAAAGCCGTAACCTGAGGTGGCCGACCGGTAATAATGTGTGTTTTTAAATCGTATGGAATAACCAGAAGAGCATTAATCTCGCCATTTCGCATGGCACTACTGCCTTGTCCTACATCGCTGAACTGTCGGTTGACACGCAAGCTGGGGTGTGTATCATATTGCCGTATCAAGCCACGCGATATATCACTGTGATCTAAATCAACAATACCAATCGCTAGATCCCGTGGTAAACCCGCAGAAAATATCCACCATAAAATTAAAAAAAGCAGCAATGGCACCCAACTTAGCAACGCACGCAACCAGGTATCACTCAACAGCAGTTGCCATTCTCGACGAATCTGTTGATGTAGTGCATTCACGATCTTGTAAATTTACTGCTGAACCAGAATCGACATGCCAACACGCATGCCCTGTATTGGTTGAACCGGCCGCGCTTCAATTTCAAAGGTACGCATATCAAATCCTTTACTGGTATCGGTCGCCCGCCAGGTCGCGTAATCGCCCATTACCGAGACATAGGTAATTTTAAACTCATATGTAACTTCACCAAGGGCCGGAATGATCGCAGAAAAAACTTCTCCCATTTTATACATTGCAAGCTGATCTTCGCGGACATGAAGAATTGCCCAGACATCAGTCATATCCAGAATATTCACCACCGGAAACCCTGCCGGTGCGATCTCACCGCTGCGTAGCAATACCTGCGCCACTTCGCCATCATGCCAGCTGTTCACCTTTGTTTCATCGGCATACGCTTTAACTTCTGCCACTGTCTCACGAGCTGCCCTGGCTTTCTCCTGCGCAGCTTTCTTGGTTTCTTCTCGGGTACCTTCTTTTGCCATTTGATACATTTGATACGCAGCATTTTCGGTAAACTTGGACGCTTTTAATTGGGTGAGCGCTTCATCTTTTTTCTGCTCTGCAACAACACCATCGTTATATAAATTTGTAATACGCTGTGATGTTTTCTCTGCTAGCTGAGCGCCAACTTTTGCTTTCTGCCAAGTATCTTTTGCCGCCGCCACCTGCTGCTTTCTTGCGCCCGTATCAGCGGCACTGGCCATAGCACTAGCTGCGGCACTGCCGGCTCTAGCCTGCTCTAATTTGGCAACCAGTTCAGGGCTAAGCAAGGTAAAAACAAGCTGCCCTTTTTCTATTCGGTCACCTTTTTTTACCAGCACCTGATCGATACGTCCCGGCACTTTTGATGAAATACTGTACTGTCTGGCCTCTATCTGACCTTGCAATGTTTGTGCAACCGGCTGGTACGCCTGCCAGAAAGACCGCGCGACAAGCACCAATAATACAAAAGTAACACCCCAGATTAAGATTGAGAGCAGTTTGTTCATCATTACACCTTAGGTTTATCTTTTGATTGATTAATGAGGTTATTGGCACACATTAGGCGACGTACCATTTTCTCTACTCACTCGTTTGATACGCTGGAAACTGTGACATCTGATCGCTCAATGCC
>JAJRUQ010000062.1 GCA_024277705.1 Gammaproteobacteria bacterium
CCCGTAATGCGCGTCCGATTAACCGTTGAATTTCCATGGTGCGGCCACCCTGTTTGCCGCTGGAGGCTTCACGACGCATGCGTGATCCGGTTGACCGTGGCAACATGCCGTATTCAGCCGTTACCCAGCCCTGGCCTTTACCACGCAGAAAGCCGGGGACTCTTTCTTCAACACTTGCGGTGCAGATAACTTTGGTATCACCAAATTCTACCAGGACAGAGCCTTCCGCGTGTTTGGTGTAGTTTCGGGTGATACGGACGTTACGCATTTCGTCAGGCTGGCGGTTACTTGGACGCATGTTATCAAACTCTCTGCTGGTGATTTTTAGTGCGCATATTATACATGGCTGTTCTGCCGGTTGAGAGATTAAATAACGGCTAGTGATGCAGCGTGCTAGACTCAGCGTAAATCATAGTAGTAGACCTGATGCTACCCGGTAACGTGAATGAGAATAGTTATATGACAAGAAGCATGACTGGCTTTGCACGAAATCAGCAAAATCTGAAAGAAGGTGATCTTATCTGGGAAGTGCGCAGCGTTAATCACCGTTATCTGGAGTTGTATATTAAAACGCCGGAAGTTTTTCGCGCCAATGAAATTCGCTTTCGGGAAATACTGCAAAAAAAACTGAAACGTGGAAAGGTTGAATGTTATCTGCGTTTTAATACGACGTCGCAACAGTCGGGTGCCATTGACATTAATCGCGAACATGCCAAATCACTGGTGAAGGCCTGCCATGAAATTAATGATTTATTACACCAGCCCTCGGAAGTTGACCCGTTAGAGGTTTTACAATGGCCGGGTGTGGTTGATGAAGCAAAGCTGGATATGGAAATGGTGATGTCAGCGAGTGAGATGGCACTGGATTTAGCCATCGACGATTTAATTGATAACCGCGAGCGTGAAGGGCAGCGGATGCGTGATCTGATTGTACAGCGATGTCATGCCATACAGGAAATTGTCAATCAAACACGGGAAAAAATGCCCGAAATTCAGGAACGTTACCAGCAGAAAATTCGAGAACGTCTGGCACTATTAAATATTGAGGTTAATGCTGACCGTCTGGAACAGGAACTGGTGCACCTGACGCAGAAAATGGATGTTGATGAAGAACTGGATCGTCTGGACAGTCATTTAAAAGAAATGAAAGACGTACTTGACCGGGATGAAGCGGTAGGCAGACGGCTGGATTTTTTAATGCAGGAACTTAACCGCGAAGCCAACACCCTGGGTTCAAAGTCGGCCGATATCTCCAGCACCAATGCATCGGTTGAGCTTAAGGTTTTAATTGAGCAGATGCGCGAGCAGATTCAGAATATAGAATAATGATCAATGTTGAGCCTTAAGAGAAGTTGTAAGTTTTAAGTTACAAGTCTAAAAACATAAACCAAAAGAAACTTGTTAAACATAAGGTTATCCAGTTCTTGACTTGCTACTTACAACTTAAAACTTTTAACTTCTCTTTCTGACTGATCTGAGACATTGACTTTTTTGTCGATGGATTCTTACTCTTTAATACCAAGCAATTCAATTTCAAAAATAAGGGTTGAATTGGCTTCGATCAGTTCACTGCGTTTGCTTTTGCCATAAGCCAGTTCTGAAGGGATAAACAACTGCCATTTGTCGCCAACGTGCATCAGTTGCAGGGCTTCTGTCCAGCCTTTGATAACGCCGTTTACCGGAAATGATGCTGGTTTGTTACGTTTGTAAGAGCTGTCAAATTCACGGCCGTCAATTAATGTACCTCTGTAATGAGTGGTAACGGTGTCGCTGGCTTTTGGTTGTTTGCCATCACCTGATTTGAGTATTTTGTATTGCAGGCCGCTATCGGTGGTAATGATTCCGGGTTTGGATGCGTTTTCTTTAAGAAACGCTTCGCCGGCAGTTTTGTTTTTATCTGCCACTTCGCTTTGTTTTTTAATTAAGGCATCACGTAATGACTGCTGGAAATCAGTTTTCGCCTGGGTGCGCTCTTCTTCGGTTAAGGTGTATGGCACACTATTATAAACATCACTGATACCGCGGTTAAGGGCGCTGGCATCCAGCTCGACACCCTGTTGTTTCAGGCGTTCAGCAATGTCTATACCAAAACTGTAACTGGCTTTTTCCTGGACGGTTTGCAATGCTTTCGGTTCGCTGTTTTGATTGTTACACGCAGTAAGGGTAAGTGAAATTACAGCAATTCCAGTTAGTGTGTAGAGTTTTTGCATAAAAATTCCTAAAGTGATTTAACACTGTCTATGGGGGGTGTTTTATTAAAAAGCGCGCTGAATTTATCAGTTCAATCCAGTAACATCAAGTAATAATGCGTTAATATAGGATGTATGTAATGTGTGTGAACTATGCAAATAGCCATAGGTCTATGTGTCAACATTTATACTTTTGAGGAGAAAACATGTTTCCGGTGAGATCTTTATTATTGTCGATAGTTCTTCTAACCATGATTTTTACATCGGCGGTTTCTGCCGCCTTGCCGGCTTATGCGGATGGTCAGCCGTTGCCGAGTCTGGCGCCGATGATAGAAAAAACCCG
>JAJRUQ010000003.1 GCA_024277705.1 Gammaproteobacteria bacterium
CGGTGTCCAGAATTTTTTCAGTAACGGCACCCAGTCATGTTCGCCACGGGAAATACAGTCGAGTTCATTTTCCAGGTCGGCGGTAAATTCATAATCGACATATTTTGTGAAATAGTCGGTAAGAAAACGGTTAACGATACGGCCGATATCGGTGGGCGTGAAGCGGCGGCTTTCCAGTTCAACATAGTTACGGTTGACCAGTGTGGAAATAATATTGGCATAGGTTGATGGTCGGCCAATATCATATTCTTCCAGTGTTTTAATCAGGCTGGCTTCCGTGAATCGTGGTGGTGGCTGGGTAAAATGCTGCTCATCACGAATATCGAGTAAACTTATTTTTTCGCCTTCAGTTAATTCAGGCAACATTTTTTCTGTTTGCTTGTCGTTGACGCTTTTTTCGTTGCCTTCCATGTACACGGACATGAAGCCCGGGGTTTTTATGGTCGAACCACTGGCGCGAAACACGTTTTTATCACCGCAGCCAAGCTGTATGCTGACATTGTTTAATGTTGCATGCTGCATTTGACAGGCCATGGTACGTTTCCAGATTAATTCGTATAAAGCGAACTGATCCGGTTTTAATTTATCTTTTATTTTTTCCGGTGTATGGTTGACTGAGGTCGGGCGAATGGCTTCGTGTGCTTCCTGCGCATTTTTGGATTTGTTTTTAAATACCCGCGGGCTGTCCGGTAAGTTCTTTTCGCCGAAACGTGATTTAATTAAACTGCGTATTTCATCAATGGCTTCGTCTGCAAGATGCAGCGAGTCGGTACGCATGTAGGTGATTAAACCAACAGTTTCTCCGCCGATATCGATACCTTCATACAGATTTTGTGCGGTGCGCATGGTTCTTTGAGCGGTAAAACGAAGTTTACTGGCAGCATCCTGTTGCATGGTCGATGTAGTAAAAGGTGCAGCAGGATTGCGCCTGCTTTCCTTTTTCTCAACTTTATCCACCGACAGTTTACCATTGGCCAGTGCCAGCAGATCTTTTTTGACGGCGGCAGCAGTCGCTTCATCGCTGAAGCTGAATTTTGTTTTCTCTTCAGCTGTTTCGTCATCAGTGCCTTTGTCTTTACCGCTGCTTTTTTTAGAGGCCTGTTTATCGATAACTTTTTCATCGTTATAAACGGTCAAACGGGCGATGAAGTCCTGCTCGTTTTTAGTAACATCGGCTTCTATGGTCCAGTATTCCTGTGCGTCAAAGGCTTCTATGGCTTCTTCGCGTTCCACGATCAGGCGTAAAGCGGGACTTTGTACACGACCGGCAGACAAGCCGCGCTGTACTTTTTTCCACAGCAGGGGGGATAAGTTAAAACCAACCAGATAATCCAGAGCACGCCTGGTTTGCTGGGCATTGATCAGATCAATGGATAAATCTCCGGGATTGTCGATGGCTTCCTGGATGGCGCGTTTGGTGATTTCGTTAAAAGCCACGCGGTGTACAGCTTTGTCTGTCAGTAGTTCTTTCTCTTTTAGCAGTTCATATAGATGCCATGAGATCGCTTCACCCTCGCGGTCCTGGTCCGTTGCGAGATACAGTGTGTCAGCTTTTTTCAGGAACTTGATTATCTTGTCGACATGTTTTTCATTTCTTTCGATAACCTGATACTTCATGGCAAAGTCATTTTCGGTATCAATGGCACCTTCTTTCGGTACCAGGTCACGAACGTGGCCGTAGGAAGCCAGAACTTTAAAGTCCTTGCCGAGATATTTCTCTATGGTTTTCGCTTTCGCGGGTGACTCTACAATAACAAGGTTTTTGCTCATGAAGTTCTGTTAGCAGTTAAACTGGCTGTAATGATAGCTTATATCAATCAAGTATTACTGAATACGATCAATAACGTCATCAAAAATAAAGTTTTCCATTAGCGCAAGAGCATTCTCTTCGCCTGGATAAGTGTGTAACACAATCATGATAATCCATTTTAGCTGTTCAGCATCCAGTGGATGGCCAAGGGCAATTACACGGTCAAGTATCAGTTCCCGGGTGACCGGAATCAGTATGCCGGACTGTTCCAGAAAGCTTAAAAAGCCGATGCTTTCTATGCTGATAAGCTTTTTCTCTTCGTCACTGTAGATGCGCGTGCTGGTTTCTTTTACCGGGTTAAATTGCTGCGACTCCTGTAAATCATTTAAATCTTCCAGCCAGTCGAAGGCCTGATTAATTTCCTGATGCTGAAAACCCATTTCTTCCAGACGCGGCTGTATGTTGTCGCGGTCATCGGTGACGTGGTTGCTTTCGTTAAACTCATCATCGTCGAGATAACGTTCGAATAAAAACATTAAGACGTCCACAACGGACTGTTTAATTATCATCTAAAAATAACCTGCAATTGTTATGCTCAAAAATAGCTTTGTAAATTACCAGTTTGTGATGCTGCTGAATTCCCTGCCCGGGTTTTATCTATGAAGGCAAAATTTTTACTGCTTATTCTTTAACCTGTGTATAGCGTCCATCCTGACAAACAATTCTGCCTTCAAGTTCCAGTATTAACAGCATGGAAGCCACTTCGGCAGCATTAAAATCGCTGTTGTTCACCAGTTCGTCAATACTGGCAGGCTCATAAGCGAGGCATTTGAGCAGTTTTTGGTGATCTGGGTCAAGTGCCTGGGGCAGATCTTTTGGCTTTTTCTGGGTATTTTTCGCGGATTTTAGGGGATATGCTGTATTTTGCCGCAGTGAAACGTGCAGTTCTTCCAGAATATCCTCGGCAGTTTCGACCAGTTTTGCACCTTGCCGGATCAACTGGTGGCAGCCGCGTGCCATTGGATTATGGATAGAGCCGGGAATGGCAAACACTTCTTTATTCTGTTCGACAGCATAGCGGGCAGTTATTAACGAGCCGCTTTTTCTGGCGGCTTCGACAACAAGTGTGCCGGCTGACAGTGCACTGATGAGTCGGTTGCGGCGGGGGAACAGGCCGCGCGCCGGCTGGGTACCGATGGGCATTTCTGAAACAATGGCGCCTTGTCGGCTGATCTGCTGTGCCAGGCTCTGGTGTCTGGCGGGGTATACTATATCCAGGCCATGAGCGACAACAGCCACCGTGCCGGCGATACCTTCCAGTGCCCCGTAATGGCTGGCACCATCAATACCGCTGGCAAGGCCGCTGCAGATAGTAATGCCGGCATTGGACAGGTGTCGGGCAAATTCTTTGGCGGTGTTAATGCCCGCCGTCGTTGGATTACGGGTACCGACAATTGCAAGTTGTGGCTGGGACAAATAGTCCGGGTCGCCTCTTACATATAATACTGCTGGTGCATCACACAGGTCTTTCAGTTGCTGTGGATAACGTGGGTCCTGACAGGTAAGAATGTGATGTTCTTCATGACCGGCCCAGCTGAGATCGGCGCCGATGGCGGTGAGGGTGTCGGTTGCGGGCTGCTGACAAAGCTGCTTGATCACGTCCGGCTTGATAGTTAGTGATGAGAGCTGACTGTGGCTGGCGCTTCGTATCGCTTCGACAGAACCAAAAGCCGCCAGTAAGCGTTGCAAGCCGGCAGGCCCCAGCCCCGGTGTGTGAACCAGAGTGAGCCAGTTTTTCAGTGAGGGATCTGCCACAGTCGTGGCTATCGCTTCGGTGCCATTATTATTCATCCATGAATATTACATTATATAAGGGTATCAGGTTGCCGGCATGGGCTTAAAACTTCGGTGTGCGCACATAATCCAGTTTGTGGATGACACGTTCAGACTGAAGTGTCAGTGCATAACTGACTCGGTCGAAGGTTTTAAAAATCATGATCAGTCCGCTGCGTTCATCCGGCAGTTTTACCGGTTTGCTGCTGTTCTTGTCAAAACGGTCCCTGACGGTTGCGCCATTGATAAAGGTGGAAAGAATATGGCCTATTTCCATACCATCGCGTTCGCCTCTATTGATAACCACAATTTGCAGTTGTGCAACACCGAATAAAGCGTCATACAGTGAAATAATCTGGCCACTTACCTCGGTGTCGGGCACGTGCGGATAGTAGGTGCTGATCAGTTTACTTTTGTCTTCCGGTAGCAGGCGGTCACCGATCAGTACTTCACGTTCGGTAAAGGTCAGGTCGCCGGTTGCAGGGTCGCCATAACGAACAATATGCACATTGCCGGAGTATTTTGCTTCATAACCGAGCAGGGCACCTGTTTCAGGATCCTCTAAACGTTCGCCCGGTCTGAATACCGACAGGCGTACGCGTTCTTTGTCCAGTTCACCGCGAATATAGACGCGATCGCCGGTACCTAATATCAGATGTTCTTCATTGCTACCGATGATTCGTGGTGCGTTGTCATATTGCTCTTTGGTGACGACCCGTGGTTTGGTAAGGAATTGTCGTATGGCATCACCGGGGATGCTGGGAATAGTCGCATCCAGTGCGCTTGCGCGAATGCTGGGGCTCAGTTTTCTAAGCGGTAGTTCGTTATAGGAATAAGTACTGTTTTTATCCTTGTTAACCAGAATTTGAGGTGCGCCGTTGATATAGACCAGTGTTAAAACATCGCCGGGATAGATGAGGTGCGGATTTTTTACCTGTTCATTGTTGCGCCATATTTCGGGCCAGTACCAGGGGTCTTTCAGAAACAAACTGGAAATATCCCACAGGGTGTCGCCTTTTTTCACGGTATATTGCTTGGGGTGTTGTGCTTTTACACGTATTTGTTTCGGCCGGGGAGCAACTTCTTCGGGGCTTTCTGCTGCGGCCGTTTCAACCGTTTCTGCCGGTTCGGCCGAAGCTTGTGTCTGTGGTGTGCTGCTACAGCCGGTATTAACCGTGAGTAGCCCTGAAAGCAGGAAAAGGGGTACAATAATGCGTAACGCGGGAGTGGTGGTAATTTTCATTTTTATTTTTATTCCCTGGTTTATCTCGGCCCGTAATGTGATCTTGTTTTTATGGCTGTTTACATGCACGGGGCTGAAAATTTTTCTACTATTCTCAAGGTGTTAGTAGCTAAACTTCTATTAAAAAAGCAAGTTTTTCACAGATTGTAGCAGAAATAATAATTGAGGTGATGATTACGGCGATTTTCAGGTAAGAATATCATGACCGGGTACATACGATTTAATACTCATACTATTTATAAAATTTAATATGGCAAAACTAGACATACTACTTTACCCGGACAAACGGTTAAGAACGGTGGCAAAACCGGTGGAAAACGTGGATGACAACATTAAAAAGCTGGTCGATGACATGCTGGAAACGATGTATGCTGCTCCCGGCATCGGTTTGGCAGCAACTCAGGTTAACCGGCATGTGCAGGTAATTGTTATTGATGTTTCTGAAGATAAAAGTCAGCCATTATGCTTGATTAATCCGGAAATTATTGATCAGGAGGGAACCGAGCGTTGCGATGAAGGCTGTCTGTCAGTGCCGGACATATATGAAAGCGTTGAGCGTTCGGAGAAAGTGACCGTTAAAGCGCTTGACCAGAATGGCAACGAATATACGTTGCAGGCCAATGAAATGCTGGCCGTCTGTATTCAGCATGAAATGGATCATTTAAACGGCAAGTTGTTTGTTGATTATTTATCGCCGTTAAAACTACAGCGAATTAAAAAACGTTTGTTAAAACAGCAGCGTGAAGAAGCGCGCCGGCATATTATGTAATACAGATTTTTAATCATAAGTGATAAACCTGTATTTAGTCAGGCTGATTTTAAGTTGCTAACATTTAATCGTTTTTATCTTTCATCTTCCTGTTAGTTGTTACACCAAACCTTAAAGTAAAGACATTGTGAGCAATCCATTACGTATTATTTATGCCGGTACCCCGGAATTTTCAGTCCCCGCTTTAGATGCGTTGATTGCTGCCGGTTATCCGGTGGTCGCAGTCTATACCCAGCCGGATCGCCCGGCCGGGCGTGGCAGAGGGTTTAAAGCGTCTCCGGTAAAAGACAAAGCACTGCAACACAATATTCCGGTTTATCAACCAGAATCACTGAAACAGAGTGATGCACAGGAAGAATTAAAAGCCCTGAAGGCGGATTTAATGATTGTTACCGCTTATGGTCTTTTATTACCGCCGGCGGTACTGGAAACTCCACGTTTGGGTTGTATTAATATTCACGCCTCATTGCTGCCGCGGTGGCGTGGGGCAGCACCGATACAGCGCGCAATATTAGCGGGAGATAAAAAAACCGGTATAACGATTATGCAAATGGATGCCGGTCTGGATACCGGCGACATACTGGCAACTGCTGAATGTGAGATAGATGCACAGGATACCGGTTCGACCTTGCACGATAAATTAATGCTTCTAGGAGCCAGAACAATGCTGGATGTCTTGCCTGAAATAGCGCAGCAGGCAACAACCGCCATTAGCCAGAATGAAAAAGATGCCTGTTATGCATCAAAGTTGAGTAAGGCCGAAGCTGAAATAAACTGGTCAGATTCTGCTGAAAATATCCAGCGGGCCATCAGGGCGTACAATGCATGGCCGGTGGCTTATACCAGTTATCAAAAGAACAATAAGGTAATCAGGTTGCGAATCTGGCAGGCGGAAGATATAGAGCAGAAAGAAATGTCCGCATTGCCGGGCAGAGTGATGGCTGAATCCGCCAGTGGTATCGAAGTAATGACCGGTAAAGGTGTCCTGCGAATTACGCAGTTACAGCAGGAAGGTAAGCGTAATATGAGCGCTGCTGATTTTCTGAATGCCAATACTTTATTGCAGCAGAAACTTGGCAGAGACAGCGGGAGCGAAACGGGTGAATAAATCTGTGGTAAAAAAAACAGCCAGTAAAAAAGCCGCTGTCAGTGCTGCCCGTCTGGCCGCCATAAAATGTTTGCGCCAGGTTTTTAAGGGTTCGTCTTTATCGGCAGTGCAGGCACAGAATATCGACATATTAGAAGACCGGCGTGATAGAGGGCTGGCGAATGAAATGGTCAACGGGGTATTACGCTGGCGCTGGCAGCTGGAAGCACTGGTCTCTGCCTTATTGAGTAAGCCGCTAAAAGCTAAAGATATTGATGTGCAACTGGTTTTATTGATGGCCTTGTATGAACTGACGGAGTGCCGTACGCCGGACTATGCCATTATCAATCAGGCGGTTGAACTGGTGAGAAAGTCAGGTAAAAAATGGGCTGCCTCGTTAGTCAATGCAGTACTGCGTCGATTCACCCGTGAACGGGAAAGACTAATATCCGGTTTAACATCAGAAACAGCCCTGTATTCCCATCCCGACTGGATCATTGATTTAATTAAACGTGACTGGCCTGATGACTGGCGGAATATATTACAGGCAAATAATCAACGCCCACCGTTCTGGTTGCGGGTAAACCGGCAACAATACAATGTTGCTCAATACCAGCAGCTGCTTGGCGATATGCAACGTGAGTCTGAAGTCAGCCCGCTGGCCGACCAGGCGGTTAAGTTATCGCAGGGCATTGATGTAAGAACATTGCCCGGTTTTGCTGGTGGTGCAGTTTCTGTGCAGGATGTCGGTGCTCAGTTGTGCGCTGCTTTGCTGAACCTGTCGGCAAAACAGAAGGTGCTTGATTTATGCGTTGCCCCCGGAGGAAAGACCTGTCATATACTTGAGCACTGCGAGCATTTGCAATCACTGGTTGCTGTTGAGCTTGATGAAAAACGCATGTTACGGGTGACAGAGAATTTGCAACGTTTACAGCTGTTAGCCGGGGCCGCATCTGCAACCGGAGATGATGCTGAAGCGGATACACGGCTAGCGTTGATTGTTGCTGATGTGCGTGATTATCAGCAGTGGTGGCAGGGTGAATTATTTGACCGCATTCTGATTGATGCGCCGTGTTCAGCAAGTGGCGTTATACGGCGGCACCCGGATATAAAAACCCTACGCCGCTCGTCTGATATTCCGGCACTGGTAGAATTGCAGGCTGAAATTTTATTGTCCGCCTGGCAGATGCTGGCACCTGGCGGTGAGTTGCTGTATGTCACCTGTTCAATTTTTAAAGATGAAAATCAACACCAGATAAAGCGGTTTCTGGCGACTAGCAGTGACGCCAGGGAAATTGAAATTACCGCATCGTGGGGCAAACCCTGTGAGGCCGGACGCCAGCTGTTGCCGGGTGAGTTTGATGCCGATGGTTTTTATTTTTGTCGATTAAGAAAGCTTGAGGCTGTTTGATTAGCGTTGCGATTAATTTTCGCCAGGATTTTCTGCTTGTCGATGAGCCATGAAAAGTGCGGGTTTTGAGCGTAAACTTGCGCCAGAGAAAATGCCCGGAAAAACAAACGTTGAAAAAACGTAGAGTGTGAAACAGGCCGCTCTGTTTATCTTTTTTTAGAGAATAAAATCCTGTTTAATCATTTTGTTTATAAACATATTATATGAATATATTAATTTTAGGTGCCGGACAGGTTGGTTCCAGCGTGGCAGAAAATCTGTCATCAGAGGCAAATGACATTACCCTGGTGGATACCAATGCTGCTTTATTGCATGAGTTAAGTGACCGCTGTGATATTCAAACGGTTACCGGTCACGCATCGCACCCGGATGTGTTGAAAAAAGCCGGTATTCAGGATGCTGACATGCTGGTTGCAGTAACCAATAGTGATGAAACCAATATTGTGGCCTGCCAGATTGCCCACAGCCTGTTTAATACACCAACAAAAATAGCACGGGTGCGCTCCCAGGAATATTTAAAATATAAAGAACTGTTTAGTAAAAAAATATTGCCGATCGATGTGTTAATCAGTCCCGAGCAGTTGATTGCTGAACATATTCAACGCTTGATTGAGTACCCCGGTGCCCTGCAGGTGCTGGACTTTGCCGGTGGTCGCGCGCGACTGGTCGGGGTTAAAGCCTACTATGGCGGCCCGCTGGTGGGGCATGAAATTTCAGATTTAAAAAAACATATGCCGGGCATTGACTCCCGGGTAGCAGCAATTTTTCGTCGTGGTAAAGGTATTGTGCCGGATGGTAGTCAGGTCATTGAGGCCGATGATGAAGTGTTTTTTATTGCGGCAGCAAAAGATATCAGAGCGGTTATGTCTGAGTTGCGTAAACTGGATAAACCTATAAAGCGTATTATGCTGGCCGGTGGCGGTAATATCGGCAAGCGACTGGCAGAATCGCTGGAACGAAAATATAACGTAAAAGTTCTGGAACGAAATGCAGAGCGGGCAGAGGCGCTGTCCTGTGATCTCAATAAAGCAATTGTATTGCAGGGTGATGCTGCAGATGAAGATTTGTTACTGGAGGAAAACATTGATCAGATGGATGTGTTCTGTGCCTTAACCAATGACGATGAAGCAAACATATTGTCATCAATGCTGGTTAAACGTCTGGGTGCAAGAAAAGTCATGTCACTGATCAACCGGGCAGCCTATGTTGATTTGATGGAAAGTGAAGGCACTATTGATGTAGCAATCTCGCCACAACAGATTACCATCAGTGGTCTGCTAGCTCATGTTCGACGTGGTGACGTTGTTGCTGTGCATTCGTTGCGCCGTGGTGCAGCCGAAGCCATTGAAGCTATTGCTCATGGTGACAGTGTGAATTCAAAAGTGGTCGGTAAAAGAGTAGAGCAGATAAACCTTCCCGAGGGAACAACCATTGGTGCCATTATTCGCGGAGAACAGGTGATAATGGCGCATCATGATATTGTTATTGAAAATGAAGACCATCTTATTTTGTTCCTGCTTTATAAAGAAAAGTTTCATGCAGTTGAAAAGTTGTTTCAGGTTGGTGTTACATTCTTTTAGCAAGAAGATATGTCGCCAACTGTTTTTATTTGAAGATCAAAGATGGTAACCAGAACTTAATATGCAATTCGCTGTAATACAAAAAATTATCGGGCAGTTTGTTATGTTGTTTAGCGTAACCCTGCTACCTCCCGTGATAATTGATTTGATTTACCAGGAAGGTGCGGCACATAATTTTTTTTATAGTTATCTGTTTTTACTGGTTGTTGGTTTTCTGTTGTTTCTTCCGGTCAGAAATAAAAAAAGTGATTTGCGTTTGCGTGATGGTTTCGTTGTCGCAGTATTGTTCTGGCTGGTTTTAGGCATAGCCGGTGCGTTACCCTTTTACACCTATGAAAAAATGGATATTGGTTTCGCCAGTGCGCTCTTTGAATCAATATCCGGTTTAACTACAACCGGTGCTACCGTGCTCATCGGGCTGGATGACCTGCCACACAGTATTTTGTTTTACCGGCAGGAATTGCAATGGCTGGGAGGGATGGGCATCATTGTATTAGCGGTGGCAGTAATGCCGATGCTGGGTGTTGGTGGTATGCAGTTATATAAAGCAGAAACCCCCGGCCCGGTAAAAGATAACAAACTGACACCACGTATTGCGGAAACTGCAAAAGCATTGTGGTATATCTACGTAAGCTTGACCATTGTATGTGCAATTGCCTACTGGCTGGCAGGCATGACATTTTTTGATGCGGTCGCGCACAGTTTTTCAACAGTGTCGAATGGTGGTTTCTCAACGCATGACCGCAGTGTTAATTATTTCGATAATATGGCTATCGAATGGGTGGCGATTGTTTTTATGTTGCTTGGGGGCATTAATTTTGCATTGCATTTCTCTGTTGTTCGCTCTAAAAGTTTAATGCCCTATTTGCGGGACTCGGAATTTCGTTTTTATATCGCCATGCTGACCATGGTGTTTTTGTTATCAACCTATGTTTTATATACGCAGTCAATACTTCATGATTTTCCATTGGCATTTCGTGAAGCAATCTTTCAGACAGTATCAATTACTACAACATCGGGTTTTGTGACAACGGATTATTCCACCTGGCCGGTTTTTATACCGGTGTTGCTTATTTTCTCCAGTTTTGTCGGTGGTTGTGCCGGTTCTACCGGCGGCGGCATAAAAGTAATACGTATTTTATTGTTGATCAAGCAGGGGCAGCGGGAAATCATGCGGCTGATTCACCCGAATGCACGAGTGACCGTTAAAATTGGCAGGCAGCCGGTTGAGAATTCAGTGATCGATGCGGTCTGGGGCTTTTTCGCGGCATATGTCGCTTTGTTTGTGCTGATGATGCTGACATTAATGTTTACCGGACTTGATCAGATTACCGCTTTTTCAGCAGTGGCGGCAACATTAAATAATCTTGGTCCCGGCCTTGGTGAGGTCACACAAAATTATGCCAGCCTTTCATATTTTAATAAATTATTATTATGTTTTTCCATGCTACTGGGTCGACTTGAAATCTTTACTCTGCTGGTACTGCTGACACCGGCCTTCTGGCGTAAATAGTCTTATTGTTTATGAATAAAAAAGTGCAACAAAGCGGGCATTATAAATTTCAATGGTCGTTTTTATCACCGCGCTACTGGCTGACGTGGCTGGGTCTGGGGTTATATTTTCTTGTGACTCTGATGCCGATGTCTTTTGTTGACCGCCTGGGTGTGCGGCTGGGACAATATGCTGCAGTTAAAAATAAAAAACGTTTTAATATAGCTAAAACAAATCTGTCCTTATGTTTTCCGCATAAAACCCCTGCACAAATCGAGCACATGGTACTACAGCATTTTCAGGCACAATTTCGCAGTGTGCTGCATTATTATATATTGTGGTGGCGATCGGAAATGCGGATAAAAAATATCATTGAAACGCAGGGCTTTGAGCAGATAAAAAATTATAAGCAGCAGAATAAAAATATTATTATTCTGTTAATTCATAATGTTGGGCTGGAGTTCGCCTCACCGGCCATCACCATGGAACATGCAACCAGCGCACCTTTTAAAAAAATGCGCAATCCGGTTATTAACTGGATGGTGGCTCGCGGTCGCCTGCGTTTTGGTGAAAAACTGGGAGGCAGGTTGTTTACCCGTGAAGAGGGACTGCGGCCGCTGATTCGTGATACCCGTGCAGGGAATATTCTGGTTTATCTTGCCGATGAAGATTTGGGTGAGCAGCACTCGATTTTTGCACCTTTTTACGGTGTGGCAAAGGCTACGCTACCAGTGTTAGGCAGGCTGGCTAAAGCAACCAACGCGGTTGTGCTGCCCTGTGCCAGCTGTTATTTACCGGAAAAGAGAAAATACCGGGTGACCTTGTTTCCGCAAATTGAAGGTCTGCCCAGTGGTGATGATGTGCTTGATAGTACCCGGATGAACCGGGCGATTGAGTCGGCAATTGAAATCTGTCCCATTCAGTATTTGTGGACCTTGCGATATTTTCAGACCCGCCCTCAGGGTGAGGCTTCATTTTATGATTGAATCTGCCATAACGGTAAGCCCCATGCAGCATGCGAAAACTGAAAAACGTCTGCTGAAGCAGCTGAAACACAAGGTTGGCGAAGCGATTCTTCAATATAATATGATTGCGGACGGTGATCGTGTCATGGTTTGTCTGTCAGGCGGCAAGGACAGTTTTACGATGCTGGAAATATTAATGTTATTACAGAAAAAAGCCCCGGTTTCTTTTCAGCTGGTCGCGGTTAATCTTGACCAGAAACAACCGGGATTTCCGGAGCATGTTTTGCCCGAATATCTTGATAATCTAGGTATTGAGTATCACATAATCGAACAGGATACTTACAGTATTGTTAAAGATAAAGTTGCATAAGGAAAAACCACATGTGGATTATGTTCACGTTTGCGCCGCGGTATCCTGTATTCTTTTGCTGAACAAACAGGCGCAACCAGGATAGCCCTGGGGCATCATCAGGATGACATTGTTGAAACGTTTTTTCTTAATATGTTTTATAATGCGCAGCTTAAAACCATGCCGCCAAAACTGTTAAGTGATAATAAAAAACATGTAGTCATACGACCGCTGGCGCTGTGCCATGAGGCCGATATTGATACTTATGCCAAGCTAAGAGGTTACCCTCTGATTCCCTGTAATTTATGTGGTTCCCAGGATAATATGCAGCGCAAAGTAATAAAAAAAATGATACAGCGATGGGAGCAGGAAAAACCCGGTCGTAGCGATATGATTATGCGCAGCCTGCAACATGTTGTGCCTTCCCATCTTGCTGATGACGCATTATTTGATTTTAAGGCTTTATCTACGGTAGCATCCTCTGATTAAGTCATGAACCGGTAAACGGTTCAATCCGGGTTGTTTCCCGCAGCAGAGCAATAACAACCGGTGGGTAAAATGCTTGCGCTTTATATCGCAGCGTTAATCAGGATTATTTTGCAGGTGTTAATCATATTATAATAACTCGGAACCCTGTCTTATTATGGTATTAGCCCCAATATTGACTATAATAGTGGCAGTGGTTTTGCACAAAGTGAATTTATTCTACTGATACTGGAAATGATCTAAAAATACGTGTTCAAGACATGATCTGCACTGTGCCAGCTGATTTTATGATTTTTTGTCACGATAGAAATGCTGCTTGTGTAAAATATTCTTGCAACCTCGATGTAGTTATTAATTAAAAAATGCCAGATAACTCTTCTCTGATGGATGATCCGCAGTTTTACTCTGAACTGCTGCGCGCATATTTTGACAGTACCCGTGATGCAATTTTTGTGTTGTGTGACGAAATGAAGTTTCTTACCTGTAATAAAACAACAGAGCACTGGCTTGGCATTTCCGAGAACGAACTTACCCGGCACAATCATCGTACCCCGATAGTCCGGCTGTTGGGTGATCACTATGATGCTGAAAAATTCGGTGTGTTTTTTAACAGTGCAATCAAAGGCAAGTCAGCGTCATTTGAAACCTTGATCAGGCCATTGCAGGGAAAGGATCGCTGGATTGATATAAGCATGTCACGTGTTGATATTGAAAACGGTGATATGGTTATTGCTGTTGCACGTGATATTTCTGAGCGAAAAAAACATCTGGCGATGATAAAAAAACAGTCTCGTTATGATGAACTTACAGGCCTGCCGAACAGAAAATACATCATTGAATATCTCAAAAAATATCAGAATAACTTGAATAAAGCATCACATGAGCTGGTGTTGCTGGTTCTGGATCTTGATCGTTTTAAGGAAGTTAATGAAAGTCTGGGTCATAAAGCAGGTGATTTAATTCTGCAGGAAATTGCACGGCGCTTAAGCCGGGTGACAGATATTTCATCCGGTGAAGTGGTTGCCCGTCTTAGTGGGGATGAATTTGCTATTGCTTTTCCCGGTATTGAGCTGTCACAGTCAAGAATTACTGCGCAGATGATACGGCAGATTGTTTCTCAGCCGTTTGCTGTTGCAGGCCGGAAAATAAGTCTGAATTGCGCTATCGGGGTGGCCGCCCTGCCAACGCATACCAATGATAGTTCCAAGTTGATACAACTGGCAGAAGTCGCAATGTATAATGCGAAATCACATAAACTTGGAATCTCTACCTATGATCCCAGGCTTTCGGGATCGGTCAGTGAGCGTCTGCATCTGGCCACTGATTTATGTGAGTCACTGAAAAAAAGTCATATCAAAGCGTTTTTTCAGCCAATTATTAATATGCGGACAAAGTCGCTGCATGCTGAAGTGCTGGCAAGATGGCAGCATCCACAACGTGGCAATATTGTGCCTGATATATTTATTCCTCTTGCGGAAGAAACTGGAAGTATTAATAAACTGACCTCAAAAATTATGGAGTCAGCATTACGTGCTTGCGCGCCCCTGTTTCATGAACATGTATTAGAAAGTGTCTCCGTCAATATTTCCCCCTATTGCCTGTCAAACGAGAAGCTTCCGACTGAAATTGAAACTTATCTGGAAAAATATGATATTCAGGCGAGTTCTCTCACGCTGGAAATAACAGAATCGGTAATGATGTCGAACCTGCCGTCGACACAAAAGAATATTGAAGCTTTACATAAATTAGGGCTGGCATTTTCGATTGATGATTTTGGTACCGGCTACTCTTCGCTGTCAAAGTTAAAATATATGCAGCTGAAAGAATTAAAAATTGATAAGTCATTTATTCTTAATATTGACCAGCATGAAAATGATTCTGCCATTACCAATGCTGCCATCACAAATGCAATGATCAAAATGGCGCATGCTCTGGGTCTGGAAGTCGTTGCTGAAGGCATTGAAAATGAAGAAATATGGAGCCGGCTCAGTGATATAGACTGTGATTATGGTCAGGGGTACTGGATAGCAAAACCTATGTCGGCGAACAAGTTTATTTCCTGGGTTAAAAACTATCATGAGCTTATTAAATCATCATCCGGTATCTCCTGAATTGATAGAGACTCCCTGGATATATCCACGGTCTATTGATTTTTGCAGCCAGCGTCTCCACAATAATCTTATTGTTATAAAACCGTTAAATTTAATTATCAATTTAATAAATGTATTAGTCAGCGATGGAATATAAAGATTATTATCAATTAATGGGGGTTGAGCGTAGTGCAACCCAGGATGAAATTAAACGTGCCTATCGAAAACTGGCGCGTAAATATCACCCGGATGTGAGTAAGGAGGCCGATGCAGAAAAACGTTTTAAGGAAGTTGGTGAGGCCTACGAGGTTCTCAAGGACCCGGAGAAGCGTGCGGCTTATGATCAGTTAGGTGCTAACTGGAAAGCCGGTCAGGATTTTAATGCACCACCAGACTGGGATGCCGGGTTTGAATTTGGCGGTGGCGGGTTCACTGGCAGCGGTTCTCAGTATCGAAATTTCAATGAGGCCGATGCGGGCGCGTACAGCGACTTTTTTGAGTCGCTTTTTGGTCAGGGTTTTCAGCAGGCAGGTGGCCGGGCACAGGATTATCAGCAACATGGTGGTTTTCACTCTGCCGGCAGTGATCATCATGCCAAAATTCTGATCGATCTGGAGGATGCCATGAATGGTGTCACCCGCTCAATCAGTTTACGGGTGCCGGTTGTTGATGCCGGTGGGCATGTGACAACAAAAGAACGCGTACTTAAAATAAATATTCCCAAAGGCATAAAGCAGGGGCAGCATATTCGACTGGCCGGGCAGGGAAATCCAGGAACAGGTAAGGGTAAAGCCGGTGATTTATATCTTGAAATCGAATTTAATCCGCACAGTATTTATCGTGTTGAAGGTCGCGATGTTTATCTGGATTTGCCTGTGGCACCATGGGAGGCTGCATTGGGGGCGAATGTGAAAGCTCCAACTCCCGGTGGTGTGGTTGACCTGAAGATCAAGCCGGGTTCCGTTAATGGCAGTAAAATGAGACTCAAAGGCCGGGGTATCCCGGCCAGCTCGGCTAATAACAGTGCGGGTGACCTTTATGTCATTTTAACAGTGGCTTTGCCCGCAGCCAATACGGACAGTGAAAAAGCCGCTTATGAAAAGCTGAAACAATCATTCCACTTTAATCCACGTGCCAGACTAGGGGTGTAATACATGGTACAGCAAACGACAGATATCCTCAGTGGTTACATTGTAGAAAATGAACCCCGGCTGACTTTGCGGCAGTTATGTGATGCCTGCGCAGTTCGAGCTGAATACATAATAGAGCTGGTGGATGAGGGCTTTATTGAACCCAGTGGCATAGAGCGGTCGCACTGGTGTTTTAGCGGGGTAAGCATTAAACGTGTGCAAAGAGCCCGGCGGCTGCAACAGGATCTGGGCATTAATCTTGCCGGTGTTGCACTGGCGGTAGAACTGATTGATGAAATTGAGCATTTGCGGGCAAGGCTGGAAAGACAGAAGTAAAGCGTGTATCAAGCTGTTACTGTTTTGTACAGAATCCGACCGTTTTTGTGGTATTAATGTGGTGTTTTTTATAGCAAAACACGTTAAGCAGCAGGCAAAGCGGCTGTTTTTCTGGTAGAATGCCTGTTTTTAACGCTACGTTCTAACAGCTGCATTTTGCAGCCATTCCGGTGGTTCGCAGGTTGTGCTAAATCAGCACTGCACTATTCTCTGTTGTTAGATTTCAACGTCATAATATCTGCATTATCGCAGCCGAGTTGCCTGGCCAACAGGGTCAGGTTTTGCATCTAAGTCATGAGGACCCAATGAGATTAACAGCACTGTTTCCATTTCTTGCCTGGTTTAAATTAGTAACAAAAGAAAGCATTAAAGCGGATCTCATGGCCGGTTTAACCGGAGCTGTTATCGTATTACCGCAAGGGGTTGCGTTTGCCACGATTGCGGGCCTGCCTCCCGAGTATGGCTTGTACACCGCCATGGTTACTCCTATTGTAGCAGCGTTGTTCGGCTCTTCTTTTCATCTGGTCTCCGGACCGACCACCGCGATTTCTATCGTAGTTTTTTCATCAATCAGTCATCACGCAGTACCGGGAAGTCCTGAGTTTTTAAGTCTGGCATTAACGCTTACTTTTCTTGCCGGTGTTTATCAGTTAGCTTTTGGCCTCGCCCGCCTGGGTGCTCTGGTTAACTTTGTGTCGCATACGGTGGTGATAGGCTTTACTGCAGGCGCTGCTATATTGATTGTCACCAGTCAGATGAAACATATTTCCGGTATTTATGTCCCTAAAGGTGAAACGTTTTTGCATAGCTGGGTGGATCTTTTTAAGGGCCTGGACAGTCTTAATATTTATCTGCTGATGATAGCCCTGGCGACACTTTTTACCGCCTTACTGGTTAAAAAATTAATGCCAAAGCTGCCGAACCTGCTGTTTGGTATGGTAGTCGGTAGTGTGATTGCAATGTTTTTGCAGGATTACACCACAGGTATAAAACTGGTGGGTGAGATACCGGCACATTTGCCACCGTTTTCAATGCCGGATATTTCACTCAGCAGTCTTAAAATGCTGGCCCCGGAAGCCTTTGCTGTGGCCCTGCTGGGACTGATCGAAGCGGTATCCATCAGCCGCTCGGTGGCAACCAGGTCTAATCAGCGAATTAATCCTAATCAGGAATTTATCGGTCAGGGCATGTCGAATATATTCGGCAGCTTTTTTTCAAGTTATGCCGGTTCGGGTTCTTTCACCCGCACCGGGGTGAATTTCGAAGCCGGTGCTAAAACCCCTTTATCTGCTATTTTTGCCGCGATGGCACTGATGATTATTGTTTTGTTGATCGCGCCACTAACGGCTTATCTGCCGGTAGCCGCCATGGGCGGTATTATTCTGCTGGTCGCCTATAACCTGATTGATTTTCACCATATCTCGCAGATATTAACCTTTAGCAAATCAGAATCAGCTATTTTACTGACAACGTTTTTTGCGACTTTATTTCTCGAGCTGGAATTTGCCATTTACCTGGGTGTGCTGTTATCTCTGGTGCTGTTTCTGGCGAAAACATCGACACCGCGGATACCAACATTATCCATTGATGATATGCCGGACCGGGGTAGCAGAAAGTTAATTAATATTTCGAAAAAGCCGCTTAAGCAATGTCCGCAGATAAAGTTTATCCGTATTGATATGTCGATTTATTTTGGTTCGATCAATCATATTCAGAAGCGTATTGCAAGAATCGCTGACAGTGAGCGGGTCTACAATATTGTGATCATTGGTAGCGGGATTAATTTTATTGACCTTGCCGGGGCGGAAGCGCTGGTGGCGGAAAATAATCGTTTGAAAAAACAGAATGGCGGCCTGTATTTTGTTGGTCTGAAATCATCAGTTTATGAGTTTGCAGCAAAATCCTGTTTTATTAAACATATCGGAAATGATCACTTTTTTGATTCCAAGTCGCTTGCGATTCATAGTATTTATAAACGCCTCGATAAAACGATTTGTGCAACATGTAATGCACTTATTTTTAAGGAATGCCAGCTGTAAATGCCTGAAAATTTATGTTATCAGGGACGCTATTATCGCTGTGTAAAATCATATCAGATTAATTTACACTCATAGTGTCAGCTTGAATTTGGCGCTACCGCAGGCTGAAGCGGCTTTAACAGTGTAGTCAGCCGGTAAGCTGTATTAGAACCGCAATATTATCGGTTTCAAGTGTTATTTATCTTTACAGTTATCTTATGACAGGTTTCTTTATTTTATAAACCATTTTGTAAAACAATAACTTAAAAAGTTGGCTCGATAGTTGCTTTTGTTATATTAATGAAGTTTAACTGGAGAGGGTGTCATGAAGTTTATTAAGTTACTGTCAGTAAGCGCAGTGTTATTGTTATCAAGCGGTGCGCAAGCTGCCATTATTTATGATAATGGTGGCCCTAATACTGAGAATGGCTGGTCTATTCTGGGTAGTAATCAGATAAATGATAATTTTAGTTTATCCGGTACACAGAGTATCCGTTCGGTCGGTTTTTACTTTCAAAATTATGATGGCATTACCGGTTGGAATCAGGACATAAGCTATAACATTTACGCAGATAATAATGGTGTTACCGGTAATCTTATCGCTTCCGGCGCGGGTCAGAATGTGACTCCGACTGATTCAGGTCTGCCCTGGTGTTGTGGTGGCAATGCCTGGTTAGTTGAATTTGACCTTGTTTCTACTGTTACCCTGGCTGCGGGTAATTACTGGTTAGGTCTTACCGGTGCCAGCAGTACCAACAACGCTGCATGGTGGGTCACTACTAATTATATCGATGGTTCCAGTATTGGTGGCGTCGATTTTGCCTATTATCTTGATAGTTCACGAGTGTCTGCAATACCGGTTCCTGCAGCCGTCTGGTTGTTTGCTTCCGGGCTGATGGGTCTGGCTGGTGTTGCCAGACGCAGGCAAGTATAAGCATTTTTTATCGATTGCTTGTAATAAAAAGACGGCTTTCAGGCCGTCTTTTTATTTTGTGGTAGCCAGCCTGTTGTTACACATCAGAAACGGCAGAAACGGTTTTTTCTGTTTTATCTGCAGGGTTTATGTATAACACTTCAATCACGCTTCGAGTTTGCCTGCTAAGGCTTGTTGTATAGTCAAAAGCAGGGACTAACGGGTCGTTACTGGTAATTAATACGACTCGGCTTTGCCTGCCAGACGAAGGGGTGCTCAGGTTTTGTCTTTCAATCTGATGTGCTGTCGCGGACATTTCACCCATATGCTGTGCGGTTAGGCCCTGTCCTATTTGTTGTATTACCTGTTTTAATGATTCCAGCATTATTCGTCTCCTACTTGTGCAAACGTTAAAATATCAGGTTCATCATCGTCATCATGACCAGTAGAAACAATATGGTCATAACACCACCGGCTTTTAAAAAGTCAGCGACCCGGTAACCGGCTGGTCCCATGATCAATGCATTCACCTGATGGGTCGGGATAAGAAAAGAGTTGGAGGTGGCGATAGCGACCGTCAGTGCGAACACGGCAGGATTGGCGCCAGCGCCGATAGCAATATTGACTGCCAGTGGCACCAGCAGAACCGTCGCACCGACATTGGACATCACCAGAGTAAAAAAAGTGGCCAGGATGGCGACAGCGGTCTGGATTACCCAGATGTCCATATGGCCGACCACGGCTAATACCTGTTCGGCAATCCACTTGGCTGTGCCGCTGGTTTCAACTGCCAGGCCCAGCGGGATAAGTGAGGCAAGTAAAAATACGGTTTTCCAGCTTACCGCCTCATAAGCTTCTTCAATGGTTAATACTCCGGATAACACCATGCCCATGGCACCGGTTAACAGGGCTACAGAAAGACGAATATCGGTAAACAGCACCATGAAGAGCGCCAGCCCAAAAAAGATGGATGCCGGCAGTATTTTGTTTGGCCGCACTTCTTCTGCACGTGGATATTCGGTGGTAACCACAACAAAATCATTGTTTTTCTCAATTCTTTCCAGTGCCAGCCAAGGAGTGTGGACGACCAGCGTGTCACCGGGATGAAATTCCATATTGCGGATGTCGTCCCCTTCACGCAGGGTTTTACCATCACGATGTAAACCAATCATCGCCAGACCATAGGTTTTGCGCATCCAGATATCGCGTGCGCTTTTGCCGATTAGACTGGAGCCCGGCGGAATGACTATTTCGGCAACACCGGCTTTTGAGGCTGAAAGATCTTCTGAAAAAGTATTCAGCTTTGTGAGTTTTTTCAGTTCATATTTTTCCACAAAGTGGGCAACGTCGTTGGGGTCAGCAATGATGCCAAGCACCATACCGGCTTCAATTTCGACATCACGTGCCAGTGAACCGGGTCCGATTCGTTTACCGTCATTTTTACGTTTGGTGGCAATAATGCGAATACGGTAGGCGCTCTCAACATCATCAAGATGGTTGCCAATCAGAGGGCTTTCACTGGTGACAACAAGTTCGGACAGTGAGTAATTAACGCCATAAACGTCCTGAAAATATTGCATGGAGTCGGAGCCGCTGGTACTGCTTTCTGTTTTCGTTTTGGGTAGAACAAAACGACCGGCAACAACAAAATAGGCGATGCCGGTAAAAATTAATGTCACCCCCACGGGTGTTACCGAGAATAATCCCCAGGTTTCCATCTGCTGTTCGGCAGGCAGAGCTTTGTTGGAAGTGAGGATTAAATCGTTGAGTAAAATTAACGGACTGGAGCCAACCATGGTCATGGTGCCCCCAAGAATGGCGGTAAATCCCATTGGCATCAGTAAGCGTGACATGGGTATTCCTGAACGTGCTGAAATACGCGCGACCACGGGCAGGAAAAGCGCGGCGGCGCCAACGTTTTGCATGAAAGAAGAGATGAAACCAACGGTGGCAGAAATAATCGGTATGATGCGTTTTTCGGTAGTGCCACCGATGTTTAGAATGAAGGCAGCGACTTTGCTCATGATGCCGGTTTTGTCGAGCCCGGCACCGATGATCATGACCGCAATAATGGACATTACGGCATTAGACGCAAAACCATCAAACAGATGTTTGTTATCCACCAGCCCCTGCTCCAGTCCCATATAGGGGGCAAGTAATGTGGTCAGCCCCAGTAGCACCATAATACTGGCCGCCGCTACATCAACACCGACAATCTCAAAGGCAAAAAGATAAATGGTGAGTAGCAGAATGGCGCACACCCAGGCGATCTCAATCGTGGGTACAATACCGGCGAGGTATATTGTCAGTATGCTAAAAATAACCGCCGCAATAACCTGTTTGCGGGTGATGATTCCTGGTTTTGTGATGGTTTGTTCTTCATCCGCAAGTTTGTTCATTATTCCACTTTAAACGGCTTATGTTCTGCAGTAACCGGGCTATATTCGGTAGTTTGTTATATCAGGCTGCAGAACGTTGCTGATTCCTGGTAGCAGAAAGCGGGTCGTCAATCAGCACCAGAGGAATCTGGATGCCGCTTTTTTGTTGCGGCAAAATCTCTTCAATGAGTACTCTGGTGACTGCATCATCGGGCATTGAAATCATAAAAATCAGAGAAGGATGCTGGCTGATGTATTCAACGATGTTATCAATAGTGCTGTTTTTAAATCGCATTTTGCGGCAGGCAAGACCGGCCTGTTTTATTTTATTTTCCAGTGCGGTGATATTTTTTAATGCGGTATCACCATGAATCAGGAGGTCAATGTGTGCATTTTGCCGCAGGCAGGTATCAATAGCGTAGTCCAGAGGTGCATCAAGGCCGCTGCCATTACTAATAAATGCAATGTGCTTCGTGGTTGTTGCGGCTTCAATTTTATGCGTTTCAGTTATTTTGCTTTCAGTTTTGGCCGCTGTGCTGGCGACTTTAGCAGAATTTCCTGAGTCTTTACCGAGGAATTTTATCTTCTCACTGGTGGATAAAAAATCGCCCGCATCCTGGTAGGCCAGTCCCGTTAATATACGTTTTAAATCTTCGCTAAGTTTTGCCATGATCGGTGTTCTCATTAATTAATGGTTATCCTCTACTTTTATTAGTGCAACTGTCGTGCCAGTAATGTTTTTTTTAACAGGTTGATTTTATTGGTTTTTAATGAAAGATGAGGCGGTCAGCTGTTGCATTTAGCAACACCGGTAATGCATTATTGGCAGTTAAATGCAGAGTAAAGCGCATGGTGCATAAGTGTGGTAGCATTGTTGCAATATGTAACACATGGTTGCGTTTTGTTATGGCTGCTTTTTTTGATCTGACCAGTTTGCGGGGAAAAATCACCAGTGCGTATATCACACTGGTTTTCAGTACAGCGGTGCTTGGTATTATTGCGGTTTCTGACTTGCTGTTTCTTGAGCGCCAGGTGACGGAAGGAGAAGTGGTTTCTGATCTGAAAGATGCGGTTCTGGATATGCGGCGTGAGGAAAAAAACCTGTTTCTCTATGCCGATGCCAGCGCATTGATAAGTGCGGATAATTATGCAGTGCTCTCCCTGAAAATGATACAGCAGGACCGGCCGGTATTGGTTGCCGTGATGTCTGAGTCATTTCTGCTGGATATGTCAAAAAATATAGAGCGGTATCGCGCTAAGCTGGCAGACTGGAAAGTTGAACTCTCTGGTGAGCAAAAATCCCTGCAGGAAGAAATACGGTTGCTGGGGCATCAACTCACACTTTCTGTTGAAGGTTTGTCCCGGCAGGAGCGTCGTATGCTGGAGCTGGCTGTGCGCGAGTCTTTATGGTTTCTGTTGCTGTCTATGTTTATTATCGGGTTTTCGATTTATATCATCGGGCGTCAGTTGAAACGGGTTGTTGTCACCCCGATCAAGCAACTGGAATCCAGTTTACTGCCTATCGCCAGAGGTCGTTTTGACCATCTGGAGCCACCCTCAGATGATCGCGAATTTGTTGCTTTTACCCGTGCCTTTAATCGAATGTTAAAGGAGCTGGAAACACATCAGAAACGTATGCTGCAATCTGAAAAACTGGCCTCTCTGGGAATTCTTGCCTCCGGGGTAGCGCATGAGTTGAATAATCCATTGTCCAATATTTCATCCTCCTGTCAGTTGCTTATGGAAGAGGTAAACGAAGCGGATGGCGAACAGATTAATAAATGGTTGCAGCAGATTGACAGTGAAACAGAGCGTGGCCGGAATATCGTTCGAACCCTGCTGGATTTTGGCAGTCAGCATGTTTTTCAGAAAGGTCGAACGAAATTACTTGACCTGATTAAAGAAACACAACTGATTTTTGGAAAAACACTGCAACAGTCTTCTGCCGAATTAACGGTTAAGGTATCGGAAAACCTGTATCTGGATGTTGATAAACAGCGTATTCAGCAATTATTGATCAATTTGATTCAGAATGCCTTACATGCAGGTGGTAAAGGTGTGCATATACGAATTACGGCGGCGTTATGTGACAACGGCGTTTCGATGATGCCTGTAGATGCTGAGGTGGTGGGTGACCGTAACTGCATGAGTGATTATGACGGGCGTTTTATCGAAATACTGGTTGCTGATGATGGTCCCGGTATTGCTGCAGAGTTATTGTCAAAAGTATTCGACCCGTTTTTTACCAGCAGTGAAGCCGGGCACGGTGACGGGCATGGTATTGGTCTGGGCTTATATATTGTCCATGAAATTGTACGTGAACATGACGGCTGTTTAGCGATTACTTCGCAACCGGGTAAAGGTACGCAGATTATTGTTTTGCTGCCGGCCGGAGATACGTTGCATGCTTGAATCGAATTCAAATAACGGTCGCCTGTTAATTATTGATGATGAAGCGGCGGCGGTAGAAAATCTGGCTCATGTCTGTCGCAAACAGGGATATGAAGTTACCACCCGGATGTCGGGTGTGGCGGCGTTAGAGGTTCTGGATAAGAAGCCGTTTGATGTGGTGCTTACCGACCTGCAAATGGAAAAAGTTGATGGCATGGCTGTGTTGCGACGGGTAAAGGAGGTTTCACCACAAACCATGGTGATTTTGATCACCGGTTTTGCGACACTGGATTCAGCCATCGCAGCGATGAAAGCTGGAGCCTTTCATTATATAGCCAAACCTTTTCGCCTTGATGAAGTGCGGGAAGTGGTGCGCAAGGCCATGGAAATGGTCAGGCTTAGACAGGAAAACCAGCAGCTGAAACAACAGTTGGGCAATAATAGCCAGCGTGGTCCTTATATTATTACCCAGGATATAACTATGCAGCGGCTATTGGCAACAGCGCGGCAGGTTGCGCCTACCGAGACCAATGTTTTAATCACCGGCGAAAGCGGTACCGGCAAAGAGCTTCTTGCCAGATTTCTTCATACTTACAGCGGTAGAAACGATAAGCCTTTTCAAGCGGTTAATTGCGGTGCATTACAGGAGGAGCTGTTAGCCAACGAGCTTTTTGGTCACGAAAAAGGTGCCTATACAGGAGCAACCGAATCACGCCAGGGGCTGATTGAAGCGGCAGATGGCGGTACGGTGTTTCTTGATGAAATAGCTGAAATGTCACTTGGCATGCAGGTGAAGCTGCTAAGGGTTATCCAGGAGCGGGAAGTACAGCGTCTGGGGTCAAGTCAGGCTATAGCGGTAGATGTTCGTCTGATAGCGGCCACTCATCGTGACCTGCGAGATGAAATTGCTGCTGGTCGTTTTCGTCAGGATTTGTATTACCGTCTTGATGTGGTCGGCCTGCAGCTGCCACCGTTGGCCGAGCGCCGGGATGATGTGCCGCTACTGGCTTTTTATTTTTTGCGCAAACATGCCGCCCGTATGAACAGAGATATTGATGATATTGATTCTGCTGCCATGGCATCGTTGCTGGATTATGACTACCCGGGAAATATCCGTGAGCTTGAGAATATTATAGAACGCGGGGTTGCGCTGGCGCAGGGGAGGCATCTGTCGGTGGCGGATTTGCCTGCTATTCTGGTTGAACATACTGTGCAGGTGGTACGAAAAAAATCCGGTAAGCTGCCGACACTGGCCGAGCGGGAGGCCAGTTATATTCGTTATGTACTGGAGCGCAGTGGACAGAATCGTACGCGAGCAGCAAAAATACTGGGTATTGACCGGGTATCACTATGGCGAAAACTAAAGAAATACGGGATGGAAGAAGCAGATGGATTTGATGACTGATAAAACAGAGCTTCTCCGGACTGCTCGCACCATCTCCCTGGCTCTGTGTGATATGGCGTGCATCACTGGTATCGTCACACCGCCATCCCTGGCTCCTTACGACATATCGTCCATCCCTGGACATAAAAAACCCCAACATAAAGTTGGGGTTTCAGGTCCTTGCTTGGTGATGAGTCTCGCGCTGTAGCTTCCGTTTTAGAATAACGTTTCCCTGTAAACTTTACGCTGCCCTGCGTCCTTTTCCGTGTTAAATTTCCGTTAGCTACCTTTTATCCGTTTGTCCCTGTATGACTCGTTCCTTGTATCCATGATGTATTATGGCAGAATTTAGAGGTTTTACTATCAGCATAAGGGACGAGTCTTTGTAGGGATTTTCCTACAAGAATTTTTACTGAATCTAAATATTTATGTAAGCTCATGTTTTTAAAGGTGGTTGTTTTTTATGATTGCTTTATTGCAACGGGTTAAGTCTGCATCGGTGACGGTCAATGAGGAAAGAATAGCGAATATAAGTCAGGGTTTACTGGTTTTTCTGGGTGTTGAAAAACAGGATGATCGTGTTGTCGCTGAAAAACTGGCTGAAAAAATACTTAAATATCGGGTTTTTGCCGACGAAAACGATAAAATGAATCTGAGTGTGCTCGATATCGGTGGCTCGGTTATCATGGTGCCGCAGTTCACGCTGGTAGCCGATACTCAAAAAGGTTTGCGGCCGAGCTTTTCCAGTGCGGCAGCGCCGGAAAAAGGATTCACCCTGTTTACTCAACTTATTGATATAATGCGTGAAAAAGCTGAGTCAAGTGTTGAGGGTTCAGAGGCTAACGGATTAAACTCAAACTGGTTGCAAACTGGCCGGTTTGGTGCTGATATGGCGGTCGCACTGGTTAATGATGGTCCGGTGACGTTTACGCTGAAAATTTAGCTGAAAAGATAACTCGACATAGATTCAAAATATTATAAACAGGAGAAACAAATGACACAGCGCCAGGCGAGTGTAGAGCGTAATACACTGGAAACTCAGATTCAGGTGGCGGTAAACCTGGATGGCAGTGGTGAGTGTAAACTTGATACCGGTGTTCCTTTTCTGGAGCACATGCTCGACCAGGTGGCGCGTCATGGTTTGATTGATTTAAATATCATGGCAAAGGGTGATTTGCACATTGATGCCCATCATACAGTTGAAGATATTGGTATCACGCTGGGTCAGGCGTTCAGCAAAGCGATTGGTGACAAAAAAGGTATCGTTCGTTACGGTCATGCCTACGTGCCACTCGATGAAGCATTGTCGCGTGTAGTGATTGATTTTTCCGGCCGTCCCGGTTTTGAATACAATGTAAAATTTGAGCGCGCAAGTATCGGTAACTTTGACGTGGACCTGTTTCACGAATTTTTTCAGGGTTTCATTAATCACGCCAACGTAACCTTGCACATTGATAATTTAGCGGGTAATAATGCGCATCATATTGCAGAAACCATGTTTAAAGCTTTTGGCCGCGCGCTAAGAATGGCAATCGCTCATGACCCGCGTATGCAGGGTGTTATGCCCAGCACCAAAGGAAGCCTGTAGAATTTTTAAGTTGTCCGTTGTTATGAATCTTTATTTTCCCTTTTGTACATTTTTGCTTTCTATGGCTGGTGTGTCTGCTGCTGACGGTTTGCCGGCATTTCAGGGTGTTTGTCACCTGAGCGGTATGCGGTCATGAGCTCTGTTATTGCTGTTGTTGATTATGGCATGGGTAATTTACGCTCGGTGCATAAAGCACTGGAGCATGTGGTTGCCGATGGCCAACGGATTGTGGTCAGCTCGGAGGCGCAGGAAATTTCCGCTGCGGAACGTGTGGTGTTTCCGGGGCAGGGTGCGGCGCAGGACTGTATGAAACAATTGCAGGATCTGAAGCTGGATGAAGTGGTTCTGCATGCGGCGCATGAAAAGCCGTTTTTAGGCATCTGCATGGGTATGCAGGTATTGATGGCACACAGTGAAGAAAATCAGGGTATAAACTGTTTGAACCTTTTTGCGGGTGATGTGCGCGCCTTTGCAGATAAAAAACTGTCGGCTCAAATGCAGTCTTTGAAAATTCCACATATGGGCTGGAATGAAGTGACTCAAAAACAGCCGCATCCCTTGTGGCGGGGTATAAAAGACAATAGCCGCTTTTATTTTGTTCATAGTTATTATGTGGCGCCGGATGATGAGTCGCTGCTTGCCGGCAGTACCGACTATGGAATTGAGTTCGCCTCGGTCATTGCCCGTGACAATATTTTTGCTGCACAGTTTCACCCGGAAAAAAGTGCCCGCGATGGGTTACAATTACTTGAAAATTTCTGCCGCTGGAACGGGCAGGCATAATGGATTCTTACTAAAATTTTGAGATGTAAAAATGTTATTAATACCCGCAATTGATTTAAAAGATGGACAGTGTGTTCGACTGCGTCAAGGTGACATGGACGACAGCACTGTGTTTTCTGATGACCCGGTGGCAATGGCCGGTCAATGGGTGGCAGCAGGAGCACGCAGACTGCACATTGTCGACCTGGATGGTGCCTTTGCCGGCAAACCGAAAAATGCTGAAGTAATTCATGACATTGCTTCTGCCTACCCGGATCTGAAAATACAGTTAGGTGGTGGTATTCGTGATGAAGATACCATTGCCGGTTATCTGGATGCCGGTGTTAATTATTTGATTGTTGGTACCCAGGCGGTCAAGGAGCCGCACTTTATTGCTGAAGTGTGTGCTGAATTTCCAACGCATATTATTGTTGGTCTGGACGCAAAGGATGGCAAGGTGGCGATTGATGGCTGGTCCAAATTGTCGAAACATGATGTTATCGATATGGCCAAACGTTTTCAGGATGATGGTGTGGAAGCGATTGTTTATACCGATATTTCGCGTGATGGCATGATGCAGGGAGTTAATGTTGAAGCCACTGTTAAAATGGCGCAGGCCATCAGTATTCCGGTCATCGCTTCGGGCGGGATTACCTCGATGGACGATGTTAAAGCCTTAAGCGCGGTCGCTGATGAAGGTATTATGGGCGCCATTACCGGGCGTGCTATTTATGAAGGCAGTATCGATCTGGCCGAAGCGCAGGCCTGGCTGGATCAGCAGCAATAGCATTCTGCGTTGTAACTAAAATAGTTGGCTCTCTATTATGGCACTGGCAAAAAGAATTATTCCCTGTCTCGATGTTGATAACGGTCGCGTGGTAAAAGGCGTGAAGTTTGTTGATATTCGTGATGCCGGTAATCCGGTCGATGTTGCCCGGCGTTACGATGAAGAAGGTGCCGATGAGATTACTTTTCTGGACATCACCGCAAGTTCGGATGACCGGGAAACCATTGTGCATGTGGTTGAAGAAGTAGCCAATGAAGTTTTTATCCCGTTAACCGTTGGCGGTGGTATCCGCTGTGTTGACGATGTCAGACGGATGTTAAATGCCGGTGCCGACAAAGTTGCCATTAATACGGCGGCAGTATTTAACCCGGAATTTGTTCGTGAAGTGTCTGATATTGTGGGTTCCCAATGTATAGTGGTTGCCATCGATGCCAAGCAGGTCAGCGCCGAAGGCGAGCCCTTACGCTGGGAACTGTTTACCCACGGTGGTCGCAAGACTACCGGGCTGGATGCTGTCAGCTGGGCAAAAAAGATGGTGGCTTACGGTGCCGGGGAAATTCTGTTAACCAGTATGGATCGGGACGGGACTAAAATCGGTTTTGATCTGGCGTTAACGCGGGCAATTTCACAGGCGGTTACGGTGCCGGTTATTGCCTCGGGTGGCGTTGGTAATCTGCAGCATCTTGCTGATGGTGTCACCGAGGGTATGGCGGATGCCGTGCTGGCAGCCAGTATTTTTCATTTCGCAGAATACACGATTCACGAAGCCAAGCAGTATATGGCAGAACGTGGCATCGAAATGCGGCTATAGTTCTTTTTACGGGTAGCGATTGATTATAATTATGTTCTGGCTGGATGAAATACATTTTGATGAAAAAGGGCTGGTGCCGGCCATTGCCCAGGATGCCGAAACTGGAAAAATATTAATGATGGCATGGATGAACCGTGAAGCCCTGCAGTTAACCGCTGAAAAGAAAGTGGCGGTGTACTGGTCACGTTCCCGCGGTAAACTCTGGTATAAAGGTGAAGAATCCGGTCATACCCAGAAAATAGTGGATATCCGCTTTGACTGTGATGAAGATGTTATCCTGTTGCAGGTTGAACAAATCGGCGGTATCGCCTGTCACACCGGCCGGCAAAGCTGTTTTTACCGGCAATTACAGGGTGAACGGTGGGTTGCGGTAGAATCAGTGATTAAAGACCCCGAACAGATATATAAAAAGTAATTAAGTATAATGGACAATCAGCAGATACTGACACAATTAACCACCATACTGGAGCAGCGTAAAGGGCAGAATGCTGATACTTCGTATGTCGCAAGCCTGTATGATAAGGGCTTGGATGCTATTCTTAAAAAGATAGGCGAAGAAGCAACGGAAACCGTGATGGCGGCAAAAGATGTTGCTCATGGCGCCGGCAAGGAAAAACTGGTTTATGAAGTTGCTGATTTATGGTTTCACTCCCTGGTTCTGCTTGCTGATCAGGGTTTATCGGCAGATGATGTGCTGACGGAACTGGCCGCAAGGTTCGGTGTTTCCGGTCATGATGAAAAAGCAGCACGAAAGTAATACATGAGAAGACATCATCGTTTACGCCATCTGGCAATACCGTTTGTTATGCACGGTGATGAGATAATTAAAGTTAAAGAGATAAGAGAGAAAACATTATGGGTATAAGTATCTGGCAATTATTGATTTTACTGGCCGTTGTTATTTTAATTTTTGGTACAAAAAAATTGAAAAATGTTGGTGGCGATCTGGGCTCAGCAATAAAAGGATTTAAAAGTGCGGTTAAAGATGAGTCTGCCGGTGAGAACAGCAACACGCAAAACAAAGTTGAGCAGGCGGAAGATAATACTGCCGGTACCGAGTCTGTTAAAAAAGAAGATAAAGTATAATCTGTCGTACGGCTAAACGCTCATCATCAGGCAGCCTTTGATGCATATGCGGGTAACGGTAATAAAGTGTTATGTTTGACGTTGGATTCTGGGAAATACTACTTATTCTGGTATTAGCGCTGGTCATTATCGGCCCGGAGCGCTTGCCGGGTGCTGCCCGTAAAGCCGGGTTTTTTGTCGGTAAGGCGCGGCGTTATATCGAAGGTGTACGCACAGAAGTAGAGTCAGAGCTTGATGTGAATGAGTTCAAACGCATGCTGCATAATCAGGAAGTGCAGATAAATGAATTGCAGCAACAGTTAAAAACAGGTGTTGATTCCGTTAGGGCCGAGTTGCCAACCGCTGACATTATCAGCGACAGCCCGGCACACAGCCTGCATGACGAAGGCGTTGACCTGGCAGCTGAAAAAAACAGCACAGCAGCACAACCGCTAAATTCCACCAGCAGCGAAAAAGAAAGCTCCTGAAGCAGTAGATAAATGGCAACACACAATAATCAGGAAACTGAACAGGACGCTGTGCAGCAGGAAGAGCAGACATTAATGGATCACCTGATCGAGCTGCGCGATCGTCTGCTGCATATGGTGCTGGCCATTCTTATTGTTTTTATCGCACTGTTTTCGTTTTCAGAAGATATTTTTACCCTTGCTGCCCAGCCTTTACTGGGTTTGATGCCTGCCGGCACATCAATGATCGCTACCGGTGTGACGTCACCGTTTCTGGTGCCGTTTAAACTGGTATTGTTGCTGTCAGTACTACTCACTATTCCTTACATATTGCATCAAATGTGGGCCTTTATCGCCCCCGGTTTATACAGCCATGAGAAAAAAATGGCGACCCCTTTATTGATTTCCAGTGTTGTTTTATTTTATTGCGGTATCGCTTTTGCCTATTTTGTTATTTTTCCCATTCTGTTTGGTTTTTTTATCGGCATAGCACCGGAAGGCGTCGCGGTAATGACCGATATCGGTCAGTACCTGGATTTTATAATTGCCATATTCCTCGCCTTCGGTATCGCTTTCGAAGTACCGGTAGCGACTTTTTTATTGATCGCGGCAGGTGTTACCACAGCAGACAAGCTGGCAGATAAACGCCCGTATATTATTATCGGCGCTTTTGTTATTGGCATGTTATTAACCCCACCCGATGTCATCTCGCAATCGTTACTGGCGATTCCTATCTGGTTGTTGTTCGAGCTTGGCCTGATTGCTTCGCGCCTGTTCCTCAAATCAAAAGATGAGGAAGAAGCAAACGTCATCATGCAAACCGATGAGTTTGAGCTGGTGGAAGAGCGTATTGAAGCACCATCGAAAAAGCACAGTGATGATAAACGTGTTCATAATGATGATGAAGACGATGAGCCATTAAGCGAAGCAGATATGGAGCAACTGTTTGATGAGGCCGAGCGTGAAGAGGAAGATAATAATCGTGAGAGTGGCGACGATAAGACGAAAGACAAATAAACGCACAAGACTAACTTCTGTTAGAAAATTCAACGTTACAGGCAGAAAAAGCACGGGAAAGTATGGCTCGCTATTTTTTCAGCAGCTGTTTTTCAGCACCTGGCCATTGCGATCAAACCTAATAAGCCTGAACCAACGAGCCAGGCAGCGGCAGGTAATATGTCGGCTTATTTTACACTCCGCTTATTCTTCTTTAACACGTTGATATTACAAAATAAATGTCTTTTTTATGTAAAATCTACGGTGTTTACGTTCATTGAGCGTAATAAAATATTACAGTTAACGTATATGAGTCGTTGTAAGTCGTTGTAAGTCGTTGATAAGTTGATATGGCACGACTTATGCACTACTCATAAATAAGAGTGAAAAAACAGGGGCTGGCATGAAAAAGAACAATTTGCTTTTATCTGTACCTGTTGCACCGCCTGTCATGGTTATGATGACAGGTAATGGATGAATTATTGACATGACCAGGGTGGTGTCATTGTATTCAGTGGAAACATTAAAGTTTTAAAAATGTTAATTATGCTAATTAAATGAAATGAAAATAGGAGAGTTTATTATGTATACAGACAAATTCAATAAATTACGTTTGCCGGCGATACTGGGAGCCGGTCTGCTGTCATTAGGTATGTTTACTAACAGCTACGCTACGTCAGTTACTGTACTGGACTTTGAAAACGTCAATGCCACTTATCCAAGCGGCTATGCGTTTGTACAGGATTTCTATAACGGTGGTTTAAGTAGTGATGGTACAAGCGGTACTGATTATGGTGTTTCGTTTTCATCCAATGCACAGGCTATTTGCCTGAATACCATAGGAACCAGTTGCAGTAATACTTCACGTGGTGGTTTTGGCAACCCGAATTCCCAGTTAGGCGCTCTGTTTTTTCTATCCGGAGCAGAAACTTTCATGAATGTAAGCAGTGGTTTCGATACAGGATTCTCGTTTTTCTACACCGCTATCCTTCAAACCGGTAGTGTCAGTGTCTATGATGGTTTTAATGGTACAGGTAACTTGCTTGCCACTTTAAGTCTTGGTTTAACCAGCAGCACCTGCGACTCGGCCTATGGTGCAGGTTTCTGCCCGTTTGTTGCCACAGGCGTTGGTTTTAGCGGTATTGCCAAATCGGTTAGTTTTGCCGGTGTAGCTAATCAAATTGTGTTTGACGATGTGACCTTTGGTAGTACTGTACCTGACGTTCCTGTACCGGCAGCTGTATGGCTGTTCGCTTCCGGTCTTATCAGTCTGGTAGGATTCGCAAGACGTAAAGCATAGCAGTATTGTTTGTTATCAGTTAAAAACAGCAGCCATTAAGGCTGCTGTTTTTATTTGGTGCGCCAAGTATGGCGCGTAGCGCCTTAGTTGGCGCTGTTCCGACACACGTGGTGGTGGTCGGATGACTTGGTGGTGAAAGTCCACTATCGACCCGGCAAGGGGAACGATTATCCGAACGGCAAAGGTGTCCACCGCGAGGTGGAATCTGAAGAAAGCTGAAGGCAAAACACTGATCCGACGAACAGGAACCGTATATGAGGCGGTCGCAGTGGGTAAGAAGGCCAATATCTTCAAAGCCCAATACTTGCACAGAAGCTGCGGACGTAGATATGGCGGATATAAGTGCGAAGGTCACGCGCATTACTTTGGGATGTCTGTTGTTCTGCCACTGGCTACCGACATCAAGAGATGTCGGGATGGGGCAGCAGAAGTCAGCCGAGGCCATAGTAGGTTTGTAACCACAAACTGAAGGGCTGAACATGTGGAACAGATTGGGTGCCGAACTCTCGATGATGAAAGCAGTAACAGAAAAGTCTGGTGAGATACAGATAGCCACAACGGGTGAGAGCGAACAGTATTCGCCTGAGCAAGTTGTTGATGTTGCAAACATCACGGCGGGAACGGATAACATTCATGGGAAGTCGATGGAATTATTATCGGCGGTACTGGATCGACCGAATATGTGGCGAGCCTACGAACGTGTACTCAGAAATAAAGGAGCAGCGGGCGTTGATGGGCTAAAAGTAAGTGAATTAAAAGCTTACCTGAAAGCCCGGTGGTCGTTACATAAAGAGGCTTTGTTGAAAGGAACTTATCAGCCGCAACCGGTACTGAAAGTAGAGATACCAAAGTCTGGTGGCGGGGTACGACAGTTGGGTATTCCAACGGTCGTTGACAGGCTCATTCAGCAAGCTTTGCATCAAGTGTTAAGTCCGATCTTTGAGCCGACGTTCTCGGCGGCCAGCTATGGGTTTAGACCGGGGCGCAGTGCCGGGCAAGCGGTATTACAAGCCCGGAACTACGTAGAAGCAGGTTATTGTTGGGTTGTTGATCTTGATCTGGAAAAGTTCTTTGACCGAGTTAATCACGACATTCTCATGTCGCGTTTAGCGAGAGAAGTCAAAGATAAAAGCGTGTTGAAATTAATACGTGCGTATCTGGAATCAGGGGTATCTGATGGTCACACGGTAAGCATGAGGAAAGAAGGTACGCCGCAAGGCGGGCCACTCTCCCCCCTGCTATCCAATATCCTGCTGAACGATCTGGACAAAGAACTGGAGCGTCGAGGACATAAGTTCTGCCGCTACGCAGATGACTGTAATATCTATGTCAAAAGTGAAAAGGCGGGGCAGCGTGTATGGGCCTCAATCACAAAGTATCTGGAAAATACCTTAAAACTTAAGGTGAACCGGAAGAAAAGTGGTGTTGGTCGGCCGTGGCAACGTAAGTTCTTAGGGTACAGTGTGTGCAGTCGAAAATATAATGTTCGCCTTCGTATTGCCCCTGAAGTCGTTAAGCGCTTTAAGGGAGACATGAAAGCGGCATTTCGTCGAGCACGGGGCGGTTCACTAAAACGAACAGTCCATGAACTCAACCCAAAGTTGCGTGGCTGGATGAGCTATTTTCGTTATATTGGCGTAAAAGGTATCCTACAAGAATTAGATGGCTGGATACGTCGACACTTACGGAAGATACTCTGGCGGCATTGGAAACGCACGCATACCCGGGTGAAACGAATGATGCAATTAGGTCTTAACGAGAAACGAGCGTGGGTCAGTGTCCAGAATGGACGAGGTTCCTGGTGGAATGCGGGAGCCTCGCACATGAATCAGGCAATACCCAAGAAGCGCTTTGATCGCGTTGGTCTTATATCGCTGCTGGATTATAGCCACCAGCTTAATTGTTCAACATGAACCGCCGTGGTACGGAACCGTATGCCCGGTGGTGTGAGAGGTCGGCGGGAGTAATCCCGCCTCCTACTCGATCCTGAACAAAAGTAAAGCTCAGCTTTTTTGTCGAGCTGTTAACGCATAAGTACCGTTATTTTATCGCTTCGGGAAAAGGTTTAAACAGAAGTTGTTCGCCTGATGTTTTATCAATAGATTGAGTTGATGCCCGGTGCAGGGTTCAGGCTGCTAAAGTGAGCGGAAAAATAGAGCATTTTACCACTCCCCCCCCCTTTTATTATTATCATGATTTGATGACGGGAACTATACCATTAAGATTAATCCAGTTATTACTGACCATTAACCGGTAAAATTGGCGTTTTCAATGGGTCAGAAATATCAGGGGTCGAAGTCATTTTTATAAGCGGAAGCGGTTAATAAAAAAGCTGTTTAATAAAATGACGCCGACCCTGCTGTTAAAATCGTTAACCCGTCCTGCAATTTCAGAGTGAAATCATTGAATAACATCGCCTTTAATAATTCCTATGTAACGTTGGGAGAAAGCTTTTACGTAAAGACCCTGCCAACCCCTGTTGCTCAACCTGCCTTGATTAAATTCAACGAAGCCCTTGCCGAAACACTGGGTTTGTCTGCGGCAAATCCAGATTCAGCAGAGGCTGCTACACTGTTTGCGGGCAATTATATTGCCGAGGGTGCCGAACCATTGGCAATGGCTTACGCGGGACACCAGTTTGGTCACTTTAATCCGCAGTTGGGCGATGGCCGAGCCATTCTTTTAGGCGAAATTATGGATGCTGAGGGTACTCGTTTTGATATGCAGCTAAAAGGCTCGGGGCGCACCTTTTATTCACGTGATGGTGATGGCCGTGCTGCATTGGGGCCGGTACTTCGTGAATATCTGGTCAGTGAAGCCATGGCGAAACTGGCGGTACCGACGACGCGTGCTTTAGCTGCAGTGACCACGGGTGAGCAAGTGGCCAGGGAGCGCTTGCTACCGGGCGGCATTATTACTCGCATCGCAAAAAGTTTTGTCCGTGTGGGTACGTTTCAGTATTTCTCAGCGAAAGGTGATGTAGCAGCAATACAGAAACTGGCGGATTATATTATCGAACGCAATTATCCACTGGCAGCTGAAACAGCTCATCCGTATACGGCTTTGCTGGCTGCCGTGGTTGATTCTCAGGCAGCATTAATTGCCCGGTGGATGCAGTTAGGTTTTATTCATGGTGTGATGAATACCGATAATATGTCGATAGCCGGAGAGACCATTGATTATGGTCCCTGTGCGTTTATGGACCACTATCAACATGATCGTGTGTTCAGTTCCATCGACCGTCAGGGACGATATGCATACAGCCGTCAGCCGTCTATCGGCCTGTGGAATTTAACCCGGCTGGCAGAGTCGTTATTGCCATTACTGGCAGAGGACACAAATGTGGCGGCTGATATTGCCCGGGATATTCTGGAAGCCTACGTAACGTCCTATCAGGATAACTGGCTGTCTGGTATGCGGGCCAAGTGTGGTTTATCAGCCACTGCGGATAATATAAAAAAAGCTGACAGGGAATTAATTGAAGAGCTGTTTAATCTGATGGCGATTAACGATGCTGATTTTACGCTGACATTTTATTATTTATCGCAACTGACGGCACAACCATCGGTGCAAGACCGGAAATTACGCAGCCTGTTTGCAACCCCTGCGCAACTGGATGGCTGGTTGTTGAAGTGGCGCAGGCGTTTAAGTGAAGAAGCACAAAGTGATGAACACAGGCAGAAAAAAATGCAGGTGGTCAATCCTGTGTATATTCCACGTAACCACCAGATCGAAGCTGCGATCAGAGCGGCAGAAGATCATGCTGATTTTTCTGTGTTCCATGATTTACATGAGGTGTTACAGAATCCGTATGTACAACAGACCGGTAGGGAGAAATACATGTTACCTCCTGAGCCCGGTGAGGTGGTTAAACAAACCTTTTGTGGCACCTGAGTTTATATTTCATTCAGGCGCTTAAGCTGGCCGATAAAAAGGAGGCATTGCCGTATGAAAATAAAACAACATCCTGCGGTGGCCGATACACTGGCTTCGTATCCACATGAAGTAAAGCAAAGGTTACTGTTTCTACGTGGTCTTATTCTGCAAACGGCTGCAGAAATCAAAAGCATTATTGAAATAGAAGAAACATTAAAATGGGGTGAACCTGCTTATTTGACTGCAAATGGCAGCACCATCAGAATAGGCTGGAAACAAAATCGCCCGGATGAATATGCCATGTTTTTTCATTGTAAAACAAAACTGCTGGATGTTTTTAAGGTGTTATACAAGGATGAATTTACTTTTGATGGTAATAGAGCGTTCATCTTTACGATGAACGATACGGTGCCTGTTGCAGCGTTAAAACATTGTATTGAACTGTCATTAACTTATCATCTGAGAAAAAACTTACCCATGTTAGGGGCCTGAAGAGATGGCTGCTATAGTGACCTGTGAAATCTGCGATATTTACTTTATAACAAAAATACTATGGATATAACCATGATAAAAACAACGATTATTCCTGCTATGCTTTTTCTTTTGTGCTGTTTTATGGTAACGCCTGCGCAGGCTGTTGAGCCTGAAGTGGTACCGTTTGTCGTGCAATTAACCCGTACGGGTGATAATTTCGGTCAGCGTCGGGTTTTTATGCAAATTGATAAGGTATTGAACGAGCTGGGTGAAAAAAATCTGCATATCGAAGTAGTGGCGTATGAAGATGACATTCATGCTCTGCTGGAGAATAATGAGGAGACCTCGCAGTTACTGGTCAAGTTGGCTAATCGCGGTGTCCGTTTTAAAGCATGCCGAATCAGCATGAAGTCATGGGGTCTGGAAGAAGATGAGTTTCCACTGGAGGTTGAATATATTCCGGCGGGTGCGGTCGAAGTGATCCGTCTGCAAATGCAGGGCTATAAATACTGGCGCCCGTAAGACGGACATGTTTCTGTTTCAATAGTGGTAGAAATTTTTTCTGCCACTGTTACGGAAGCTTAATCCACAAAGGGGCCGTGTTGCCGGACAGGTTCATTATGGGGTAAGCCCATAGCGATCATGAACTGGCTTTTTTCTCTGGCGATAAAGTCCAGATGTGCGGTATCTTCAACCAGCAAAGCCTGCTCAGTTGTCACCTTTTTCCGGTTAAGCTCAATCTTACCTTCAAGCGGATAAATAATGCCTCGCATACCGGGTGTCAGTGTCAGCTGATAAGTCGCTGCTTTATCAAGAATAACATGCTGGTATATGACACTGGTTTTCAGCAATAAGGGTGAATCCTCACCCACCAGTATTTTAACCCGGCCACCGGCCAGTTCTTTAACTGGAAAATCCGCATCATCCACTTGCTGATAGCCGGGCTCTATCTGTTTTAAAGACTGTGGCAGGTTAATCCATAATTGAATGCCATTGCTGTGCCCCTGCTGTGCAGGCATTTCTGAATGCACCAGGCCGCGACCGGCGGTAAACCGTTGTGCACCACCGGGACGGACAAACGACTCATTGCCCAGGTTGTCTTTATGATTCATGCCACCGGAAAACATATAGGTAATTGCTTCGAAACCACGGTGCGGGTGGTCGGGAAAACCACGGTCCGGAGCGATATCAAAATGGTCCCACAAAACAAAGGGGTCAAAATTCATCAAACCGGGTAACGGGAACAGGCGTTTTACATCAACACCGTCACCTTCGGGAACGATGGTTACCTTGTGTTTTTTTAATGTCATGATGGTTCTCCAAATTTTGTGAAACGGTTATGCGGCGAAGTAAAATCCAGTTGCGGCCCCTTGGCTATGACCTGTGTCGGGTTGATGCTGCTATGACTGTAGTAATAATGTCGTTTGATATAATCCAGATCAACGGTTTCAGCAATGCCCGGCATCTGATACAGATCCCTTAAATAATGGGACAGATTTTCATAGTCGGCAATACGTTTTAAATTGCATTTAAAGTGGCCGACATAGACTGCGTCAAAACGAATAAGTGTGGTAAATAACCGCCAGTCTGCTTCAGTGAGCTGCTCTCCGGCCAGGTATGCTTGTGCGGATAAAATATTTTCTACGTTATCCAGTTCATTAAACAGGCGGTCAAAAGCTCTTTCATAAGCAAGCTGGGTGGTGGCAAAACCACAACGGTAAACCCCGTTGTTAATGTTGTTATAAACAGGTAAATTGATGGCATCTATTTTCTGCCGTAAATGTTCCGGATAAAAATCTGTTTGTACCTCCGTCAAGGTATTAAACGCAGAATTAAACATGCGGATAATTTCTGATGATTCATTATTGACGATGGTATTGCGTTTTTTATCCCATAATACCGGTACCGTAATCTGGCCGGTAAATGCCTTGTCGGCCCGGGTGTAAATTTCATGCATAAAATGAAAAGCATGCAGGTGATCCCTGTAGTCACCCGTTTCGGCGAAGGTCCAGCCATGCTCGAGCATTTCCGGTTCAACAATGGACAGGCCAATAATGGTTTCCAGTTTTTTTAACTTCCGGAAAATAACCGTGCGGTGTGCCCACGGGCAGGCGGATGAAACATATAAATGATAACGATCTGCCTCGGCTTTAAAACCACCACTGCCGTCAGCCGTTACTGTATTGCGAAAGGTTGATTCCATGCGTTTGAATTCGCCTTTATCTATTTCTTTATCCAGCCAGTTATTGACCAGTTGACCTTTAATTAACATGCCCATTATTTTGTCCTGTGTCGCGCTTAGGGTTATTTGACCAGTTTACTATCAATGCTTAATTTTCCGGCGCCATGAGCTGATAGCAGTAACAAACCACCGGCAATACTCAGGTTTTTCATAAACATAATCATTTGCATCTGATCAGAAAAATCGGAGTGGAAGATAATGCCGGCGATAATGCTGAACCCTGCCAGTGCGTATGCCGCCCATTTAACTTTGAAGCCCAGCATCACCATCAGACCGCCGCCGATTTCCAGTGCGATAACCGCCGGTAGTAACATGCCGGGTATGCCCATGCTATCCATGTATCCGGCAGTGCCGGCATAACCTTCGCCGAGTTTGCTTAAACCTGCCAATAAAAAAATGTGGCCTAATAAAATGCGTCCGCTGAGTTCGATAAAATGGTTCATTGTTGTCTCCTGTAGGAAATAGTGAGTTGGTGGCTCTATATTAGTTATATTTATTAGATATAAAAGCGTAAAATTTGACTTATAAATATCGATATATTAGATGTGTTTTCTGGTTTGATGATTTTTTGAATGTAACCAGGAATAGATCTGTCGATTACAAGGTGGGCCGGTTGTCAGGTATCCGTGTCCAGCAGGAAAATAAGGACGGCAAATGAGATCTTTGAGCAGGTATCAGCAGGCGTGATTTTTTAGCACTCTAAAATCAGGCGATGGCCTTTTTGCCCATCGTGGTTGTTTTAAAACGGGTATAGAAACAAAGCCTGTAAACTTTTCTGATTGCCTGATAATTCTTTATTGTTGAGCCATGTTAATAAAGCATTTTTGCCATTAAACAGTACTGTTGGGTGCAGGTAACGCGAAAAATCGGGAGGTGATCCTGTTACCGGTATGCCATTTGAATTGGCGGGTGTGTCAAGTAAGGTACCAGCGGTGCTAACTCTGGCGGCATAGATGCCGGATGGGGGATCACTGGCAAAAGCACCCATGCGCCAGATGAGTAGATAATTGACACCATTAAATACCACGGCAAGGTCATCTTTTGGCAAGGCTATGGTATTCACAGCAAGTCCCATCGTGTCTGCTGGCGCATCCAGCAGGTTGCCGTCAGTCGTAACTTGTCGACTATAAATAGCTGAAACCGGCGGGTCGATAAAAAATGAATCGACATTTCGCCAACTGATAAGATAGTTGCTGCCATCAAAAGCGATTTGTGCATCACCCTGATATGCCGGAGCGGTAGCGATAGCGATACCCGCCGGGTCAAGCACCATGCCCTCAGGCGTTATCCTTGCCGCATAAATATCGGTTTGCAGTGACGGACCTGAGCCTGTAGCGGTATTTTCCCATGCCACCATATATTGCCTGCCATCAAACAGGATAGCCGGTGATGTCTGATCACCATTGTCTGCATTGATGCTTACCTTATCTATAATCTGTCCGGCGGGGTTAATGCGGGTGGCAACGATATTCCACAGTGTGGTATCCGCATATTGGCTATACACAACCAGATAGTTGCTGCCATCGTAAGCAACAACAGGTTGCTGGCTGCCATTGTTGCCGCTTGCTATGACAATGCCGGGTGCAGCATCCAGAACCTCACCAGCAGGAGTTACCCGCGCAGCAAATATTTCAGGGCTGCCAGAATTGGCGCTGGTGTAACGCTGGAAAACAACAAGATAATTGCTGCCGTCAAAGGCAGCGGTGGCTGAAAACTCGTAACAGCTGTGTTCTGCAATTGTAAAAGCCTGTGAGCGAACACCGTTTTCATCGACAAACAGGCCAATCACACCTGCAGGTAAGCCACTGCTGGATTCACGGCAGCTGACAACAAGATAATTGCTGCCGTCTGAAGCTACGCCGGCTTGTCCGGGGGTGCCGGTGCTGGAGCTTGCGCTGGCCAGATTGTCGGCCAGGGTGAAGTTTGAAAGCAAACCCGCCGCACTATCTTTAACGCGATAGCCGACAAGTTCCCAGGTTTCATTTTCAGTAAAAGTTATACCCGCTGCCTGTGACTGAATCAGTTCGGATGTTTTTATGAGTCCAATATCCGTTACCCGCCATTCCGTCAGCGTATCGCTAACCGTAATTTTTGTATTATCGGCGGACAAGTTGACAGTAAAGTCAATCTGTACCTGAATTTGCATGGCAGAGGGGAAGGAAGCCAGAGTAAGGTCGACAGGCACGTTGCCCTGACTGCTAACCGTGACGACGGTACTAAACGATTAGTTTGCTCCGTCACCGTCCACATCTTCCTGCCAGACTAAACCGGATTGATTAATAGCTTCAAAGCTGGAACCGGTTTCGAATGCAAAAGTTGTTTGCAGGTAGGGAACAATCTGCGGACTGATAAAATCGGTAGCGTCATTGTTGCCATAATTACGAATGCCGTTACTGTCTTTGTTAAGGTATTCCTCATTGCTGGCACCGGTATTATCTGCATTCAATGAAGTCAGCACACGGGTTAATACATTATCGATGGTTTTTGTTCCGGTGACAGTTACTGCTGAATAATAGGGCTCATTTTGTTCAGAGGAGTCTACCCGGTAATTCCAGGTGTTCTGCAGATCAAGCGGGAAAAAGTTTGCCACATCACCGGGTCCGGTACTGGTTTCTCCGGTCTCAGCTGCCGCAGCCAGATAAGAGGTGGTTGCTGTATCCTGCTGTACCATATTGATGATGTTGAGCGTAGTTGTCTCGATATCAGTGGCGGCCATGCTTGACCTGGCTGAAGTCAGCTGGTCTATACTGCTGACCAGACGGTTAATTTCTTTTGGGGTGAAATTTTGTAACTGACTGCCACTGGTGGCGGCGAGCAGTTCTACGATCAGGCGCACGGAGGCTTCTGATGAGGGGTTGATGTTGACCCTGTCGGAAGTCACGAAGGCGCGCATCTGCTGCCCCTGAGCGCTGGCGATGACCAGCATATTGCTGGCGTAATCCAGCCCCAGAGCGGTGAGGTCGAAACTGTATTCTCCTGCGGATGTGGTGTCTGTGGCCAGTACGGTATCGACAGCACCGCTGTCGTTTATCCGTACCAGTTCAACGTTAACGCCATCAGCCACTGTAGACAGGCCGCTGACCGAAGCATGGGCAACGCTGGCAATCAGGCTCGACAGTCGCTTGAACAGAGTGTTTTTTTCGTTAGCGGCAATAAAACCAGAAGGCGCTTCAACAAGGCCGGAAACCGTAGTCTGTGCCGGCGGCGTACCGCTATCACCGCCCCCTCCACACGCTGGTATTAGCAGTAATGAAAGCAGGATAAAAATAATAACAGCAGGTTTTTTAATACAGGTGGTTCGCATTTGGTTTGGCTCCCTACAGGCAGATAATCCGGCGAATATCAGTGATAGTAAAGCAAGGTTCAAACGGTATCACGACAGGTATTATTATAACGATTATGTTTGCAGAATAAAGGCGATTGGCTGAGCGTTAAGTGCGGTCAGTTTCCATTCGTGTAAACGCCGTCAATAGTGTAAAATCCGCTTCAATTTATATTCACTAAAAAGAAGGACTGTAGCTCAAATGGTTGAACGAAGTGTTCCCCGAAGACCCACCCTGCTGATTATTCTGGACGGATTTGGTGTCAATCCAAGTCGAATTAATAATGCCGTGCAAGAGGCAGATACGCCGCGACTGGATGAATATTTTTCACGAAACTCTCATACCACGCTGGAAGCATGTGGCAGTTCGGTGGGTTTGCCCGACGGTCAGATGGGTAACTCTGAAGTTGGGCACATGACACTGGGTAGTGGTACGGTCATCCGTCAGGATCTGGTGCGTATTAACGATGAAATTGAAAATGGTGATTTCTTTACCAATGCGGCGCTGGTGGCGGCGGTAGAAGATGCGGCAGCCAATGAGCGTCCGGTGCATCTTGTTGGCCTGACTTCAAACGGTGGTGTGCACAGTCATATCAGCCACTTGAAAGCATTAATTAAACTCTGTGCCGACCATAAGGCAAAGCCTGTGGTGCATATCACGACTGACGGTCGTGATACCGCACAAATGTCAGCGTTAACTTTTCTGCCGGAAATTGAAAGTGCACTGGAAGATGCCAATGGTAGCATTGCTACCGTTAGCGGTCGTTATTATTCCATGGACAGAGATAATCGTTGGGACAGAACCGAACTGGCGTGGCAGGCAATGGTTAACGGCAAAGGCCGCACCGCTGAAAATGCACTGTATGCTATCGAAGCGGCGTATGCCAATGAAGAAACCGACGAGTTTATTATTCCAACAGTGCTGGATGGCGCTGACCTGATTGAATCGGGTGATAATGTGATTTTCTTTAACTTTCGCAATGACCGTTCCCGGCAGCTTACTGCGGTATTAAGTCAGGAAAACTTTGATGATTTTGACACCGGTGATTTTGACGGTGCACTAGTGACCTGTTTAACAGAATATGACCCGGAATTTCTGTTGCCTATCGGTTACGCGCCGGAACGCCCGCAGGCAACCGTGGCGTCGGTGGTGAGCAGGGCAGGCTACAAACAGATGCATTGTGCCGAAACCGAGAAATACGCTCACGTTACTTATTTTTTCAATGGCGGTAAAAAGAAACCGTTTGCCGGCGAAGATCACGTTATGGTGAATTCACCGGATGTGGCTACTTATGACCTGAAGCCGGAAATGAGTGCCGAGGGTGTTGCCGATAAAATTATTGAAGGCCTGGAATCCGCTGAGTATGGCTTTATTATGGTCAACTTTGCTAATGGTGATATGGTTGGTCATACAGCCGTTCGAGATGCCGTTATTAAAGCGGTAGAAGCGCTGGATACACAAGTCGGTCGTGTGCTTGATGCTGCAGCAGAAGCCGGTTTTTCGGTGATATTAACGGCAGACCACGGCAACTGTGATGAGATGGTCGATCCGATAACACAGGAGCCGCATACGCAACATACCTTGTATCCTGTGCCCTGCCTGATTATCGATGAAGCACACTGGCATCTTCGCCCGGGCGGTGATTTAAGCTCTGTTGCGCCGACCGTGCTACAGTTAATGGGACTGCAGCAACCACCTTCAATGACTGGTAAGTCCTTACTGCTTTGTGAATATAACTAGTCATAGCCCCTGTTTCTGAGTCCTGGCAGACATTTAAAAGATTAGAAACTTCTGCCGCGAAGGACGCAAAGAGCGCGAAGAAAAGCAAAAACCATCTCAAACTATTTATTGTTTGTGCGCGTAGCGCACAAACAAAATGTTTTTCTTTGCGTCTTTTGCGTCTTTCGCGGCAAAAAAGCTTTTACCTGTTCGTTCGCTGGTTTTATGGATGATAAATCACAGCGGTACCACCCAGACCACAATAACCATTCGGGTTTTTTGCCAGGTATTGCTGGTGGTAGTCTTCGGCATAATAAAATTCTGTGGCCTCAATAATTTCGGTGGTAATTTGACCGTAGCCGGCTTTTGCCAGTGACTGCTGAAACAGGCCCCGTGAAACTTCTGCAGCGACTAGCTGTGTTTCAGATGAGACATAAATACCGGAGCGATATTGTGTGCCGTAGTCATTTCCCTGTTGCATGCCCTGCGTTGGATCGTGTGATTCCCAGAAGGTTTTCAGCAATTGTTGCAGAGAAATTTTTTCAGGATCGAACACTACCAGCACTACTTCATTATGGCCGGTTAAACCGCTACAGACTTCCTGATAGTCCGGGTTGGGGGTCAGTCCGGCAGTATATCCTGCGGCTGTACTATAAACACCATCGAGTTCCCAGAATTTTCGTTCAGCCCCCCAGAAACATCCCATACCAAAAATGATCTGCTGCAGATGATCACAGAACGGTGGCTGGAGGACATTGCCATTAACAAAATGTTTATTCGTTACCGGCATACGGGTGTTTCGCCCAGGCAGGGCATGTTCGGCTGTTGGCAGTTTTGTTAATCCCATAATTTTGTTACTGAAATAAACCGTGAAATATAATATTGTGGCATAACGTCAAATCACCTGCTTCATTAAAATAGAAAGTTGATTATACTGTTTGCTGAAACTGAAGGGCACTGGCAATTAATAGAGATGCGCTGAAGTATACAAGCCCTGTAGACCGGGATGAAAATTAAGAGACAATCGATGAACTCCGACAATTTAAAGCCAGACGCCCGCTGGGGTGAGCCGGCACCATTGCACGATCCTTATATACTGGCCAATTTTAAGGCGCGTAACAGTGATGTGCTCATTACCACACCGCCAAAAGCCGGTACCACGTGGATGCAGCAAATTCTTTACCAGTTACGCACGGGGGGTGATGACGGTTTTATGGCCATCGATGAGGTGGTGCCCTGGCTGGAAATTACGCGGCAGGGTAAAAGCTGGCAGCAGATACTGTTGCAGTTTGAAAAGCTGCCGACACCACGAATTTTTAAAACCCATTGTACGGCAGAACAAACGCCGGGTATCGGCACTGCAAACATCATATTAAGTTCACGGGATCCGCGTGACTGCTGTGTCAGTTTTTATCATCACATTCTGAACATGACAGATGAAGCCCGTCAGCATAAAGAAATTCCTGCCCCTGCATCATTTGATGAGCACGTTGATAACTGGCTGGAATTTGCCGCCTGGTATCGGAATGTAAAAAGCTGGTGGCCCTATATCGATCACCCCAGAGTTTTATGGTTACGTTATCAGGATTTGAAAACAGACTTTGAAGGAAATCTGGATAAAATTATTTCATTTTTGCAATGGCCGGTCAATGACAGTCAAAAGCAGACAGTTATGGAGTTTAGTTCGTTTGACTGGATGAAAGCACATGATGAAAAATTTTCCAGTCAGGGAGTGAGCGCCGGCGGACACAATAGTAAACCGGTGTTTAAGCCGGGAAAATTTGTCAGGCAGGGTAAGGTCGGTGATTACCGGGAATTAATGACGGTCGAGCAGGAACATAAAATTTTACTTAAGGCAAAAAAACTGCTGGAGCCTGAGTGTATTCGATTTCTGGAACTGGATCTCTGACTTCGCTATAACCGTTTGCAGTTTAAATAATTCGCAGAGAGTAAAAACGAGCCTTATATCAGATCTTTTAAGGTTTTATGATCAACGGCCTGATCAATAGCGGTATTTAATTTTTCAATCATCTGGTTGACCTGGTCTACGGTTTCAACATCTTCAGGATGCAGGCTGGGTGATTCTTCAGCGCTGCGTACTGCATGCAGAATCATTGCCAGTGAAATATTCTCCAGTGACTGGCTGGGAATATAATACTGGTTATTATCACCACTGGTAGTTAACAGCTTGTTGTTGAGCAGTGAACTTATCACCAGTTGTAATGCCGTTTCAGATATTCTGATTTTTTTTGTTAGTTTTTTTAATGACCAGGGTTTTTCATTGTGCTGAAAGCTGCTGGCAATTAACTGCATAATTGTCAGCGCCAGTTTTTCACGAAGACGACAACTCAGCCGGATGATCTGTGATTTATTACTGATACGATCAGGGTGTTGATGGTAGTAGGCAAATGATGCGCCGGCAAGAATGATGAGCCAGTTAACATAAATCCAGATCATGAATATAATCAGAATGGCAAAACCGGAATAAATGGCGGTGTAGTTGGTTGAGTCAACAATAAAGGTGGCAAAGATGGAGCCGCTTATTTTCCATAAAATGGTAGTAATAAAGGCGCCGAATAATGCTGAGGTAAACTTTACCAGGGTGTTCGGGATAAGGATGTACATTAAGGTAAATGATGCTACCGTCAATACAAAAGGTATGGCGTTGCCAAGCATTAAAATAATCGCGCCGAAGGGTTCGATGGATAATATGGTGCTGATAACCGATGATGAATTGAAAGAAGCGGTTAGACCGGCGGCAGTGAAAAGCAATAACGGGCCAAGCAGAATTACACTTAAATAGTTGCTGAAGCGTTGTGAGATGCTACGGGTAACGGTTATACGCCAGGTATAATTAAAGGCGCTTTCTATTTTTTTTACCAGCGATAAAACGGTGAAAATAAGTACCAGCAGACCAATGGAACCGAGTACCCCGACTTTCACCTGGTCAACAAAAGTAATTATCTGCTGGCTTAGTTGCAGACCTTTTTCACCCAGTGGTTCCAGTAGATTGATTAATGCCGGTTCCAGCTGGTTATGTACACCAAACCCTTTTAATACCGAAAAGCTGACAGCCAGCAATGGTACCAGCGAAATCAGAGTGGTGTAGACCAGACTCATTGCGCGCAGAGATGGCAGGCCATCGTTTATATCACGGATGACACCATAAAAGATTCTCAGGGTTTTTATGGATGATGCCTGTATCGGGCTAAGGTCTTTAAGAGACGTTTGCCATAACAGTTGATCAATCTTTTTTTGTAGAGAGGCCAGCATTTACTGAGTTTTATTTACTGACATCGCGCTGTTGTAAACGCCACTCCTGATAATCACCGGATTTTTCATAGCCTTTCTGGTTGACATAATCGAGTACCCCCCAGAGACGAAAGAAGCGGGTAACAGAGTCGACCCGGATGATTTCATTACCTGCTTCATCAAAAAACAAGATGCTGGGTGCATAAAATAACTCCAGTGATCTGGCCCATTCTCTTGCTGTTGTTTTCTTGCCTTTAGGGGTAGTTACCGGAGTGTCAGCCCACATATTAAGCTGGATAACATTCATTTTTTCCAGTTCCTGTATGCTTAGTTTCTGTGACAGGGGGTCGCTGTGCAGCAGGTCGCAGGCATGGCAGTTTCCCTGCTCAAAAAATACAGCCGTGGCTTTTTTATTATTTATTAAAGCCGATAAATCGTAGGGCGGGGGTAAAAAGAAATCACGCTCAGTCAGACCGCCAAGGAGAAAATATTCACCGGGGTTGGCGCGTTCAAAATATTCTGCAAAGGTTTCCTGTTTATAAAAAAGTTCGGCAGCATACTGCAGGGCGGCACGAAATTTATACGGTGGATAATAACCACGTAAACGAAAAACCGGTGTGCCGTCAATATCATAAAACACCAGTGACGGGGTAAAGTTAGTCTTGTAACGCAGGGAAAGTTCACGTTCTGTATATTTTTTCCCATCGGTATCGATAATCGTATCAATACCCCAGATATCAAAAGCGATCAGGTCATAGTGTAATAACAGGTAATTTTTAATATCTTCATCGGCAAGACTGGTGTTAATAAACTGTTCACAATAAGCGCAGCGTTTTTGACCAAAATAGGTGATAATGCCTTTTTTACCGGCTTTTCTAGCTTCTTTAAGATCGTCCCGGAGGTCGCCAAGAGAAAGTTTAAACCAGTCAGGGTAAACCAGTTCTTCTTCCAGCAGGGTGTCGTCAAATACCAGAACATCTTTCTCTTCATCCGTCAGGGCAAAAACATGGCTTGAACAGAGAAGCAATAGTATGGAAAAGAAGTGAAATTTTTTATACATTATCAGTCGGCTATGTAAATTTACATAATAATTCAAGTATATGACAAAAGACACGAAAAATAACGGATCTATTGCGGTTTTAATGTTAATGGGAACTCAATGTACCTATTGTGACGCCATGATGCAAGCATTGACCGCGTTACTGAAAAATGGCGAGTTTGCGCAGTTGAAAATCGTTAATATTGAGCAGGATATGCAGTTAGCATCACAGCTGGGTGTACGCAGTGTTCCGTGGCTGCAGATCGGGTCTTTTGAGTTGAGTGGTTCAAGAACCCGGCAGGAATTACAGCAGTGGATAAAGCGGGCATCCAGTGTATCGGGGCTAACCGAATACCTTAAGGAAGTATTATCGGAAGGCGATATTGCACGTGCTAAAAAATTAATCAAAAACGAAGATAAGGCGCTGCAAAGTGTGATTCATTTAATGGCTGATACCGGGGCAAAGATAAACATACGCTTAGGGGTTGGTGTACTGATAGAAGAGTTGGCAGAACATGATGTTTTTAAACCGGTAATACCGTTATTAATCGATTATCTGTCGCATAGCGATGCCCGTGTGCGTGGTGATGCCTGTCATTATTTATCGCTGACAAAAGATATTTCGCTGCTTCCGGTCATTGAAAAACTGCTTGCTGACGAAAGCGATGAAGTAAAAGAGATCGCTGCAGACAGCATTGAAGATTTAAATCTGCTGATTGAGTCGCTGTCAGTAGAAAATGGCCGTGAGCAGTAAACGTACGCTGAAAGTGAGTATGCTGAATTATGTGCGTAACCATGATGCATGTGAAAACTGCCGTCGTTTTCTCGATGCTGCCGCTTATGTTCGAGGTGTAGACTACCTGGATGTAGCGTAATTCATATTAACGGATAGATGAGAATAAAATGAATGCAGAAGCTGAAGCGGGCTTTGACAGTTCTGTCCTGATCAAACAGCTGCAGTTGCCGGACAATTTTAAAGCAGTGGTCAGCAATGTTTATCTGCCATTATGCAGAATTATCATGGAGAAAAAACAGGCGCAGCCATTACTGGTGAGCATCAATGGTGCCCAGGGTACAGGCAAGTCGACCATGACGCGGTTTCTTAAGCTTGTTATTAAAGCAACAGCATCATGTCAGGTGGCTGAACTGTCACTGGATGATTTTTATCTGACGCGAAAGGAAAGGCTTGCGCTTGCCGGAAAAGTCCATCCGTTGCTGGAAACACGTGGCGTACCAGGAACGCATGATGTGGGTTTAATGGAGTTTGTGCTTGAACGTTTGATGCGCCAACAACCGTGTAGCAGTCCAAGATTTGATAAAGCCGTAGATGACAGAGTTGATAAAGGTGAGTGGCAGGTACATACAAAACCGGTAGATATCATTTTGTTTGAAGGCTGGTGTAATAACAGTCCGGCACAGAGCGCTGAGGAATTAAAAGTTGCCATTAATGAACTGGAAGAAAAAGAAGACGCACAGGGTGTCTGGCGCCATTATGTGAATGAGCAGTTAATTGATTATCAGCAGCGAATATATACTCAGGCAGACATGTGCATTATGTTGCAGGCCGCAGATTTTTCTTGTGTTTATCAGTGGCGAAACCTGCAGGAGCGAAAGTTACAGGCAAATACGCTGGCCGGCAATAAACAGGGGATCATGGGGGAGCGTGCATTAAAACGCTTTATTCAGCACTTTGAACGTATTAGCCGGCACAGCATTAAATACCTGCCTGCACTGGCAGATGTTGTTCTGCCGGTCGCGGTCGATCATTCTATTAGCGGTTTGAAGATAAAGCCGGAAAAGCATTTGCCATTGTAAATAACCGGCAGTGGTTGCTGCGGATTGTTATTGTGCTCATCCATACCTTCTGGAGTATGCAGTAAAAAGTGCAGAAAAGTTAGAATGATGGTATCTGTGTAACAGACTGAAAAGAGGAATTATGCAAGACAAGTTACTTGAGGGTTATGGTCGCTTTCGTAAAGGCTATTACCAGCGTAATCGCGCCCGACTGGAGCAATTGGCGCAAAAGCAGGCACCCGAAGTAGCGATGGTATCGTGTTGTGACTCACGTGTTGACCCGAGTATTTTATTTGATGTTGAGCCTGGCGATATTTTTGTTATTCGCAATGTCGCCAATCTGGTGCCACCGTTTGAAACAAAAGGGGATTATCATGGTACCAGTGCGGCGCTGGAATTTGCTGTTACCTGTTTGCAGGTAAAGCAGATTGTTGTTCTGGGACATGCTAACTGTGGCGGTATCCGCGCCTTAATGGAAAATGATGGCTCCATTAAATCGGCTGGTTTTATTAACAGCTGGATGCAGATAGCGGCACCGGCAAAAGAAAAAGTGCTGGCCAATCATGACTACAATACCCTTGAGCAGCAAATAGATGCCTGTGAAAAAACTGCTGTGAGTTATTCCCTGCGTAATCTGATGAGTTATCCCTGGATACGTGAGCGGGTTGTTGCAGGTCGTTTGAAACTGATTGCCTGTTATTATGATCTGCGCTGCGGTGAACTTGTGGATGTTGATGAAATTAATGCGACTAGTGCGATCTGCGATAGTTATTCCAGCCATTCAACCAGGTAATAGATAAACAGGCCTTCTGATGACTTTGACGGACCACTGACACGTGCAGCGTAGCGTTTGTTATCCGGGTCTGCGTCATTAAGCGCTTCTGCTGCACAGCTTTTTATTTCAACACAAGTTGCTGCAAAGCGATTGCGGCTGCGCCGGGGAATATAGATGACGGCATATTCCAGAGTTGAAACGCTGGACTCCGGATCGGGCGGGATCATTTTTTGCATATAACAGGCCTGCAGCTGTTATTCAGTCAGTTGCTCAATGCTGGTTCATTCTGTCAACATAAGCCATGCCGATGGCTGAAACAACAAAGGTCAGATGGATAATAACAAACCATTTGAGTTGCTCGGTTTCATAATTTTGTGCATTCATAAAAATTTTCAGTAAATGAATGGACGAAATGGCAACAATAGAGGCCGCTACTTTTTGTTTAAGCGAGCCGGCATCCATTTTCCCCAGCCAGTGCAGTTTGTCAGCACCTTCATCAAGGTCAATAGTGGACACAAAATTTTCGTAACCGCTCAACATCACCATGACAATCAAACCACCGACCAGTGAAAGATCAATCAGGCTTAAAATGATTAAGACCAGGTCGGCTTCTTTGGTTTCCAGAATGATGGGGAAAATATGTATAACTTCCTGGAAGAATTTGATGCCCAGTACCAGCAGGCCGAAACTGAGGCCAAGGTAGATAGGGGCCAGTAACCAGCGGCTGGCATAAAGAAATTTTTCGGCGAATCTTTCCATAATAATAAATATTCAGTTTAAAAAAGATGCGGCATTATAATATTTATTGACGATGAATACTAAGGAAGCTCTGATTAAGTCATGAATCGGGATCCTGTCATTAAAAATTGCGGCCATCTGCTCGATGCGAAGCTTGATCTGAGTTTTCCTGAATTATTTATCCCGGCAAAATGATTCAGGGCAGTGTTTCATTCAGCAGTATCTGAATATCTGCTTCCAGTGTATTGCTCGCAGCAAAAGAGACCTTTCTGAGTATGCCCTGTTTATCGATCAATATGCTGGAGGGTGTACCCTGCAGGTCGTACATCTCAAAAGTCAGCGCATGGTATTGTTTGTTTTTCAGATAGTTTTCTGCCTGCCGGTAAATCGAAAGCTTTTTCTCTCTGTCCCGGTCTTTATCAGCAAAATCAGGTATCTGGCTGAGAATGAACTGATGAATGGCGGTTTCATTAATGCGGTCTTCATTTAATACCAGCTTATCCATGGCAACACTGAACGGGATAGTGTAAGGCAGCTTCTGACCGTCAAGAAAGCCGGCTTTAGCCAGTTGTAACAGTGGTTCGCCGCTTAATTTCCCCTGATGCAGCAGACGCTGTAGATTATTCAGGGTATTATGCTGATAATGTTCAAAAGCAGTAGCAATCGCAAAGACTTTCAGTCCTTGCGGGGTATATTTTTCATACAGGCGAATGGCCTCTGGCAGGGCGTGAAGAAAACAGCCGGGGCAGTTGACCTGTATGACTTCAATTAAAATGACACTGCCACGTTGTTCATCAATCTTTACTTCCTGCCCCTGCACCCAGCATTCGATTTCCGGTTGCGTGGCAATTTTATTAATGATGGCTTTCATAAAATACAGAGAATAGTTATAAATGCGGGAACAGCAAAACAAATTAAAACATGATTATACCGGTTTAACGCCGGAGACCATACTGGCTGCGGTCGATTCGATGGGCTATGAAAGCAGTGGCCGTATGCTGGCATTAAACAGCTATGAAAACCGGGTATATCGTTGTGAACTGGAACAGGGGGGCGCAGTGATTGCAAAATTTTATCGCCCGGATCGCTGGAGTGACCCGGCGATAAAAGAAGAGCATTTATTTGCACAGGAACTGCTGGATCAGGAAATACCTGTGGTTGCACCATTGATTTTTAATGGTGAGTCGTTAAATGAATTTCAGGGCTATCGTTTTGCTTTATTTCCGTTGCGTGGTGGTCGCTGGCCGGATCTGGAAACACGTGATGATTTAAACTGGATGGGCCGGTTTATTGCCCGTATCCATAACGTTGGTCGCAACGCACTGTTCGAGCATCGTCAGCAGATAGATGTTAATCGTATGGGCAGTGTCTCTGCACTATTTTTACAGGAAAACGGTTTTATTCCGGATTATCTGCAAGCGGCGTATCAGACGCTGGTCGATGATTTAATCATCGAAATAAAAGCTGCTTTTACACGTTGTGGCAGTTATCAGCATATTCGCTTACACGGTGACTGTCATCGCAGCAATGTTTTGTGGACAGATGACGGGCCGCACTTTGTCGATCTGGATGACTGTTGCAATGGTCCGGCGATTCAGGACTTGTGGATGTTATTGTCCGGTGATCGTGAGGAAATGACCACGCAGTTGTGTGATCTGCTGGAAGGTTATGAAGAATTTGCCGAACTGGATGTAAATGAATTACAGTTGATTGAAGCATTAAGAAGTTTGCGCATGATGCATTATGCAGCCTGGCTGGCCAAACGCTGGAATGATTCCGCGTTTCCGCTGGCTTTTCCCTGGTTTAACAGCAATCAATACTGGGAGCAGCATGTACTGGAATTGCGTGAGCAGCTGTCGAGGCTGCATGAGCCGGTACTGGTTGTTTAAAATAATTCTTTTACGTTTTTTATGTTTTTATGTTTGAATAATTGATTACCAATTCAGAGATTTTATTTATGAAAATAAGCATCATCAGCGGTAGTCACCGCAATCCGTCACAAAGTGAGAAAGTGGCTCGTTATATCGAAAAAACATTCAATACGGAGTTTGATGATATCGAACCCTGGGTGTATGCCCTCGCCGATAATCCGTTACCGTTGTGGGACCAGACCCTGTGGGAGGATAATGAGGAATGGAACGAGCGGCTGGCACCAGTTAAAAAGCAGTTAAGTGAGAGTGATGCTTTTGTGATTATTACACCGGAGTGGCACGGTCAGGTACCGGCAGGGTTGAAAAATTTCTTTTTGATGTTTAACCGTTTTGAACTGGGGCATAAGCCGGCGTTAATTGTGGCTGTCTCCAGTGGCGACGGTGGCGCCTATCCGGTGGCAGAGTTACGGATGAGCAGCTATAAGAATAATCGTTTGTGTTATATCCCGGAACAGCTGATTTTAAGAAATATCGAAACCATCCTTAATGAAAAGGTGGAAGACAATAACGCTGAAGCCGATGCTTATTTCAGAGAGCGTATCTCATGGACACTGGATATTCTGAAAGCTTATGCGGTGGCATTGAAAAGTATGCGTGAAACAAGCGATATCCATCACGACAAATTCGGCAACGGGATGTGAAGCTTGTTCGTTATTCGTAAAAAGCAAAGCGCCAGGTTCAGGCCGGGAAGCATAAGGTAGTATTTACATTTTCACGAATAGCAAGAAACTTCGCTTAAAACATCACCTGAAAACTGATATTGCTGATCAGACCTCTGGGTACGGTCTGGCCATTGATCTGCACTGTCTGAGTGGTGGCTGCCAGATCCAGGTTAAGGTTATTAAATACCGTGATACCGCCAGTAATGTAGGTGAGTTCAGAGCCTGCCATATTCTTTCTGATGCCGGCACGGGCGCCGGGCAGCCACCAGCTGTCTGAGGCAAAGCCGACACCGACAGATGCCCACTGGTAATCGTCCCCCATGGGGTCGGGTACCGGGTTAGCATCAAGACCGAAGTTGAAGCCCCAGGCACCGTTGCTGGTGATGTAACCGCCATCGAGTTTTAACTGACGTTGCATGATATAACGTTCACTGTCACGGATAAACTGGATGATGTTCGGGTTGGTGAAACCACTCAGGTCGGAAGCCGGGTAGTTGAATTCCGGCTCGTTCAGGTTTGTGAGTGTGGCGCCCAGCTGATACTGCTTACCACTCCAGATCGCACCCAGATCGACAGAAAAATCCTGCTGGTAGCTGAAGCTGGACTTGTTCAATGCGTTAAAGATGTCTCTGGCATTGTCCAGATTTGCTATTGGAACGGCTGTGTTGGAAAGGCCGACACTAAAGTATTTGGGTTTGATGCCGACATAGGCTTTGTTGTCTTTCTGCTGCCAGACCTTGCGGCTGTAACCGATGCTGATCTCGGTGATCTGGGCTGCCTTGGTAATAACACCGCTGTTATTGTCGATGCGGAACTTTGCTGTCCCGTCCGGGTTAACGGTGACGCTGGCGCCACCGGTCAGATCATACGTGGTTTTTACCGTCGGCGGGTCGGCTTCATACGCCTTGATTAAATTATCCAGTGCCAGCGTGGTATCAAAATCAATCGGGTCATGGATCCCCTTGAGGTTTGTGGTGATCGAGGTATTGGCCCCGAATGTCCAGGCGCCCAGTTTATTATTGCTGATCAGTACCGGGACATCGGCAGAAACAAAGGCTTTAGCATTCAAGCCGGTAACGGAGGCTGTGATCAGCGCGGCGGCCGTCGCCACTTCCTGAATCAGTGAGTCAAGTTTAGCTTGCTGCTCAGGGGTCAGGCTGAGGCCGGGCGGCAGTGACGGAAGAATAGTATCACTGTCTGCTCCGCTGTTTCCATCGCCGCTATCACCACCGGGAATGCCGGCACCACCGCTACTGACCTTGTCCAGTAGTTTGAAAAGATTATCGTTGCCATCATATTCTATGCCCAGACCAAGTGACAGGCCTGCTCCGTAAAGTCCGTTTTCACCTTCCGGGGTGAGCATAGCAGCGGGATAGGCCGGGTTGCCCATATCGGATACGGTCATCTGACGGTGGGTCATACCGCCGAAAGTCAGTTTAGCTCCGCTGGGATGATAGACGGGTTCGGCAAACACCATACTATTAATGATGCCATTGCTTAGCAGTACAGATAAGGCTATAGAGAGCGGTCGTTTGTAAACAGTGGTCATATCGGTAAAAATCGGTGATGTATCGCAGAGGTGAGTTTCTGCGCAGATTATATCAGGTTTGTTTATGCACAGAGAAAGGATCCTGATAAATGCAATTTCTTATTATGAACTTTAGATCAATAGTGCCGCAGGGCATTGACAGCGGGCGCCAGTGGATTGACTGTTTACGCCAGTTTTCAGATAAGAGCGTGCTGGGTTTCAAGATATTCGATGTTATTATCCGGTGTTTCACTGCTTTGGCCCCTGTTGGCGCGGCGTATGGTGGCTTCTACACGGGCGGCATTGAGTGTCTGCCGGTCGATGATTTTCGGGTAGAAAACATGTAATTTGTCAACCAGCAGGGCCTGGTCTCTGGCGTTTAACTCGAGTGCTTGACGTTGCTCGTCCCGCAGATGATCCAGTACCAGCAGGTAAGGGGACAGCCACTGGATGAACGCAGTAAACAGGGCTGTTTGCGCTTCATCCGGCCAGTAGCGCTGGACCAGCATTTTGGGAAAAAGCCGGGCGGATAATGTACGTCCGATCAGGCAATTGCTGTTCCCGGTGCTTCTTAATTCTGTTCCGTTATTGACGCTATTGCGATAAAACCACTGTGCCGTCGGCTGCTGTCCTGCTCGCTGATTAATCAGCTGGTTTAGCAGATCGCCCGCTGAAGCGGTCGCTGCTTTCTGTAGTAGCTGATTGAGCAGGGATTTTGTGTCCGGGTTTTTTTTCGGCAACTGGTTTAAAAATTCCTGCTTACAGCGTAACCCGGCTTCCCATGCCGGGCATTCGGGGGTGTAGATTTCGGTCTCTTTGCAAACACTGTCGAGCAGGGCAAGTGGTTCACGGGAATGCTGATCGAGCAGCCAGAGTTCGTATTTATCATTAAACGGAAACGGGTACGAATCAGCGTATAACAACACGGTGTCGAGCAGTGCATTACCGATTGCCTGAATTTCATTGTAATGATAAGAAGCGATCAGCGGGGAACGTCTTAATCCATTGCGGGCATCCCAGTCAGCAAAGCGGATGTCGGGCATATCAATCTCAAAAAACTCTTCCGGGTCATCGGTCGGGCAGTCGAAAGTATCGTGGATATAGAGTGTCCAGTGATGACCGTCTATGGTCACCGCATCGGCACCACCGATGGAGATGATATTCATCACTCCACGGAACGGATTCAGAATTCTCTGACTGTAGCAATTGACCGGCATAGTTAAAATCTAGTCGAAAATTCAGTTTTTTTCACTGATTCTGACGTTAATCGCGGTTTAACGATAAAGGCAAAAACCGGGACGATTGGCGCATTTTGTCAAGTAACAGGCAGTTGTGGCCAAGTATTATCAAAGCCAATCGGTAATTAGTATAACTATTGTAAATTAAAGGAGGGAAAGTCATGATTGCCAGTGATAGAGAAGCTGAACAGGAGGAAATTACAAAAAAATCATCAGCCAGGCTAAACCGGATTCATCGTCGCCAGTGGAAACGGCGACTGCAGATACGTGCTGAGAAAATAAAAAGACAGATTCAGATAGAGAACCGATTTCATAATGCCATGAATGAAATGCGGGCCACCGGTGATCATTACCGGCAGTCTTATCGGCACTGGATTTTATATCAGATGTTTACCTTATTTGATTATGAGACGGGCTTTCATGCCATCCATGACAAAACAGCCTATCAAAGCTGGCTGCTGGCCAATGGTTTTGAGCATCGTAAAAACGGTTAAAAGGTGGCATTAATATCAGGAAAAGTAGCGTATATTGCCGCCTGTGCCTTTGATGGCAGCTGCCTATTGCCATTGTTTCTGCTAAAATGATCTTTTTTTAATCTAGATTGGTCAGATAATATGCAAATTGAAACAAACTCCGTGGTAACCCTTCATTATGTACTTAAAAATAACGAAGGTACTATTATTGACCAGTCAGATGACGGCAGCTTTCTGTACCTGCATGGTGCCATGAACATTATACCCGGCCTAGAAAATGCGCTGGCAGGCAAGTCTGCCGGTGATGAGTTAACGGTAAAAATTGCCCCTGAAGACGGTTATGGTTTAAAAGAGGATGAGCGTATACAGGAAGTACCCAAAGAAATGTTTGATGGCGCTGAGCAGATTGAAGTCGGCGTACAGTTTCATGCGCAAAGCCCTGACGGTGCAGATGTTGTTGTTACTGTGGTTGAAGTGAAAGATGATGTGGTGGTTATCGACGGCAATCATGCTCTGGCCGGTGTTGAATTGAACTTTGATGTAAAAGTTATTGAGGTACGTGAGGCTTCAGCAGAAGAAGTTGAACATGGCCATGTGCATGGTCCACACGGACATCAGCATTAATTTTTTCTAGGGTTTCAAGCACTCCCCCCGGCTTGCGTGTTAATCCACACGTACAGAGAAGTTTAGAGTAAAGGTAGGGATATCAACACCGTTTGAGCCGTTAAAGACACCTTTAGGGTTTATTCTTATATCGGTCACCGCACTGTCAAAACCATTACCGTCAGGTGTGGGTGTATAAAGAAAATCGACCGCGTTGTTACTGGAAAATTCTATATCATCGGTGGTGGATGACGGGCCTGAGTAAACAAACGTCAGCCCCGAAGCCGCACCACCGCTACCATCGGTAAAAACAAAAGGGGTTTCCGGATACAGCGTGCTACTTTGTACAAAGATAGAAGTATTCGCCGGCACCGGATCCGTAAAAATAACGGTGTTATTATCCAGTGGAATTCTACCTTCGTTATTTAAACGTAAGGCATACGTCTGCAGTGCCCCCGGTATGGCTTTCGGATTATTCGTACCATTAACCAGATCTCTTGTAACCGTATTGTTTTTGGCCAGTGTTAATAACGGCGGACACCATTCAAACGCATTCTCAAAAGCAAACACGGCTGCAATTTCAGTGGTGTGGCTTCTTTCGCTGTCAGCGGCTCTGTCTTCATCTACCGTCAAACCTATCTGCGAGCTGTTGATATTGCAGCGCCTTAACCAGCCACCATCCGCGCCATCTCGTGAAATTTGCTGTGCAATGACATAGGGTGTCGTCGCAAACGCCCCGCCGTTGTAGTTATTATTAAAACAGCCATTATCATAACCGCGAATATTATCGGGGGTGATCATGGTTTTTACAATAATACTGCCGCCACCGTTAATCGCTATTGAGTCATTAATGCCGGTTTCAGCAGCCAGATAGGCAATGGTTTCGGAGGACACGGTGCCGTTTGATGTTTCTGCACGTTCCATGGCAATACGTGCACTATTAGTGGTGATAGAGCCTGATTCAACCGTGGTTTCCAGCCAGGGTGACGATATATTATCCGGGTTAATACCGGGTTCAGAATTGATGGACTGTACACTTAATAAAAAGGCCGGGTTTGCACTGAAAGTATTGCTGAAAGTAAGAGTTGTGTAGCCGGGGCTGGTGGTATTTCTTCCCTGATAAGCACTGCTGTTTATCGTACCGGCTTCTAAAACGGTGGTGCCATTGGGAAATATATGGGTCCCCGGTGTAATGGCCAGATAATCGATGGTCATTGATGCATGCGCTCCGGTTTCCCCCTGGGGTTCCATCTGTGCTACCTGAAAGCCGCTGCTACTGATATTTTTGAAACGCAGTGATGCCGGTGGCGCGCCGGCGGTGGTTGGCAGGGCAAAAATCAATGGTGTACTTTGAAACGTATTAGTGAAATTAACCGTGGTAAACGTCAGGCTGGCTCCGGTATTCTGCGCATTTACCGTTGCAGATGCAGCTTCCCAGTTAGGTGAACTGCCACCGCCGCTGCTGTCGAATGCCTGTGAAAAAGCAGCGACTGCAGCGGGTTCATTGGCGTGTGTTATTTCACTGTCATTTGCCCTGTCTTCCTGGATTTTCATGCTGAGATTAGTGCTATCGGTAGCGCATAAACGTAACCAGCCGCCGTTGGGGCCGTTTCTGTCTGCCTGATTGGCAATGGCGATGGTATTGATACTGCCTAAGCCATGAGCATTATTGGTACAGCTATCATTAATGTTTGCTGGCGTAGAGAACACATTAAAATTAATTGTGCTGGCACTGTTATCGGTAAAACTTCCGCTGCCAGCGGTCATCGCAAACCAGGCGATGGTTTCATTGCTGCTGACGGTACCGGCACTGGTTTCCGCACGTTCCAGTGCAACAGGGATACTGCTGCTGGTGGCAGAGGGTTGCAGGCTGATGGTTTCCAACCAGGGTTGCGTAAGTGCAGTACTGGAAAAATTATAGCCGGGGTCATTGGCAAAACTCTGAATTTCATGAAGCACGATAGGCGTACTGGTAAATCCGGGCGTAGTGCTAAAAGTGACGGTCGCATAACCGGTGGTATCACCAACACCGGACTGGCGTTGAGTGGTGCTAATAGAGCCGGCCTGTATGCGCACGCCGCCGCCCAGATTATAGTTACCCGCTTCAATTGCCAGGTAATTAAAATTCTGTGCAGTAGTGATGCCATCTTCGCCTTCGGATTCAGCTGTGCCGACCTGAAAGCCGGTGGTGGAGACACTTAAAATACGGATCGTTGCCGGGTCGGCATTGTCATTGCCGGGTAGAATAAAAACCAGTGGTGGCGTGCTATAGGTTTGTCTGAAGTTTATGGTTGTCGGGCTGCTGCTACCACCGCTGGCACTGTTCAACGTGACGCGGCCAACCTTTAGATTAATACCTGCGGTACAGGCGGCAGCTGAGGTAGAAAGTCCCAGTAAGCATCCGGCAATAAAAGATAAAAGCTTCATAAATAAATATACATGTAATGGTTACTGCTTATTTTAGAAGATGATTGATTAAATTGAGTTTTTAAGTGCAGGAGTCCTTAAAATTTATTTTGAATATATGATCATGGTTGTGCGGTTAACTTTGTTGTTGTAAGCGGAAATCGGTATCGTACCTGCAGCATGTTGTTATCAGGTCTTTCTTGACATGAATTACATGGTTAAGCTTAAGACAGCGGTTTGTCCTGCAGTCGTTCAGGGTGAAGGAAGTCAGTTGTTTTTTGGATAACCTGTTTGTCATGGATGATACGTCGATGACCTAATCCACGGGTTTTTATAAATTGTGCTCCCGGCCAGACGCTGGCAATTTCTTCACTGCTGTGCCAGTCGGTTTCATTGTCATCTTTATCATGTATTAATAAACTTTTACAGCTCAGGTGTTTGACATTGTTCAACGTGTTGACCGCATCACGCGTAACTTGTCCGTGTGAGGCATAACTCTTGCGGTTGAATGCTTTCATTACACTGTCAGGCAGTGCCAGAACCTGTTGCAGATTATCGGTAAGCATCTGAAAATTTTTCGGCGGGCAGATGCACACTGCACGTTTAACCGATAAACCGTTTGCCATGACAAAGGCGAGTACCATGCCGCCTAAAGAATGCGTGATGGCAGCATCAAAACGGCCATAGTGTTGCTTCAGTGCAAACACCACATCAATATATTCCAGCATACTGGTTTGCTTGCCGGCAGTTTTGCCGTGCGCCGGGGCATCAAAGCTGAGAACACGGTATCCCATAGCGGTTAACGGCTCGATATAATTGACGATTTGCGTTCCCCGTCCGCTCCAGCCATGAATAAATAAAACGGTGGCAATCGGGGCTATATGTTCCGGCTGCCAGATGTAAACCGAGATAGCCAGACCATTCACCTCAATACTTTCCTGTTTTGCAGTCTGCAGCGCTTCCTGTTCATAGTCGGGCGTTTTAAATCGAATCGTTGTAAACCATTGCTGGTAGGCAAGCTGGCCAAAGTATTGCGGAAATAATCGACCGGCAGTGTTGTAAACAAAACGAATGAAACGCAAAGAAGGAGGTACTCGTTTTTTTGCCAAAGACTTTTTATTTTTCATCGTTATGTCAGGCGGCAATTTCATGTTGCCAAAAAATGTTTGATAATTTAATGTTTAAGGGTAAGGGCAATTTATAGCGGTGCCCTTAAGTCATGGTAAGCAATACAGACAACGTTTTGTTGTAAATTTGAACCATGAGTATTATTTAATGGAATCAGGTTAATCACTATGTTATCAGACGAAGAATTAGAGCAGTTATATTTTATAAAAAAGTCCGGCATTCACGGTACCGGTCTGTTTGCACGTGTACCGATCAGCGAAGGTGATTACATGGGTGAATACGATGGCCCGGAAGTATCTGAAAACGGCTCACATGTACTGTGGATAGAAGAAGACTGTGATGAAGAGTTATGGATTGGTCGCGATGGTAAGAATTTATTGCGTTATCTTAATCACAGCAAAAAACCGCACGCTGAGTTTATCGGTTTTGAACTATACGCCTTGTGTGATATTCCAGCCAATGAAGAAATCACGATTGATTATGGTGAAGAGCCTTAGCTGTTATTTGCAAACATTAACAGCCTGTTGCCGCAAAGGACGCGAACAAAAACAAAATTAACAGGGTGTTTGGCGCGCGTAGTACGCAATCCCAATCCTCTATGTTCGCTTTAATCCCATGGCTGATGGTAGCCGTTAGCCGTTCCCGTATATTGGCACTCACGGACTTGATTTACATCAATCTTTCTTCCAGGTAACGGCGCTAAAGCAATATTATTATAGTAATGGATGTTTTCTATGGGGGAGATGTTTTCATTATAGTAATAAATAAATGAGCAAAAAGAGGATAGAGAAATGGGAGCCGGAATACGCCTGGCTGTCTTGTGCGCCTGTCTGACAATAACTTCACTTTCATCTCTCGCGGCTTCAGTTTACTGGTCCGATAATACCGGCGGGACATTTAATGATGTCTCGAACTGGTCGGGTGGCATATTACCCGGCACATCGGATTTCGCAATATTCGATCTGGGTTCGACTTACAATGTTAATTTTGTTGCTTTCCCTTCGAACAATCAAAAGTTATTAATCAGAAACGATAATGTCAGCTTTGACCTGGGTGGTTATACCTATACCCTGACAGCAGCCGATTATCCTCAGGCAAGTTTGACGGTTGGTGAAGTTACGGGTGATGTCGGGTAGCTGAGTATCATCAATGGTCGAATTTCAAACTATCATGCATCCATGTGCGCTCAAATGCCGCGTCCATGCGGCATACGGTCACAGCAGGCACTTGCCATTTATATCTCTAAGTGTTGACGGCATATAGTGATTAGCCGCATTAAATTAAATGCTTTTAACGGCTGGTAACACTGCTTTTTGCGGCTGCGGGCTAAGTACCTGTTTGCAGCTTCTGCAATAATACTGTCGCTGTTGGCGTTGTATCCGCTTATGCCTGATGCTGCCAATCTGATGCTCACCACAGGCGCAATAATAGCGAAACAGGGTTTGTTGTCTGCGGGGAATGCCGTCAAGATCATAGCTGGCGGTTACGCTGGCATCGGCGTTGAAAGCGGCCATTATCTGTTGCCATTCGCTGCCGTGCGGCTTGATGTTGCGCAAACCGTAGATAAGGTCGGTAACGTAATGCGCGACCTCGTGCGGAATAGTGGTGGTGAAATTATCATCAAAATACTTTGCAAAAATAAACGGATTGTAGCGCAGTTCGCGTTTTATTTTTCGTTGCAACAAACCGCGTTGAGTATGTACTCGATACATACCGGCAGCGCGGCCTTTTAAATTAAACACGATCTCCACCGGTTTGAGTTGCAGTGCATAATGTTGTTCCGCGGTTTTGATATAAGCGCGTGTTTCTTTAATCACCTGTTGCTGTTGCTGTTCAGATAAAGGCGTGATAATGAAGGCTTGCCGGTTCATAAAGGTGTCCGGTTTTTATGCTTTGGAAACAAATTCGCGGGTTTCGGTATTGATTTTAATTGTTTCTCCCGGGGTTAAATATTCCGGTACCTGCACCACCAGTCCGGTGGTCAGGGTTGCGGGCTTGGTTCTGGCAGAAGATGATGCCGCTTTCATTGCCGGGGCACATTCGCTTATTTCAAAGGTCATTTTTGCCGGCAGTTCGATGCCCAGTAGTTCGCCCTCGCTGATCAGTGCACTGACGCCTTCCAGGCCATCATAAAGCAAGGCGGCTTCATCTTCCAGCTGGTCGGCAGATAAAATAAACTGATCGTAATTTTCACTGTCCATAAAAGTGTAAGTGTCGGCATCATGAAACAGCAGCTGGACGATACGGCGTGAAACATCAATCTGTCTGACCACCTCGTCACCTTTGAAGCTACGCTCGAATTTTTGTCCGGAGCTGATATCGCTGCCAACGGTTTTATACAGGGTGCTGCCGCCACGGGAATGCGGTGACTGTACGAATACACTTTTTATCAGGATTTTTTTATTGTCCTGTTCGATAACCATGCCTTTTTTGATTTCGTTTGCTTTCATAATGTTAATATTTATATGTATTGGAGAATAAGTTGATTATGAGTGATTTTTGATGCGGGTGAAACATTTAACGATACCGGATGCTGAAATAGTGATGACAGCGGTGCGCTCACAGGGGGCAGGCGGTCAGAACGTCAATAAGGTTGCTACCGCAATACATCTGAAATTTGATATTGTTGCCTCAAGTCTGCCGGCGGCCGTTAAGCAGCGTTTGCTTGCGCTTAACGATCAGCGGGTGACAAAAGAGGGAGTGTTTATTATAAAGTCCCAGCAAACACGAAGTCAGTTGAAAAATAAACAACAGGCGTTATTACGATTACGCGCCTTTATCGCTCAGGCGCTTGCCGTAAGAAAAACCCGGAAGAAAACATTGCCAACCAAAGCGTCAAAAATAAGGCGCCTGAAGTCTAAAAACAAACGCAGTGAACTGAAAAAATCACGTAATAAAGTCGATCGCGAACACTGAACGTTACTCAGGTCTTTAAAAAACCTGAACCCAGATGATCGGTTTTATAAAGACTGGCCGGGATTTTGTCCTTGATTTTTTCATGCAGCTCGGGCAGCAGAGACCAGTGCAGCCCCTGCTTGTGATGATGCGCTGTATGGTAACCAAGATTTCCCGTTAGAGTATTATAAATAGGCGTCATGATATTATACGAGGCTTCAAAATCGTTATCGACATCCAGACCGGCGTGATGTGCGTAGGTTACCCAGGCAGTGAAAAACAGACTGCTGATCATCGGAATCACAAAAACAAATAAAGCCGGTAACGGGCGATACCAGAGTAAAGCGGCAACAACTAAAACCGTTACCGAGGTTGCGATTAAAAATACTTTCATCGGCCGCGGGTGTCTCTTGCCGACCAGATAGCCGCGGTAATAAGCGGTTAGCGTAACGTCCAGAGAGTATCGAAACCGGCCCATAATGTTGCCGTTTTTATCTTTCCAGCGGCTTTCATCTTTGGTCTGATCAAGGTAATGGTGGTGATGGCCTAACACATGGTGCAGCACCCACAGTTTTGATGTGGCGCCGGTTTGCAGGGCGTACATTTGCTCAAGTAGGTAATTGAGGTAGTTATATTTGAACGTAGGCGTGTGCTGGTGGTGGTGATTCCAGGCACAGATAACACCTTTTGGTGCAATCATAATCAGCCAGTAAGCGATTAGCAGCCAGATATTGTCGATCAGCAGATAGGCGAGGACATCAAGGGCAAAGAGTAAAGTGATAATTAAGACGGGTATTCGGTCTGCGCGGTATTTAAATAGAGTCATGATGTAAATATAAATAAAAAAAGGAGCTAGCTTTCAGGCAGTAGATACTGCGGTTTGAAGCTGGTTACCGTATTACGTGGAAAAATGATTTACTGGATTATAGCAGAATCTTCTCAGGTAATTAATCAGCTATCTCTATTGACGTTGAAATGTCTGTTCTTTGTGGATAGAAAACCACTTAAGTAATTGATTTTTTATGTTTTTAACTTGATGGCTATGGTATGGAACAGCGCTAACCGCACCCCATACAGGGGCTGGCCAACAGGCATCCGTGGAAAATCGTGCAATATGGTGAATGTGTAGTTGCGGAACAATGTTGCCCAGGGACGCAATATTTAGTTTATCCGGTTGGAAAACCTGTTCCAGGCAGCGGCAGAAATACATTGATTCTGTCATTAACTGTTGCTGATCGTCACCGGATAACTGGTGTATTTCACTGATATTTTCACGCATGGGCAGTAAAATAAACCAGGGGTAATTGGCATCATTCAGTAACAGCAGTGAGCAAAGGCTGAACTCGCCGAGTACGATACAGTCCTGTTCCAGTTGCGGGTGTAGTTGTATCATAAAGTAGGGTTATCGATAGTAATCAATGGACTAATATTGTGCGTAATAAAAAAATAACAGGCTTATTCTATGGCTAACTGGTTAACTTGCAAAGTTATTAAAAAAATACAGTGGAATGAACGACTGTTCTCCTTGCGCATACAGAGTGATTTTCATGATTTTGAATCTGGCCAGTTTATTCGTGTAGCGCTGGATATTAACGGCGAGCGTATTGCCAGACCGTATTCGCTGGTGAATACAGCGGCAGATAACTATCTGGAAATATATTTTAATATTGTTCCTGAGGGTCCGTTATCACCAAAATTAGCGGAGCTGCAGCCGGGTGATGAAATCCTGGTCAGTGATAAAGCCAACGGCTTTTTAACCGTAAGCGAAATACCACCATGCAAACATTTGTGGATGCTGGCGACAGGAACCGGTATCGGACCGTTTCTTTCCATCTTGAAAGCGGACAGTGCCTGGCAGCGTTTTGAGAAAATTGTACTGGGATATTCGGTACGAGATCTTTCGGAGCTGTCGTACCGGGAGCAGATCGCAGCTATTAAAAAGCAACATGATAAGCAGTTTGTATTTGTACCGTTTATTACCCGTGAGAAAGTAGCAGGTATGATCAATCAACGTATCCCGGCCAGTATCGAAGATGCTTCTTTTGAGCAAAGCGCCGGCATAAAACTGGATGAAGACAGCCACATTCTGATGTGTGGCAATTCCGCAATGATCAGTCGTGTGACAGAACTTTTGCTGGACCGTGGTTTAAGAAAACACCGCCGTCGTGAGCCGGGGCATATCACAACAGAAAAGTACCATTAAAGGCAGTGAATAACTAACAGTGAATAATGCAAAATTAAACACCACGATGATGACTGCTTAAAGCTCATAATTCACTGCCATTTACTGTTCTTCAAATGTTCTCCTCAAGAAAATGTTTAAAATTGTGGGCATCAATAATTTGAGTGCCATCACAGTTAAACTGCATTCTGACAATGCCCTGTACAATACAGATGGTTATATTACGTAAATAATATTCGTCAATATCACGAAGTTTGCCCACGGTAGAAAGGATGTTGGGAATATTTTCTGATTCCAGCGGTTTCCAGTGCTGCGAGCGTCTGTTCAGAATGTTTTTCCAGTAGCCGGGAATGTTCTGGTAATGTTCGCTGGCGCGTAAAGCAGCATACAGTTCGCGCATTAAGGCAATTTTACTGTCATAATCGATCTGCGGAAAATGGCGATTGATATAATCCTTGTCAGCAATTTTTTCCGCATCATGTATTTCCTGACGAAGCGGATCAAACACAGAATTTGTGCGTATTTCACCACTGTTGAAACCCACAAAAATCCGGTAAATACCGCGATTTAACATGATATCTTCCAGATTTGGCTCCAGTTTTTCAAACAGGCTGTCAACCTTGCTGTCATAACGTTTGCGCAGAGCAGCGCTTTCACGAAGAGACGGGTCACCTTTGATACCGATTAAAACCTGTTCAGAATTAAGTCCGGCGGCACTGACGATGCTTTCCTGCAGGATTAATGCTTCAATTTCTTCTTCGTTGTTTTCCATGGTGTTCTCATCGTGGATTAATCAGGGGCAGATACTAAAATTTTTATTGGTAACTTGATGAGTAAATATATGTAATATCATCAGGCAGCCACATAAATTGGCTATAATAGCTAAAAACTTATGACAAATTTATGAAATTTAGCCCGATAAAGTGAAGTAAAGGTTACTTTTTTCCTGTAAATTTATGATTTTATTGGTATAACTGGTTTAAAAATATTATGTATGAAGCGTTTTACGGTTTTAAGGAAAAACCGTTTTCAATGTTGCCTGACCCCGGGTTTTTATATTTAAGTAAAAAACATCAGGCAGCACTTACCTTGCTGGAATACGGGTTGATTAATCACGTCGGTTTTTGTGTGATTAGTGGTGAAGCGGGCACCGGAAAAACCACCATTTTACGGGCCTTGCTCGAACGTGTCGGCGATAGTGTTACAGTCGGCATGATAACCAATACGCATCAGTCATTTGGTGGTCTGCTTGACTGGGTGTTATCAGTGTTTGATTTGCACCGGCCAAATTTAACGCATGTCGAAATGCATCAGATATTTATGGAATATCTGATAGAGCAGTATGCAAATAATCATACGGTTCTGTTAATTGTTGATGAAGCACAAAACATGAAAGCAGATTCACTGGAAGAGCTGCGCATGCTGTCGAATGTTAATTCCGAAAAAGACCAGCTGATGCAGGTGGTTCTGGCCGGTCAGCCTCGGTTGAAAGACAAATTACGCTTACCTGAATTAAAGCAGTTCGCGCAGCGTATTGCGGTTGATTATCATATTGATTCTTTAGGTTTGCATGAAACCTGTGGTTATATACAGCATCGTTTAATTACTGCCGGGGCGACTGAAGATGTTTTTACGCCAGCGGCGTGTGAACGTATTCATTGTTACAGCGGGGGTACCCCCCGGTTAATTAACCTGCTGTGCGAAACGGTACTGGTGTACGGGTTTGCTGATCAACGGAAAGTTATTGATGTTGATCTGGTTGATGAAATGGTACAGGAGCGCATGAAAGACAGCGTGGTGCCGATTGTTAATCGTGATATTGTTCATGAAAAAAACCATGAAGTCAGTGAGGAGCTGGTCAGAGACTTTCCCTGGATTCACCCCGAAGGTGGCACTGAAGGTTTAAAGCCTGACGCTGTAGAGCCGGAATAAGTGGCAGTAGAAACAGAGCCTGTGGAAGAAACCGCTGCAACTGCAGAAACAGGGCTGGATACTGATAGCGAAATACCAAAGCCAGTGGACACCCTGATAACCGAGGATGAGCTGGCCGCTATCGAGAAAAGCCTGAATCTTAAAGACGAACTGGCTGATAATAAAGCGCTTGAAGGCGACGAGGGCAAAGCATCGCCAGCGGTGGCAGAAAAAGTTTCACTAAGCAAAGATCAAAATACCGTATTGACTGATGATTTGACTGCAACCGCTGAGAAGGTGGTAAATCAGGCTCCTGCAGATAAAAAATCAAATGCTTCTGTTGTCGATGTGGCACCAGTTGAAACGGGCGGAGTGGTTAAAAAATTCGGCATTATGGCCGGGGCTTTTGCCATTATTCTTGTTCTTCTGGCGGTGCTGCTTGATGACAATACCGATCTGGAGGCGATTAAAGCAGAAGCACTGGAAATGCAAAAGCAACGTGAACAGGAAGAGTTGAAATTAAAACAGTTACAGCTTGAAGCACAGGCATTAAAAAATGAACGGGATGCGGCTATCGCTAAAGCAAAAGCTGAAGCAGCATTAAGAGCAAAACAGGAAGCGCAGCAGATCACTGCAGAAAAAGCTGCCGCTGCGGCTAAAGCGGCGGAAGCCAGGCGTATGCGTGCAGAACGCAAACGGGTTGCTGCAGCCAAGGAGCGAGAGCGTAAAGCCATGGAGGCGGAAGCCGAAGCAAAAGCCGAGGCCAGGTATGCAAAACGTGAAGCGCTAAGGCTGGCTGAAGAAAGACGTGCTATGCAGCAGCGCCTGGACGAGGAAATTCGTATGAAGCATCAGGAAGAAGCACGTCGTCTGGAGCTTGAGCGTATCGATCTTGAGCGCCAGCAATTACAGTCGGCAGCCAGCACTGAACCGGTGGTAGAAACCCCGGTAATAAAAGAAAGCAAACAGACATCGATTGAATGTAGTGGGCCAGCTGCACGCTTTAAATCGGGCTGTCGTTAAAAACTGAGGGTTAAAAGAAGTTATAAGTTAAAAGCTGAATAACCTTCTGTTAAGTAAGTTTTTTGGTTTATGTTTTTAAACTTAAAACTTAAAACTTAAAACTTCTCTTAATGGTCGGTTTGAGTTATTTAGCAAGGCTGGTGATATTATTTATGGTTAAATGTTTTGCCGGTTTCTTCTTACGGGTGTTGTACCGTTGCTTCATCGGGGAACAGTTTTTTTAAATCAGCCATGCTCAGGGTGTCACCTTTTTTTTCATACTGGTCAAAAATTTTTTCCCAGCGCTCATCATTAAAATAAAAGCCGGTAGGCAGCAGGCAAACGACCCGTTGTTTAAGGTCGGTGATAACTTTGGGTTCAATAAGTTTTCCTGCCATTTCTCTGCCTTCTATACGTCAATCGGAATGATATAATCTGCCCTGCTACAAGTGCTCTTTAGTTTAACCAATTTTTATAGATAGCTGATAATTTTATGACAACAGACAAAGCGGTATTATTATCCATTGTAGAAATTGGCGGCTACCCGGATTTTTCTGCGCTTTATCAGTCATGTGGTTATCAGGTGATAACAGCGGGCAGCATTCGCAAAGCGGTTAAATTAATTCGCCAGCACAAACCGCAGGTGATGGTGGCAGAATTTAACTTCCAGTCCGATTTCCGTGACCGTACCAGTAGTCTGGAAACCCTGTTATCAAGTACCCAGGGTGTTACTGATACCCGTGTTATCGTGTTCTATGAAAAAGAGTTTGAGCCGCAGTATCAGCGGTTTTTACAGAATTTTGAGGTATCAGCGTCACTGGTTTTTCCGGTGATGAAGGATGAGCTGCTGCACGCACTTCAGGATATATCCCGTTAGACAGAGGAGTATTACTTGAAATACCTTACGATTTGCATGTTTCTATTGCGGGTAAAATGCTGTAAAAAGCGCCACTATTATAATTTTTAACGGTTATTCCTATGACAGACAACAAAGAACTTGATGATTTATTAATTGAAAGCTCATCACCTGATCAGTCAAAAGAAGATATACAAAAATACCTTGATAAGAAGCAGGCGGCTTACGATGCACTGGAAGCCAGTGCCGAACCGCTGGATCGTGCACGTCTACAGCTGGATGTTGCTGAAGCGCTGGTGGGCATGGGGCGTGCTGATGAATCGTGGGAAAAAGCCCGTACCGCACTGGATACCTTTGTCGAACTTGAACAATGGCAGGATGCGGTAGAAGCCTGTGATGTACTGTATCAGAGTGCACAGCCGGCATCGCTGGTGGCACTGGCTCATGGCGTCTGGTTATCGGTTACCTATCCGGTTGATCCCACGTTGACGGTCAATATGCTCAGTTACGTTGTTGATGAAACCCCGGCTAAAGCCGATGGCGCGGCCGTTGCTGCAGTAACGGCGCATTATGTTGCGGATGTTCGTGCGGATAAAGACAAACATAAGAGCCTGACTTTTCTTTCCAAACAAATGCTGGCAAACGTAGCCAAAGGCCATTCCGGCGTTGAAGATCAGGACGCATTAAATGCCTGGATGGAACGCCTGGAACTGCTTGATCCTGATGTGTTCTTGCCACGTTTATCACTGGTGCTGGGCGCTATCGTACCGGCAGACGGCTGGTGGTTTGACCGTGATGCACTGCGTGAAAAAATCCCGCTGAATATTTAGATCGGCCAGAAAGAGAAGTTGTAAGTTAAAAGTTTTAAGTTATAAGTAGAAAGTCAAAAACTGGATAACCTTATGTTTAACAAGCTTCTTTTGATTTATGTTTTTAAACTTACAACTTGTAACTTAAAACTTGCA
>JAJRUQ010000063.1 GCA_024277705.1 Gammaproteobacteria bacterium
AGCGAGGCTGAACAGCTGGCGGTAATCCATCAAGGGGGTGGATACTGGTGTATAGACCCGCTGGACGGTACCAGTAATTATGCTGCAGGTCTGCCCTTTTTTGCTGTGTCGATTGCGCTGATAGTTGATGGCCAGCAGCAACTGGGCCTCATCTATGATCCGATCCGGGATGAGGTGTTTACTGCTATCAAAGGACAGGGCGCATACATGAATGGCAGTAAAATTGATCATGGCAATATGAAATTTTCGGATAATAAACCTGTCGTTGCGGAGATCGACTTAAAACGACTGCCCGGCAAGCTGGCCGTAAAACTGGTAACCGAGAGTATATTTGCCTCGCAGAGAAATATCGGATCATCCGCGATTGACTGGTGCTGGATGGCAGCAGGCAGGTTTGATATCTATCTGCATGGTGGGCAGAAGCTCTGGGATTATGCCGCTGGCAGTCTGATATTTAAAGAAGCCGGAGGCCGTTCGATATCTCTGGATAACGAAGATGTCTTTCGCGGACAGCTGGAAGTCCGTTCGGTGTTAGCCTGTTATGACGATAAATTGTTTAACTACTGGTATGAGTGGATAGGGATTAATGGCAATGAATAATGAATAATGAATAATGAATTTTAGAAAACGTTCAAAAAATTGCCGGTTCTATTAACTAGCTTCTGTTTTTAATTATTCAATATTCATTGCCGTTCTACCGACTAGCAACGGTCGCCTGACGAATCAGCTGTCTGATCTTTGCTTCCAGTTTTTCTTCATCTTTGCTGCGGAAGCCGAGATTTGCATGGACCACGTTTCCCTGTTTGTCGATGAGATAAGAACTCGGCATTGCTTTTACATTATATGTTTCTGCTGTATTGCCGCGCGGGTCGAATGCAACAGTAAAATTTGCCGGTATCTTTCGTAGAAACCGGTCAGCTTTCTGCCTTGAGTCATCAAGATTGATGGCAATTATCTTAAAACCCTCTTCGCCATATAATGACTGCATCTTGTTCATCCAGGTAAATGATTTTCGACAGGGTTGACACCATGATGCCCAGAAATCCAGATAAACGATCTGTCCCCGGTAATCACTCAGTTTTATCAGTTTTTGCTGCCCCTCAAGCTGAAACTCTGGTGCGGGAGCGGCGACGGCATTACCGGAGCCGAACAAGCCGTATAAAGCTAAAACGGTTAGTATGATTCGTACCAATGATGAAAGCATGAGCAACTCCGCTGTAAATAGCTGTTTCAATGAAATAGACGTACAAACCAATGTAAAACACCGGTTTAGAAATCTTTAGTGATTGTTACAGTTTTGTGGATTTACGTACTTTGGAGCAATTATGTAGATCGTTCAGAAGTGTGCGCCGGAGAAAATCTGTCACTATTCCGACAACTGTCATAAATATAGCACTAAGCTGTAAAAAATGGCTTAAAAACAGAAAAAAATGTTGATTGTCATCGAATTTTTAATAAATTCATGAGCTTATAAGTGGTTGTTATGATTAGTACTAAAGTTGCAATATTGTAATATTGTACGGCGTGGAGATTTTTGTGCGGGATGGCAGCCATGGTATAACCGCATTTATCGCGTGCAGGATGCTTTTATTTACAATCATTACGCTTAACTAAGCTAAAATACAGTCAGGGAAGCTCTGAATAAGTCATGAACCGGCATCTTGCAATTAAAACATCCTGCTTCAGCGTTGTGAAACTTCGCAATAGCCCTGCTCAATATTCAGTTATGGTGCGCGTTCCACGCCTTGAATCAGAATGTTTTAATCACAATCTGCTTGACCCAGACTTAATCAGAGCTTCCCTGGTAATACTCATATAAATTATTTACATATTTCAGATACTTATTTAAGAAAATGGCACCAATTTTAATCGATAGCCGTGACATATTAAAACTGGGTTTGATCTCGGTTCTGACAGTGGTGCTGATCTTCGCCGGTGGTTTTTTTACCGGCCATCAGCGAGCTGCAACTTTCTACCAGGCAGGCAGTGAAGTGCGAGCCCTGTCATTGCCTGCACAAGACCTTGCTATGGAGAGTATCGCCGGTTCTCAGATGCCTGAAATCATCGAAGCAGGCGAGGAGATTGATGTCGATCACCCGGAAGTGGTAATGCATGCTGAAGCGGCGTCTGTAAAACTAAAAAATAATTCAGCGACAGAACCCGTAGCAGTAAACTTAGCGGAAAAAAGAAAGGCGACTGTATTGCCGATAACGGCTGCTGCAAAGACTGAAAATATAGAGCAGAAAACGTTGCAGAAAGATAAGGTAATTGCTGAAAAGCGTACGACAGGATCTAAAAAAACAGATTCTGAGAGCAGTATCATCAAAGAGATTGTCAGTACTGTCGATACTTCGATAAAAAACACGTTGTCGCTCGATGAATTAAGCAAGATAAAATATTCTGTCCAGGTGGGTATGTACGGCAGTCTGGTCAATGCTGAAAACATGATGAAAATGTTGCAGGCGCAGCACTATGATGCATATGTTACGGATTACACGAACAGGAAAAACGAGGTCCGGTATAACGTCAGATTTGGTTACTTTACAGATAAGCAATCGGCCATAGAAAAACTGACCGGTTTTAAAACCGGTCAGAAAAATGGCGCTTATCTGGTGAGGTTTTCTGCAGAGAATATAGTCAATGTAGCCGGCGCCGCAGATATTGATAAGATAGCAGATGAAGCGGTACGTATCGAGAAAAATGACAGCATAATACCTGTGCCAGTACCTGCTGCTGTTATGCCGGATAATATATCCAGTGCTGATGTCATTAAAAATACACTGCTAGGGAACCTCTGAATAAGTCATGAATCGACATCTTGCAATTAAAATGTCCTGCTTCCGCGTTGTGAAACTTCGCAATAGCCCTGCTATTACGTGCGTTCCACGCCTTGAATCAGAATATTTTAATCACAAT
>JAJRUQ010000064.1 GCA_024277705.1 Gammaproteobacteria bacterium
GCAACAGATTTTACGGCTGCTGCAATTAAATTTATTTGAAAAACGCGATATGATGGCGTTACTCAGAGGTGACCCAGTGCCCGATCGGCGACCCAATATTAATCAGATGGCATTGCTGTGAAAGTTAACGGGACAGCAGTGATATAATTTATATAATAATATCAATGATGTTTCAACAAAATAAACCCGAATGTGAGCCGGATTCGTATCCGCAGCAAGTCAGTATGCAGTCCGGATTATGCGACAGCACTGTACAGGAGATTAAAAGCCAGGTGATTAATTCTGTACTTCAGGATTATCTTAAATTTATATTATTCAGTTTTTTACTGGTGGTACCGGCTTATGCAATAGTGAAAAGTTTTATTAGCCAGAACTGGCTGATGCTCGTCATCGATATTCTACTGGTACCGGTTGGTTTTGTTCATGGTATTTTATTGCTGGCCGGTATTGTTGAATAATAGAATTAATAAAAGGTCGGCTTCTTTATTGGCATAGTACGCAAGCTTCTCATTGATCAGAAGAACCCTGAATGTTTTAAGATTTCTGCCGCTGGCTTAATAAGACAGGTGGTGAACTGGCTATTGACCTTCATTTTATGGCAGTTGAGCCTGTTTGCCTGGGGTGAAGTGCTTTTCCTGAAAACTTTATATGATTCCATCCGTGTTTTATAAAAGTACGTATGTTTGCATGGTCATTATTATCGGCATGTTTGAGCACATCATTACGATAATATCGACCAAAACAATATAATGTTTGCTGTGCACTTAACTGTTGTAACTTTGCAAACGAAAAAATCTTGCATGAGCCGGTATTTTCACCTGCATTATTGATAACGGTTTCATTTCCGGTGCCATTACTGAATTCAGTTGCGGTAAACACATAAAGCTTATCGATAAGTTGAATAACCTCATCAAATTCTATCGTTTCCGGGCTCGACCGTAGTTTCTTTCTGAAATCATTAATATCACTCATTTTCTTTTTACTTCAAAAAAAGTTTAAAAAATCACTGTAAACAGTGTGCCTTTACTCATAGTGCTAAGGTTATTTTTTTGTTATGCCTTCATACTTTGCATCATGTACATGAATTTCATTAAAAGGATTTTTCTTGAGGCCATTTAACTGTCTTACCAGTAGTGAGCTTTGCGAGAAGAGGTAGATAACCACATAAGTAAGCGTGACGGAAACCAGTAGTGGCAGGGATGTTGATGCCATTGGTCTGATTTTCAGTGCAAGAATTATCGGTATAGGTCAAAACGCCGGTATTAATGTAATACCGGCAGAAGACAGGCCGGATGATAAAAGCGAAGATGAAAAATTAATCACCGTACTAAGCGGAGATTACAGTCTGTCTAAAGATCAATCTGATGAAGAAGAAACTACCTCAGATATCAGTTCTCTAAATACGGTAGTTCCAGTGATGATCAGAACCAAAGATGGCTGGGAATTTAAAGCGCCTTCACGTAAACGTAATGAACAAAAAGGGCAGGAACAAAAAGTTGACTGGATGTAATAATCTCCTTTGCTGTCATAATATTTTACAGATAGCACAACTAGAACAACTGGAATTTATCAGGGGTTTTACATGTTATTGAAATATATAAGTATAATTTTAATGGCACGAATATTGCTTTTTACAACATATAGATTATAAACTTACCCTGTTAAAAACAAATGAAACTCAAATTTATTTATTATTATTGCTGGCGTTCTCCAGTGTGGCAGTCGCCATTCCTGTTACAAGCGGTAATACATTTACCATAGACTGGTTTGTTGATCTTGATAATAGCCTGACTTCATCAGATTTGGCAGCAACCAGCACCTGGACAGTAACATCCTATAGTTCAACATCAATAGTTCTTGATATTTACATTAAAAACACAACATTGCTGGAAGTTGGTAAACTGGATGAAGCTGCACTGGTTTCATTTGGTTTTGGTGTTGGAAATGATGCCAATACTGATTTAAGCAATGTGGTTTTAACTTCACCGGGGACTGTTTTTGATCGTATTGGTGAAGGAAAAGGTAAAAATAAAACTTTTCCTGGCGGGTTTAAAGGCATTGATGTTTGTTTGATGTCGACAGGTTGCTCAGGTGGTGACATCAAGGAGGGGCTTCAAGCGGGTGCAAGTGACCTGTTACAGTTGGAATTAACCGGCAGGTACGAATGTTGTAACTGAACCCGGAATACTCCTTTTACTGCTTACAGGTTTAATTGGCTTAAGTATCAACAGGCGAAAAAGCTGATTATTGATTCTGTCTTTTTACTGGCATGACCAGAGTTGGAATTAACTTTACAGGGTATTAATACCTTTACCGTAGTGGTTTAGGCATGATTATGTGATTTCGAATATAGCGTTGTCATTTATCTGAGTTTTTTTCGTAGCGTTGCCCCCGTTTCATTGAACATGGTTGAACACAATCTAATTGTGTTCAACTTGCTTGACCTGTCACAGCTATCGTAATAGATTGCTTCATCCTGTGGCTACTGGATATGGATAATTGATCAAAAATTTTACAATTCTATTTATTACAATAATATCGTTTATTATTAATACTTCAGCTGTTGCTGAAAATTTACCCAAAGAACTGCATTTTTTTGTTAAAAAATTTGAAGTTTTAGGTGACAATCCTTTAACCGATGCTGAAACGCAGGAGGTTTTTGAGTATTTTTTAGGCGATCATTATGGTCTTGAAGGTATACAGGCGGCTGCCACTGCTTTTGAACAAAAACTTCAGCAAAAAGGCCTGGCGTTTTATCAGGTTAATCTCGCCCCGCAAAAACTCGAAAAAGGAGTCATTAAACTTCAGTTGATCCAGTTGAAAATCGATAAGATAATCATTGAAGGCAACCATTACTTCAGCAAAGAAAACCTGGCTCGAAACATACCAACCCTGCAATCAGGGGAAACACCAAATACACAAATATTATCACGTGCCCTGAATATGGCAGACGTGCATCCTTCGAAATCGCTGAAACTGCAGTTTACAGGAAGTGAAACCGGCGGTGCCATTGATGCGAAATTAAAGGTTACTGAATTAAAACCGAATTATGCTTTTGTAACGTTAAATAATACCGGTACTGATGAGACCGGAAATTTCCGTTTAACCGGTGGTTATCAGTTTACCAATCTGTTTGATCGTGACCAGAATTTATCACTGAGTTATACCACTTCACCGGAAGACCTGTCGGCAGTAAAACAGTACAGTGCTTCTTACACTGTGCCATTTTATGAGTCCGGTGGTGAGCTTAATGTTTTTTTATCGAGGTCAGATGTTGATTCAGGTATTGTGGCTAACAATATTTCTGTGAGTGGTGCCGGTAGTATTGCATTATTGCACTATAAACACACCTTCCTGCAAAGCGGTGCCTACAAACAACAGATTGATGCTGGTCTTGATCATAAATTATTTGAAAACAACCTCAACTTTATAGGGCAACCTATTCCCGGCGATGGTGAAGTACTAAGTCGTCCTGCCAGTTTAAGTTATATTGGTTTTTTGCAAAGTGCTGGTAGAAGCTTTAATTTTAATATCAGTGCTAATCAAAATATTCCCGGGGGAGCCAATGGTACTGATGCCGACTATGATAATTCCAGAACCGGTGCAACTGCTAACTGGTCATTATTGCGTTTTGGTTTTTCTTACGACCAGCTGATTTCTGAAAACTGGTTTTTCCGTTTACGTTTTACCGGGCAGCAATCCGGCGATCGTTTGATTTCAGGTGAAGAATTCGGTATTGGCGGTATATATTCGGTACGCGGTTTTGATGAAAGAACATTACTGGGTGACAGTGGTTATCAGTCAAATATTGAATTATGGATACCGGGTTTTAAACAATATAGTATACGGCCACTGGTGTTTTTTGACTATGGCTACGTGAAATTAAATACTCCTTTAATCAGTGAAACGCCGTCCATCAGTATCTCGTCTGTAGGTACCGGTTTACGATGGTCTGTTATCAACAAATTTAATATGACATTCGATGTTGCTTATGTGACCGGTGGCGCTGAAGAGGTAAATCAGATAACAGGAACAGATGATGCTACCGTAACAGGTGATATCAAGGCACATATAGACATGTTCTATCGATTTTAACCCAATATTTTAAATTGTTAACTGAATCACTGTATTAAACTCTGCCTTATTTATTATTAAAACAGTGTGTTTACATAAAATTAAGAGGAAAGTTGCCTGGCTGACAGAAACAGTATGAAAGCAAAATACATAATTCCCTTTATAACCGTATCGATCTTCATTGTTTGCTCGACAACTGTTCATGCCACCCAGGTAGGAAAAATTCAATATACCCGGGGGGCTGTCACCATGCAGAACCTTGACGGTAGCGACGCCCGTCTGGTTGCAAAAAATGAGCAGATACAACGTGGTGAGGTTATTAAAACAGGGCCCCGCAGCTACACTATTATAAAGCTCAAAGACGGCACTCGTATGACTATTCGTCCCAACAGTTCTTTTGCTGTTGAACAAATGAATGCTAAAAAAGATTCAACCGCAAGTGCCATATTAAGGTTGTTCCGCGGTGGCTTGCGTGCCATTACCGGTTACATCAGCAAAAGAAACCCTGATGGTTATAAATTACGAACCTCGGTTGCAACCATGGGTATCCGTGGTACAGAATTTGATGCCCGTTTGTGTAAAAACGATTGTGAAAGTGAAAACAGTATACTGAAAGAACAACGTGACCGTCAGCTGGAGAAAACCATTGCCCGTGTTGTATTTGTACGTGGTTCAGTCAGCGCCAACGCGATTGACGGTAGCGCTAAACTTCTTAAAGCCGGTTCACCGGTATTTGAAGGTGATACCTTACACACTAAATCAAATGCGTATTCGATAATCGTATTTAGAGATAAAAGCCGTATCAGCCTGCAATCCAATACTGTATTTCGTGTGGATGAAATGAAGTTTGATGAAAAAGATAAAAGTAAAACGTCAGCATTATTCAGTCTGTTACGTGGTGGTCTGCGTACCATTACCGGCCTGATTGGTAAACTGCATCCGAAAAAATATCAAATGCGTACATCCATTGCCACTATTGGTATTCGTGGTACCGGTTATGACCTGTTGTGTACGGGCGCCTGTCAGTCTGCAGGTGAAAGTAACTCAGCTTCCGCTACTTTACCGAATGGAGAAGGTTTATATGCGCACGTTTGGGATGGCAGCATCGAATTTGGCGAGCAGCTACTGGCAAAGGGGTCTGCCGGGTATAAGGCAAATAAATCATCGACACCTCTGGTATTACCCGGCGTGCCTGAATTTTTCAAAACGAATCCGGTCCCCAAACCGGACAGTATTGATGTTGATGAAAAATTATTATTCAGTAAAACAAAAACCGAGGCCGCGCCCGCCGGTTTATATGTCAATGTTAGCGAAGGAAAGGTCAGCATTGAAAGTAAAACCGGCATGAAATTGGAACTGGTCGCCGGTCAGTCAGGGTATACCGATGTTCTGGGTAGAAAAGTATCTTTACTGCCACAAACACCTGCATTTCAGCAGTTTGATGCTTATCCTTTACCGAATGTACAAAATCCTGCTGCCAGCATTATAAAAACAGGAGTAATCGGCAGTGGTGATGACCCGAACCGGGTATGTGAAGTGAAATAATGTGTAATTGATTAAATATACAGCCTGGTTTTACTAACAACAGGGACTGGCCAAAGAGCTGAACGTTGTTGTTGAGTAGCGATGCCAATGCTTTTAGTCACTGACAGGGTAATCGATAAACGGCACTGGATAGCCCTAATAAATACAGTTATTATGTTTTTTAAATGTGAAAAAAATGAATGATTAAACGAGATGGAAGTAGTTAAAACACGTAATTTATTAGCCTGTGGTCTTTGTCTGGCTTTGTCGACAGTCAACGTCCAGGCCAATCCCGGCGGTGCAACAGTGGTGCACGGCTCGGTCTCGTTCAGCCAGCCAACCAGCCATAGCCTTAATATTACCAATACCCCCGGCGCTATTATCAACTGGCAACAGTTCGGTATTAACCAGGGCGAAACGACTCGATTTATCCAGCAATCATCAAGCAGTGCTGTGTTAAACCGCATTGTCGGTCAGAACCCGTCGCAAATACTCGGTAATCTGACATCAAACGGAAAAGTATTTCTGGTTAACCCCAACGGTATCGTGTTTGGCCAGAATGCAACCGTTAATACCGCCGGTTTAATTACTTCGACGCTGAACATCTCAAACAGAAACTTTATTAATGGCTCTACCAGTGGCCAGTATCTGTTCAGTGATTTACAAAATACCAGTGAAATTCTGAATCAGGGATTTATTTCAGCAAGCGATGGTGGTGAAATCGTCTTTGTTGCACCTAAAATCACCAATGAAGGCACTATCAGTGTCGATAATGGCTCTATCGTGCTGGCGGCAGGGCAAAGTGTCACCATCAACTCACTAAATTACGACAATATCGAATTTGAAGTACAGGCACCCAAAAATAAAGTCGTCAATTTAGGGAAAATGATCAGTAATGGCGGCTCCATCGGGGTTTTTGCCGGAAACATCTCAAGTAAAGGTCGCATCAGTGCCAATGCAGTGACGGTTGATGATGCCGGCAATATCGTCTTTATCGCGCAACAGGATGCTGTCATTGACAGTGGCACAATAAGCGCAAGCAGTGAAACAGGCAAGGGCGGTTATATCGAAATTACCGGTGATCGTGTAGGTATATTTGCAGATTCAGATATTGATGCATCGGGTGCCACCGGTGGTGGTGAAGTCTTAATCGGTGGTGATTATCAGGGTAAAAACACGCAGCTAAAAAATTCAATGCAGACCGTTATTTCCAGCGAAGTCAGCATTACCGCTGATGCGAAACACAGTGGGGATGGTGGTAAAGTTGTTGTCTGGTCTGATGAAAATACCTATTACTCAGGTAGTATTTCTGCGAAAGGCGGAGTTGTTTCAGGCAACGGTGGTGTTGTCGAGGTTTCGGGTAAACAAGGTCTTGGTTTTGATGGCGTTATCGATACCCGTGCAAATAATGGTAACACCGGTATCGTATTGCTTGATCCGAATAATCTAACGATTCAGGCAGCGCTGGGTGTCGATGATAACGCTGTTGGCACAGTTGCACCGAATATCGGTTTTGTTGACGGCGGTGCGGTTGATTTCGTTATCGGCGTCGATATTATCAATGCATTAAGCGGTGATATTACATTACAGGCTGAAATTGATATCACCCTGCTGGCAGGTGCTAACCTTAACCTGCTCAACCAGACCACCGGTACCACGGTAACTTTGCAGGCAGGCGGTAATATCCTGATTGATGGCAGTATCTCTATTGCCGGTGGTAATCTGGTTTTAAGCGCTGCTGATCCGGCTGCGACAACACCATCTGCCACCGCCGGCATCACTATCAATGGATTGATTAATACCGGTAACGGTAATGCTACCCTCAGAATCAATAACCCTTCATCCGGACAGATAACGGTCAATAATGATATTACTACCGGCACGGGTACGCTTGATGTTCTTGCCCAGAAAAATGCGGTTTTCACCAGTGGCGTGTTTCGCAGTGACCTTATTACCTCGGGTAATGGTACAGCGATTGATATTAGTGGCAATGTAACGTTTGATACCGTTTCTCTGCAAGGCACCACACTGTCAAATCTGTCTTCATCGACACTTTCTTTAATCAATGGCCCGTTCGATCTCGGTGATAGTGTTGTGCTGAGTAATGTCGGTCTGATCGATATCCAGAATGATTTTGATATTATCAGTTCAGGTATTACTCCCGGCATCATTGAAAACTTCGGTATCATCCGAAAATCTGCCGGCGCTGCCACGTCTATCATTTCAGCAAAATTGAATATGCTAAATGGCTCATCGATTGAACAGAATTACGGGTTTCTGAATCTGAGTGACATCCTGCTGGATGGTAATAATACCTTTATTAATTCACCTGCCATTACTGCTAACGCCAGCTATACCAATGCTGCCACCATTTTCGGTAATCTGGCGATATCAGCAGGCAGTGTTATCACTGGTAACGGCCTTGATATTTTAAATCTCGACAGTAGCGCACAGTTGAACCTTAATAATGCCGGTACGGTGAGCTTCGATCAGGTAGTTTTTGATCTGCTCCCCGGAGCCACGGTTAATATGTCAGGTGGGGCTAATCTTGATTTGCTCAATGCTGCTGTAATCAATAATTCCGGTAATTTTAATCTTGGCGATGACGGCAATATTGATTCGACCACGGTTGATGGGGTATTTAATAATTCAGGATTTTTCTCCAAGTTTTCTGGTGTTGGCAGCAGTACTGTTTTTGCAACGTTTAACAACAACCCCGGTGCTGCTGTCAGTATTCCATCAGGTTCACTGTCTTTAAATGGTGCACCGCTGACGCTTATATCAGGTGGTGAGCTGAAAGGGTCGGGTACTTTTATCGGTGATGTTATCGCTACCGGTGGAATAATAAGCCCGGAGAACCAGAATATTAATGATAAAACAGATGTTCTGATTATCAATGGCTCGCTCTTGCTTGATTCTCAATCAGTGCTTGCCTTTGATCTTGGGGGTAATACACAGGGTGTGGATTATGATTTCATTGATGTCACCGGGAATGTGACCCTGGCCGGTTCGGCATTTATATTGTGGGATAACACCTTTACTTCTGCCGACCTGGATAGTTTTGATATGCTTCGTACCGGTGGTGTCTTCAGCGGTGTCTTTGATTCGGTTTATGTGCCGGTTGGTGTTACTGCTTCCAGCTTTGACAATGCGGTTACATCCAGCATCATGAGGTTTGAGTCCACCACGGTTGCGCCGAACATATTCTTCTGGTCCAACACTGCTGGCGGGGCTTTTGAAGACCCAGCCAACTTGCTGGGCAATGTCGTTCCCGGTAGCGCAGATTACGCTGTAATTAACCAGGATAACGATACCATCAATATTGATATTATTGATGCACGCGCTCTGGCAGGTATTGAAGCACAGAATAATATTGTACTCAGTGCCGCCGGTGGCCTGACCCTAAGCGCAGATTCACTTTTTGGCGGAGGTCTTTTATCACTGGGCGGTAGTGGCGGTCTTACGGTGAATAATGCCAAA
>JAJRUQ010000065.1 GCA_024277705.1 Gammaproteobacteria bacterium
ACCAGTTGCCATGCACCGGATACCAGCTCTGCGCTGGGCACCTATCAAACGCACCGGATTCTGCTTCACGAAAATGCAGATCGATATGACTTTAATATATTAGACGTTACTTTTAGCGTCGCTGGAACCGCACCGGACGTCACCTTTTCCGTTACCGATCCCGGTAATAATGATGCCCCTTATGATCTGGCTAACGATGCAGATTTAACCACGAGTGCTTTGCTTTTTTATCTGGCCTGGGATACCACGGATTATACCAACCTGGGTAATAACAACAGTGCTGCCACCAGAACCGATATCTATACTGGCGGCGTGCTCAACGCCACCGATAATGGTGATATGACCTATACGCTCACATTAGGTGTCGTACCAGTAACTGCGACGGGTACCGGAATTGTCAGTTTTTCAGGGTCGGTAAGCTCGGCTATTGGTAAATTGCCAGTCAGGTCAAGTCATGAATTTTTCAGCATAACCGATGATCCGGCGAATCCGGTTGCACGTCGAACGAAAGTAGAACTAGCACGCTGTGATAATTGCCACCAGCGCCTGGGTTATCACGGAGATCGCAATACTCAGGATCTGGATAGCTGTGCCATGTGCCATAATCCTGCCGCCGCCCGTGGCGGTACGCCCAGCAGTGGCCCCATGGATTTCAAGCATTTTGTTCATAGAAAACATGCGGTAGATGATATTCGCTATCCACAGCGCGTTAGCAATTGCCTGGCCTGTCACACGGATGATGGTTTTTACCCGGTCGAAGTAGACAGTGGTGTTTTGAGTACCAGTATTAATCGTGGTACAGATACAACTGACCCCTCAGATAACAATAAGATCACACCAAACACTGCGACCTGCTCCGTCTGCCATGCCAGCGCTTCGGCGAGCGTTCATATGGAGCTCAATGGCGGTCATTTTGATGTTTGTCAGGAAAATGATGGCACCACTAGAGTTCGTGTTGATGTCTGCGGTCCAACTGGCGACAAAACCGGCGCTATCGTTCAGGAAGGCTGTACCACCTGTCATGCTAAAGGTCGAACGGCCGATACCGCAACAGCACACAAGATCGATTAAAGCTTGCCGTAGTGATTTGCCGTAGTAGACGAATACTGCTGTTGCCAGAAACTAGAGTGAAGATAAATGATGGGGATAGTATGAAACCAGTAAAACGTTTTTATAACAAGATAGTGGTTGCTATCGGTTCGGGAATAATATTCCCGCTGATTTTGATGGCGGGTATTATTTTGAATCCGGTCAGTGCTGCGGAAAAAGCCAATTCTAACTCTAATATTTCCAGTCCTAAGCTGGGTATGCCAGCGCCGCAATATACTCAACAAGGTACGAAATCCTGCACCGTATGCCATTCCGGGGAAATTATCCAGATAATGTTAAAAGGACCGCATGGCAACAAAAAAAATCCAGACACACCTTTTTCTCAACGTGGATGCGAATCATGTCATGGTCCCGGCAGTTTTCATATCTCAAGAGCGCACGGTGGCAAAGGCTTTCCCAAAGTGATTACATTTGGTACTGATAAACAGTTACCTGCCGATAAACAGCTTGACGCCTGCCTGCATTGTCATGCGAAAAAAATGGGCGCAAATGAAGGCATGAAATGGCAGGGCAGCATACATGCTGAAGTCAAAATGACCTGCTCGGAGTGCCACAAACTTCATAGTACAGAAAATGCCATGGCCGATCAGCAGCAACAGGCGGATGCCTGTTACCGCTGTCATGCCAAAACAAAAAAGAAACATCCACGCTTTGAAGACAAGGGTATCGTTTTTGAAAAGCTGAGTTGCTGGAGCTGTCATGATGTACATCAATTGCAGCACATCGATAGCATGAAATAGTAATAGCGCGCAACAATAATAAGGAACTGAAATAAGATGGTCTTTACCTGCTTTTAGATATCAGATTATTTAGATACTAAATCACTGCTGTCCCGTTAACTATTTTGATTATAACCAGAGACTCGATTACATAAGGCCATACCAACATTTGTTATATTTATAACATGAAAAGTAGTGGTACAGTAATTCTGTCATCCTTCCACTACGCTACGCTTCGGTCAGGATGACAATGCCGAGTTAACGGGACAGCAGTGATACTAAATATAATGTTAAAAATAAAAATAAAAAAAGGTCTGGACATTCAACTTTCAGGCGCTCCTGAGCAAGTCATTGATGATGCACCGCCGGTAAATCATGTGGCACTGCTAACATCAGATTTCAAGGGACTTAAAGCAAAGCTATTGGTCAAACCAGGCGATCCCGTCGGGCTTGGCCAGGCTCTGTTTTTTAATAAACATGATTCACTGGTGCAGTTTACATCCCCGGGAAACGGCAAAATAGCAGAAATCAATATTGGTGCCCGCAGAGCTTTGCAGTCTATAGTTATTGAGCTCGATGACAAGCAGCATGATAGCGTGCTGGACAACAATAGTCTCAACAAAAATTCAACGCTAGAAAAACATTTCACCTCATTCAAAGCAGAAGCGTTAGCACAGCTTGACGAAGCTCTCGTCAGAGAGATATTACTGAGCTCCGGCATGTGGACCACCCTGCGGACGCGGCCAAATAGTCAGGTACCCCATTCGCAGGCAAAAGCAGACGCGATTTTTGTTACCGCCATCGATACGCGACCGCTGGCGGCAAATCCGCAAGTGATTTTAAAGGAGCATCAAGAGGCATTTAATCAGGGCCTCATCATACTGACTCGATTAACCAGTGGCACCGTTTTTCTATGCACGGGCCAGCACTGGTCTGTTGATAAGGCAAACATTAATCGTCTGCAACGGGTGGAATTTAGCGGGCCTCATCCCGCAGGTTTAGTCGGTACCCATATTCATCATTTATTTCCGGTGGATGCAAACAGAAGTGTCTGGCATATCGGCTATCAGGATGTAATTGCCGTCGGTAAGCTATTTACCAGTGGTCGAATCTGGACAGAGCGGGTAGTGGCGCTGGCAGGCCCGGCAGCGACACAACCACGTTTATTACGAACACGATAAGGTGCGAGCATCCAGCAGCTGCTAGCAAATGAAGTGGACGGTAAACTCGATTATCGGGCTATTTCAGGCTCTGTTTTGAGCGGCCATACATCACAGGGTCCATATGCCTATCTTGGACATTATCACCAGCAAATAACACTGATTCACAATAGTGAAAACCGCTCCCGTTTATTTGGCTGGTTGCGAAAACCGCTTATCAAAGAACTTTTTTCCACGAGTTTACATGGCAGAGCCACAGCGATGATACCGGTGGCTGATTTTGAACGGGTTATGCCACTCGATATTCTACCCTCTCCTTTACTGCGGGCTTTGCTAGTAAAAGACACTGACCTGGCACAGGATCTAGGTTGTCTGGAACTGGATGAAGAAGACCTGGCATTGTGCTCGTATGTTTGCCCGGCCAAATATGATTATGGTGCAGTATTACGGCTCAATCTTGAACAAATTGAAAGGGACGGTTAATGGGCCTGCAAAATAAATTTGATGACTTACGTATGAAGTTTGCGCAGCAGAGTGATCACTCCGTTAACCGTGCAATGTTTACCCTGCTCGATCGTTTTATGTATTCAACCTCAGCGCCTACCCGCTCCGGGCCGCTTGACTCTGGACCACATATTAGAGATTCAGCCAATGTGCAACGCTTGATGAATTATTTTGTGCTCGCCACATTGCCGTGCTGGATCATTGGCATGTGGAACCTTGGCTACCAG
>JAJRUQ010000066.1 GCA_024277705.1 Gammaproteobacteria bacterium
GTCTGCTTTAATATTCAGGTGCCGGAGTTAAATCAGATAAGCGGTAGTTAGAAATATGCGGTGCATGACCTGGTTTGACTTCGGCCCCGATCCGCGCGAATCCTGCAGCACTCGCCCACATGCCTTTACACGGTTTCCCGCACCTCGGTTTTCACTGCAAACTGCCTACTGCCAACTTTTTTGTTAGTGTATAATCACGCCCAAAGAATTTATCCTTAACCAGAAAAACAAGAGTTCTGTTAAATGAAAAAATCGATTTTAATCATTACACTGGCAACGGTTCTGTCAGCACCTGCTGTTATCGCCGCCCCCAATATTTACGGTAATGTGCATATCAGCCTTAACCAGGCAGATAATGATATTATCGGCGCCGACAATAATCTGACGTTGTCCAGTAATTATTCGACGCTCGGTGTCAAAGGCTCGGAAGATCTGGGTAACGGTACAAAGGCAATCTATAAGGTCGAGTTTCAGGTGAATGTGCTGGATCCGGCAACCACAGCGCCATCAAATGATGCGGTGAATGGTGCGCCTCGTGAAGGTAGTGGTGATATCGAAGGTCGGGATCAGTTTGCCGGAATAAAATGGAATCTGGGTATATTCAAGGTTGGCACTATGTCGAGCAACTACAAACAGACCGGTGAAAAAGTCGACCCATTGTATCGTACACCACTGGAAGCACGCGGTTTTCTGAAAATGCAGTCTGCGATATTGCATGATTCGCGTCGCGGTATCAATCGTGGACGCCAGAGCAATACCCTGCAATATGTCAGTCCTGACATGGCCGGTATCAGGATAGTGGCCAATACCACTTTTTCAGGCAGCAGTGATGAAACCAATGGTATGGGCATTCGCTGGCAGAATAAAACCTGGCTGCTTTTTGCTGACTGGATTAATGCTCAGACCGGTGATGTGCCCAATGACGGTCAGTCGGTTGCTGAATGTGATGTAACATCAAACTGCCTGGTTAAAAGCGCGTATAAAGCAGGTGGTCATTATCGTACCAAATCGTTTTTTGTCAGTCTGCAGTATGAAGCAGCGAAAGACCTGAGCGGTGCTGATTATCTTTTTGCCAGCACCTATTACAGTTTTAATAAAAATAACCAGATTATTCTGAGCGCCGGCCAGTACAAGGTTAAGGATACAGTAACGGCTTCCGGGAGCAAGAGTGCCGCCCTGGTCTATAACCATAAAATGTCCAAACTAACCAATCTTTATGTGGGTTACGGATTTAAATCCGCAGACAAGGATATAAGCAGCACGCTGGACAATGCCGGTGATGAAGCCATGGCGACCATGGGCTTCAGGAAGAAGTTTTAATAGAAAAGCCATCGGGTTTCACGCCGAAACATACTTTTGAGCAGAGCAAAGCTGTTTCTGGTTCAATAACTGCCATTGAGCCTTAAGAGAAGTTGTAAGTCTTAAGTTGTAAGTAGCAAGTGAAAAACTGGATAACCTTCTGTTTAACAAGTTTCTTTTGATTTATGTTTTTAAACTTAAAACTTAAAACTTAAAACTTACAACTTGTAACTTAAGACTTACAACTTCTCTTTCTGGCCAACCCCGGTGGTTCTGTATTGCCCTATTTGGATAAAACCGTTTTAGCGCCTTGCGGTGTGCCTAATATCAATACATCTGCCGGGCGATTGGCAAAAATACCAACGGTGACAATACCGGGCAAAGCATTCATTTCATTTTCCAGTTTTATCGGTTGCATGATTTTTAAATCATGAATATCCAGGATGTCGTTGCCATTGTCGGTGACAAAGCCTTCGCGGTAAACCGGACGTCCGCCCAGTTTTACCAGTTCTCTGGCGATAAAGCTGCGGGCCATAGGGATAACTTCTACCGGCAGGGGAAAGCTGCCCATAACATCAACCAGTTTGGATTCATCCGCAATACAGACAAATTTTTTGCTGGCACCGGCGATAATTTTTTCACGGGTTAATGCGCCGCCGCCGCCCTTAATCAGGTTTAAATAGTGGTCTGACTCGTCAGCACCGTCAATGTATACCTCAATGCCGTTGACTTCGTTGAGGTCATAAACCTGGATACCATGAGCCTGCATCCGCTCGGTTGAAGCGACCGAGCTTGATACTGCGCCTTTGATGGTATGTTTAATGTCAGCGAGGACGTCGATAAAATGATTGACCGTCGAGCCGGTGCCAACGCCAACAATTTCATCGGTAATTACATATTCCAAAGCCGCTTCTGCAGCTTTTCTTTTCATTTCATCCTGGGTCATGTTTTTCTCCCGTGGGTCACTTTTTAAATTTTCGTGTGCGAATGATACATGTTATGAAGGCTGGTTGTAAGTGTGGCGCTCATTAGTGATGAGCTGGGCTATATATAATGAACAGTTGCTATATTTATCTATAACTTATAACTTACAACTTACAACTTACAACTTAGCGCCTGATAAATGACTAAAAAATATATAGAGAAAATTCTAACCGCCCGGGTTTATGATGTTGCGGTAGAAACACCGCTAGAGGTCGCAAAAACCTTAAGCAAACGCCAGAATAATCGGGTGTTGTTGAAGCGTGAAGATTTACAAAGTGTTTTTTCGTTCAAGTTGCGCGGTGCTTATAACCGTATTTATCAGTTAATGCGAACAAAAAAGGTAAAAGGTGTGGTCGCAGCATCGGCCGGCAATCATGCACAGGGTGTGGCGCTGTCGGCAAAAAAACTGGGTTTGAGTGCAACCATTGTGATGCCAAAAACCACGCCGGGTATCAAGGTGGATGCGGTTAAATCGTATGGTGCCAGGGCTATTCTGATCGGTGATAACTACGATGAAGCCTGTGCCTATGCCACGGCTTTAGCGGCTGAAAAAAAGCTGGATTTTATACATCCTTATGATGATGCGGATGTCATTGCCGGGCAGGGCACCATTGGTCTTGAAATTATTCGTCAGTATGCTGATTTTATTGATATTATTTTTGTTCCGGTCGGTGGTGGCGGACTTATTGCCGGTGTTGGCTCTATTGTGAAGTATCTTAGCCCGAAAACCCGGATTATAGGGGTTGAACCGGCAGATGCTGCCTGTATGGCGATGGCTTTTCTGAAAAAACGCCGTGTTGTTTTAGATCACGTTGGCATTTTTGCCGATGGAGTTGCGGTAAAACAGGCGGGAAAAGAAACTTACCGGGTAGCAAAGCAATGTGTTGACCAGATTATTACGGTGAGTACCGATGAAATATGTGCCGCAATAAAAGACATTTTTGATGATACCCGGTCAATAACCGAGCCTGCCGGGGCACTGGCAGTGGCAGGTTTGAAAAAATATGTGGCGCAGAAAAAACTGAATGGCAAAACTTTGGTGGCAATCAATAGTGGTGCTAATATGAATTTTGATCGCCTGCGCCATGTATCTGAGCGTGCTGAAATAGGCGAGCATCGTGAAGCTTTATTTGCGGTAACCATCCCTGAACGTCCGGGTAGTTTTAAAAGTTTTTGCCAGACCATTGGCAAGCGCGGGATTACTGAATTTAACTATCGTTATTCAGATGCAGCACAGGCACAGGTATTTGCCGGTGTGCAATTGCGTGATGGTAAAACCGAGCGACTGGATCTGATTAAAAAATTAAAGGTAAAAAAATATCCGGTGCTGGATATGACGGATAATGAAATGGCTAAGATGCATGTCCGGCATCTGGTTGGCGGGCACGCAGCTATTAAAGATGAAGTGCTTTATCGTTTTGAGTTTCCTGAGCGCCCCGGGGCCCTGCTGGACTTTTTAACCCGTATTGGTACCCGCTGGAACATTAGCCTGTTTCATTATCGAAACCATGGGGCAGCATTTGGTCGTGTTCTGGTGGGGCTGCAGATTCCACAAGAAGAGCGTAGTCAGCTGGCCGAGTATCTGGACTCGCTGGCTTATCCCTACTGGGAAGAAACCGATAACCCGGCCTACCAGTTGTTTCTGTCACAGTAGCCAGAGCTGATCAGAGTTTCTCTGCTTGTATTGTCATTACGATAGCGTATTACGGTGTTTTACCCGTGCTATGGTGAGGGGGGTTGAGGTTCTAGTCTTTATTCCGGCAGTTTAAGCTCTCTCCTGCTGCCTGAGGTTTCAATGCGGGAAGGTAGTTAGTACCCTGTTACGGTGCAGAATCTTGCTGTTATAACTCGAATAATTACAGAAAGTTTATTCCGCACGGTAACACTGTTTCTCGGTAATAATGATATTCAGTGGTATGTCCCAGTGTTGCCGCTCTAGTTGCGCTACTTTTTGAATTTCATGCGCCAGTCCGATTAATCTGGGTTTCTTCCATTGTGTACGGTGCTGTAAATAGGCAAGGGTGCGGTCGTAGAAACCGCCGCCCATGCCGATACGGTTACCTGCGGTATCAAAAGCAACCAGCGGTAGTAATAGCAAATCCAGCTGCCCGGCTTTTTTCCATTGTGATGCATGACATTCCGGCTCCGGAATACCGAAACGATTCATTTTAAATGTGCTGTCAGCTGTATACGGGGCAAAATACAGACTGTTTTTTAACGGAGAAAGTATCGGTAAATAAATGTTTTTACCGTTGAACCAGGCATGTTCAATAATCTGGATGGGATCAATTTCACCATCATTGGCCAGATAACAGGCAATATGTTTGCTGTTTTTGTAGCTTTGCTGTTGTGTAACACGCTGCTGCAGGCTGGCACTGTGCTGTTGCTGAATTGTGCTAGATAAGGTTTTTCGTAACAGACGTTTCTGTTGTCTGATGTCAGCCGCTGCAATATTCTGCCGGGATTGATTTGCTGGAGAATTAAAAATTGAGTTGTCAGTCATAAACAGATTGGCTGGCGTGGGCAGGAATCAGCCGGGTTACGGCTGCTGCTCTCGGTATCGCGGCTGTCCGCGATACCCGGTATAAGATGACATCTCCAGAAATGCCGTAGCAAATACTGTTGACCTTGAACCGGAAAGTTCAGGGGGGAGTCAGTGGTGACGCGTCAGGCCTCCCGCCAAAGCGGTAACGCACACAGCGCCAACAATCCAGCTCCCGGTGTCAGTATTTAAGGCTCAAGGGATAATACAGGTTGCTTACGTACATCCCAGAGATGTCAAAACTGTGAATACTGGTCTGGCGGCTTTGTTTTGCTGCCAGTGGCTATTCTGTACCTACCATTGTAAGTAATGTATCTTTTAAATCAACTAAAAATGACAGAAAAAATGCCGTTTGGCGATTTTAAATTAATTGAATGTCACGCATGCTGTCAGAGATGCGTCCGGACAGTTTGTCAATACGCTGTTTGACCTCTTCATGCTCGGATAGCAGTGATTTATTGTGTAATATTTCGTGGCTCATATTCAGGGCGGTCATGATGGCAATTCGTTCAGTGCCAATAACAGAACCCTGTTGTTTGATTTCATTGAGTTTTTCATTCAGTAAATCGGCTGATGCCAGTAAATTATCTCTTTCTTCCTCGGGACAGGCAACACGGTATTCCTTATCCATGATGGTAATCGTTAACGGTTCAGGTTTACTCACGTGAAGTCTCGACTAATTTGTTACTAAATTTGTTATTAAACAGGCTGATAAGTGTTGAATAAGTGGTATCACTCAAGCTTTTTCCATTGAGCGTAAACGGGTAATCATTGATTCGACCTGAACACGGACTTTTTCTTTTTGTTCTATTAAGCCCGAGCGCTCATAGTTGAGTGCCTGCAACTGCGAACGTAGATCCTGATTGTCATCTCCCAGCCGCTGGCAGATATCGAGAAGCTCGTTTACCTGTTGTTCGAGTTTGTCTATTCTTGTAATTGTGTCAGTCATGGAGCTAATAGTAGGATGAGAATGGCTTTCGGTCAAATGCTATGGAAAATTTACTTAAATTAGCGTAATTTCCTGCATTGTAGCAGGGGTAATTCTTTCAGCTTCGGGTTAAACTGACCCTTTTTGACTCTTTGTTATTTTATATGCAGACTTTTCCCGATATTCCTCAACTGGAAGACATGTTATTTAACCTTAATGCGGCGCTGGGTGCGACCGAGTCGCATGGTGCCCTGTGCGGTATGTTATGCGCGCAGGGAGCTACTGATGTTTCTAAATGGATGTTGCATGTGCTGGGTGAGCACGAGGAAAGCAGTGCCGGTTTACAGGCGGCGGGTCGGGAGTTAATGAAAATTTATCAGATATCGGTAGAGCAGATGAATAATAATGAAATTGATTTTCAGCTGATGTTACCTGATGACGATGACCCGCTGGAAGACCGGGTTGAAGGGCTGGGCCTCTGGTGTCAGGGTTTTGTTTACGGTCTTGCTGCGGGAGGTATCAAGGAAGATACGGTATTGCCGGAGAACAGTAAGGAATTAATTAAGGATATTCTGGAGATTTCACGTGCCGGTTATGTGGCTGATGATGAGGCCGAGCAGGCGGTTGAAGAAGGAAATTCTGAAGAAGATGAAGTGGCTTTTATGGAAGTCTGTGAATACGTTCGTGTGGGAGTGCTGTTGATCTATGAAGAGTTGCAGCCGTTACAGTCTTCAACGACGGTGCATTGAATGATAAGCATTTTGTCAGTGAACAGGGCAAACCAATCAATCGTCAGTTCGTTTTATTTTTAAACTCGCGGCTTTCGCGTGGTTTGCGGACTCCGTTTTTTAGTTAATAGCGAGAAATGTAACTTGAATAAAAAAGTATATAGCAGACGGCGCAAGCAGTTAATGCGTATGATGCATGAAAACTCTGTGGCAATACTGCCTTCGGCACCCTTACTGGTGCGTAATCGCGATGTTGAACACGGTTTTCGTCAGGACAGTGACTTTATGTATTTAAGCGGCTTCAATGAACCGGAGTCTGTCATTGTTTTAATCCCGAACCGTAAGCAGGGCGAGTTTATTTTATTCTGCCGTGACCGTGATCCGTTAAAGGAAACCTGGGACGGAAGGCGTTACGGTATGGATGGTGCGGTAGAACATTTTAATGCGGATGATGCCTATCCGATTGAGGACCTGGAAGAAATTTTACCGGGTTTGATGGAAGGCCGGGAAAGTGTGTATTACAGTATTGGCCTGAATCCTTCTTTTGACCAGCACGTGCTGAAATGTGTCAATGATTTACGTGCGCAGTCGCGTCGCGGGGCGCGAGCGCCTTACGAATTTGTTTCACTGGAATATTTACTGCATGATATGCGCCTGTATAAAAGTCGTGAAGAAATCAGCATTATGCGTAAAGCAGCAAAAATATCCGTGCAGGCGCATATTAATGCCATGAAAAAATGTCAGCCGGGGATGAAGGAATACGAACTGGAGGCAGAGTTTCTTTTTGAATTCAAACGTAATGGCGCCGGCTGGGCATACAGTTCCATTGTTGGTGGTGGCGAAAACAGCTGTATTTTACATTACATAGAAAATAGTGCGGTGTTAAATGACAAAGAACTGGTGTTGATTGATGCCGGTGCTGAATATCAGGGATATGCTGCCGACATTACCCGCACCTTTCCGGTGAATGGTAAATACACAGTGCCGCAGCAGGAAATTTATGAACTGGTGTTGCAGGCACAGCAGGCGGCCTTTAACAAGGTTAAGCCGGGTAATCACTGGAATGATCCGCATAATGCTGCGGTAAAAGTATTAACCAGAGGCATGGTTGACATCGGGCTGCTAAAAGGCAAGCCGGCGCAGCTGATTAAAGATGGCGGTTATATGAAATATTATATGCATCGTACCGGTCACTGGCTGGGTATGGATGTCCATGATGTGGGTGATTATAAAGTGGATAATAACTGGCGCTTGCTGGAGCCGGGCATGGTGTTAACAGTGGAGCCTGGCTTGTATATTCCGGCGGGTAGCCGGGGTGCCAAACGCTGGTGGAATACCGGTGTGCGTATTGAAGATGATTTACTGGTAACCAAAGACGGTCATGAGCTGTTGACTAAAGGGCTGCCACGAACAGTGGCAGAAGTTGAAGCAGTGATGGCTTCATGATTTTTTATTTGCAAGCTACCGGGGTCCAGGCACCCGGGGTCGGAGTCATTTTTTAGAAGAGGCCGTTATGAATAATTTTGCGATTAAAATGACTCCGACCCCTGCAACTATTCGACCCCTGAAGTAATAACCTTTATGTCAAAGACCAGAACAGACAAGCAATTCGATATCATCATCATCGGTGGTGGGCTTGCCGGTGCCAGCCTTGCCTGTGCTTTAAAAGACAGTGCATTAAAAATTGCAGTGGTCGAAGCCTTTGCGCTAAACACGGATGCACAGCCCTGTTACGATGATCGCACGGTGGCGCTTTCTTATGGCAGTCGCTGTATTTTTGATGGCATGGGGTTATGGTCCGTGCTTGAACCTTATGCCGAGGCAATTGATCATATTCATATTTCAGATCGCGGACATCTGGGTATTACACGTTTGAGCAAACAGCAGGAAGGGGTGGCTGCATTAGGTTATGTGCTGGAAAACCGTGCGATCGGCCAGCAGTTGTATGCCGCGATGAATGCGGCACCGAATATTACTTTGCTGTGTCCGGCAGAAGTCTGTGCGGTGCAGCAGGTACGCAATACTTCAGCTGAACAGCCTGATACCGTGCAGGTTGAGGTGAAAAGTGCTGGTCCGGCCGATACGCAACGGCAAACCTTAAGCGCCGCTTTGCTGGTGGCCGCCGATGGCAATAATTCGCAGGTAATGCAGTTATTGAATATTGGTCATAGCCGTAAAAACTATTTTCAGTCAGCATTAATCACTAATATTACTCCCGGTAAAAAACATAACAATGTGGCGTATGAGCGTTTTACGGAAGATGGCCCGTTAGCATTTTTGCCGATGACGGGCAATCGTTGTTCGGTGGTGTGGACAGTACCATCGGCGCAGGCGGAAGAATTACTGGCGCTGGATGAAGCGGCTTTTTTAAAGCAGTTACAGCAACGTTTTGGTTTTCGTCTGGGGCAGATTAAAAAAGCCGGTCAGCGGCAGGTGTATCCTCTGTTTTTACAGTCTGCCAGCCAGACTGTGGCAGAACGTGTTGCCCTTATCGGCAACGCTGCACATAGCGTGCATCCGGTTGCCGGCCAGGGGTTTAATCTGGCATTGAGAGATGTGGCGTTGCTGTCTGAACTGATGGTTGCATCTGTCCGCAACGGCGACGATATTGGCAGCCCTGCGGTATTACAGCAATATGCAGCTTAGCGTGATCAGGACATACAACAGGTATACCGGTTTACCGACCTGCTGGTCAGGGTGTTCTCCAATAACATCAAACCACTGGCTCATATGCGTAGCTTGAGTTTGTTTCTGGTTGACATTATACCGGAGGCAAAACATTTGCTGGCAAAACAAAGTATGGGCTTGAATGGTCGTTTATCACGTCTGGGGCGGGGGCTGGGCTTATGAGTGCGCGTACCGCTTCCTTCCGTGATGCTGGCAATAATAGCGATACTTTTGACATTGTTATTGTTGGCGGTGGTATTGTTGGTTTAACACTGGCCAATGAATTGATTGACACTGAATTTTCAGTTGCGTTGGTAGAACGAAGTGAACTTAAACCGGTTAATGAAGAACCCGATTGCCGGGTGTCGGCCATCAACCGTATTGCTTTGCAGCGCTATTCACAAACCGGTGTTTTTGATTCCCCTCTGGCTGAGCGTTTATGTGCATTTGAAAAAATGTTTGTCTGGGATCAAACCGGAGCCGGACAGATTCAGTTCGACAGTGCCGAGCTGGGTGTTCCCGAACTGGGGGCGATTGTTGAAAACAATGTGCTGCAGCAAATGCTGCTCAAGCGAGTACTGGCGGCAGGAAATATTCATTATTTATGTCCGCAGGAAATAACCGATATTCATTATCCGGTTAGTGAGGATGCTTTGCTGGCCACCAGTTTATTGCGCCTGGCCTCAGGCCGGGAAATTCGAGCGACTTTATTGGTGGCGGCCGACGGTGTTCATTCCAGGGTGAGAGCGGCAGCAGGCATTGAACATTTCAGTAAAGCCTATCAGCAGCAGGGGCTGGTATGTAATGTGACGACCAGTGAAAAACATCAGCACACAGCCTGGCAATGTTTTATGCCGAGCGGGCCGCTGGCTTTTCTGCCGTTATTTACCGGTCAGTGTTCAATTGTGTGGTCACTGGATGAGGAAGAAGCGCAGCAGTTAATGTCTCTGGAAAACGGAGCTTTTAGCACCGCGCTGGCTGAAGCGGCACAATATAAGCTGGGTGAAATCAGGGCTGTCGGTCAGCGATATCTGTTTCCATTGAGCCATGGTCATGTGCAGGAATATGTCAAACCGGGTCTGGCATTAATCGGTGATGCGGCCCATAACATTCATCCGCTGGCCGGGCAGGGAGCTAATCTGGGCATCGCCGATGCTTTCGCATTAGCCGAGGTGCTGCTCACTGCAAAAAAAGCAAAACGCCAATGGTCAGCCCTGCATACTCTGTCAAAATATCAGCGGCGGCGTAAGGGGGCGAATCAGATAATGGAAAACTCAATGACCGGTTTTAAAGAACTGTTTGGCAATAATAATACTCTGGTTTCAGAAATTCGCAATGCCGGTCTGCTACTGATTGATTCTCTGCCGGCAGTGAAGTATCGCATTATTAAACAGGCGCTGGGTGTTTAGCTTTCTTCAAGTACTGTTCCGCAGATGGACGCAGATGAAGAGCACCGTAAAAGTAGTTAATAAAGGCACTGCCTGTTATATAGCGACATCCCTCACTGATGCACAGGGTCTGATTAAAGAAAAGAAATAATAGCTTCTTCGTGCTCCTCTGTAGAAGCTGTTTTTTCAGTAACATTAGTTTTTATCAGGACTCTACTGGCTTAAACCGTGTAAAATTCATCCGCTGAAAATACTAAGACTTTAAATTATGACAAATAAAACGGTTCTTTTTGACAAACACGTGGAATATAAAGGCAAAATCGTTGATTTTGCCGGCTGGATGATGCCGGTTAATTATGGCTCACAAATAGACGAACACCATCAGGTGCGCAACGATGCCGGTATGTTTGATGTTTCGCATATGGTTATTGTTGATTTGAGCGGTGGTGATATCAAAGGTTTTCTGCAATATCTACTGGCCAATGATGTTGCCAAACTCAATGAAAGCGGTAAAGCGCTGTATAGCTGTATGTTGAAACAGGATGGTGGTGTCATTGATGATTTAATCGCCTACTACCTGTCAGACGACTGGTATCGGCTGGTGGTGAATGCGGCGACCCGGGAGAAGGATCTGGCCTGGATAAATCAACATGCGCCAGATTTTTCAGTCAAGGTAAAAGAGCGTGATGAGCTTGCCATGATTGCGGTACAGGGGCCGAAGGCACGTGAAAAATCTTTTACTGTACTGCCACTTGATGTGGTGGAAGCAGCAACGCCATTAAAACGGTTTTATGGTGCCGATTGTGGTGACTGGTTTGTCGGTCGTACCGGCTATACCGGTGAGGATGGTTTTGAGATCATGCTGCCGGACTCCGAGGCTGCAGCATTATGGGATAAACTGGCCGCTGCCGGGGTAAAGCCCTGTGGTCTGGGCGCGCGCGATACGCTGCGGCTGGAAGCCGGTATGAATCTATACGGCAGTGATATGACGGAAGATACTTCACCATTAATTTCAGGTCTGGGCTGGACCATTGCCTGGCAGCCGGAAGAACGAAAATTTATTGGTCGTAGCGCTCTTGAAAAAGAAAAAGCCGAAGGGGTGAAGCAGAAAATTGTCGGCTTGATCCTGGAGCAACGGGGTGTGTTACGCGGACACCAGAAAGTGGTGCTGGAGGTTCAGGGGGAGCAGCTTAGCGGTGAAATAACCAGCGGAACGTTTTCGCCCAGCCTGCAAAAGTCCATTGCGCTTGCCCGTGTGCCGGTAGAGATTGGTGATCACTGCCAGGTGGAAATTCGCGGTAAGTTATTAAATGCCAGGGTTGTAAAACCGGTATTTGTGCGAGATGGCAAGCCGGTATAACGGTTATTTATTCTGAACCACCAGAAATCCGGCAGAGATGGTTGCATATTCCGGTGTTTAAACATTTAACGATAGATGTTAATTTTTCTAAAGTTGCGGCGTATAATACGTCACACAAAAATATCGACAATGAAGACGGGTAATAAAAATGAGTGAAGTCCCTTTAGAATTAAAATATACAAAATCACATGAATGGTTGCGCGTTGAAGAAGACGGTCTGATTACCATCGGTATTAGTGACCATGCGCAGGAATTGCTCGGTGATCTGGTGTTTGTTGAATTGCCTGAAGTTGGTACTGAGTTTGTTGCGGGTGATGAATGCTGTGTAGTGGAGTCGGTGAAAGCGGCTTCTGATGTTTATATGCCGATCAGTGGCGAAGTTATCGAAGTTAATGAAGCACTGGCGGATGAGCCTGAAGTGATTAATGCTTCACCGTATGATAATGGCTGGTTGTTTAAAATAAAACCTTCTGCCAAGGAAATTGATGATTTAATGGATGCTGAAGCCTACCAGGCTGAAATTGACGAATAAAAAAGTATGCAGGCAGCCGTTTGCAGTTAAAAGCAAAAACTGTTTGACCTGTTTCATATGAGTTCTTAATATTTCTGCCAACTGCCAACTGCCAACTGCCAACTGCCAACTAGTTTTTATGCCATTTATCCCCCACACCGATCTGGAAATAACACAGATGCTGGAAAGCATCGGTGCTGATTCTATTGATGATTTATTTGATGAAATTCCTGCACACCTGCGAGCCGGGGTTCTGGATGCGATTCCTCAGGGAATGAATGAGATGGATATTTCTCGTTTAATGCAGCAGCGAGCTGCCCGGAATACCAGTGCTGTCTGTTTTCTAGGTGCCGGTGCCTATGAGCATCATATTCCGGCAGCGGTCTGGCAGATTACCACCCGCGGTGAATTCTACAGTGCTTATACCCCTTATCAGGCTGAGGCTTCACAGGGGACATTACAGTTAACCTACGAATATCAAAGCATGATGACTGCACTGACAGCAATGGATGTTTCCAATGCATCAATGTATGACGGTGCATCGTCACTGGCCGAAGCTATATTGATGGCGGTGCGAGCCAATCGTAAATCAAAGTCACGTAAAATTTTAATACCGACTTCGGTGAACCCGGTTTACCGGAAAACCGCACACACTATTGTTAAAGGCCAGCAGATTGAACTGCTGGAAGTGGCTTATGATAAAACCACGGGGACGGTTCAGCTGGAACAATTCAAGCAGCAGGCCGGCGATGATATTACTGCGCTGGTATTACAGCAGCCTAATTTTTTCGGTTGTCTGGAGTCGGTAGACGAGATTACCGACTGGGCGCATGAAAATAATATTTTAGTGATTGCGGTCATCAACCCCTTAACGGTTGCGGTGTTAAACCCGCCGGGAGAGTGGGGAACCGACGAAAAAATTAAAGGTGCTGATATTGCCTGTGGTGACGGTCAGCCTTTAGGCGCACCGATGTCAGCAGGTGGTCCATATTATGGGCTGCTGTGTTGCCGGCAGTCGCTGGTCAGACAAATGCCCGGCCGTATTGTCGGCCGTACTGTTGATCTCGATGGTAAGGAAGGTTTTGTTTTAACGTTGCAGGCACGTGAACAGCATATTCGCCGTTCCAAAGCGACCTCGAACATCTGTACCAATCAGGGGCTGGTGGTCACTGCGTCAACTATTTATATGGCCATTCAGGGCGCAGACGGTCTGGAAAAAACCGCCGCCGCCTGTTTCGCCAATAATAATACACTGGTTGAAAAATTAACCGCAATCGATGGTGTCAGTAAGGTTTTTAACAGTACGCATTTTCATGAAACGGTTCTGCAGCTGGAAACAAATGCTGCAGAAGTGCTGTCAGCTTTGATGGCTAAAGGTATTCTTGGCGGTTTTGACCTGGCAAAAGATTATCCTGAACTGGGTAACGCCATTCTGGTTTGTACCACTGAAATGCGTAACGAACAGGATATCGATGCTTATGCACAGGCCCTGGATGAGGTGTTAAACAGCCGCGTTTTATCCGCAGTGGAGACCGTATAATGTTGATTTTTGAGCATTCATCATCCGGCCGTAAGGGAGCACCACAGGCACCGGCTGAAAAAGCATCAATTGCTGCCATTGCTGATAATTTACTGCGTAAAAAAAGTGCCCGTCTGCCAGAGGTTTCCGAATTACAGGCGGTGCGTCATTACACTATTCTGTCGCAAAAGAACTTTTCTATCGACACTGAATTTTATCCGCTGGGCTCCTGTACCATGAAGTACAACCCGCGTGCCTGTAACTCACTGGCGATGCTGCCCGGTTTTTTAAATGCGCATCCGCTAACCCCCGATGCACAGAATCAGGGCTTTCTGGCCTGTATGTATGAACTGCAGACGATGTTGTGTGAAGCTACCGGTATGGATGCCTTTTCATTAGCACCCATGGCCGGTACCCAGGGTGAGTTTGCCGGTGTGGCGATGATCGATGCCTATCATAAATCACGTGGTGACACTGCCAGAAAAGAAATACTGATACCCTCTGCTGCCCACGGGACGAATCCGGCGACTGCTGTGATGTGTGGTTTTACTGTTCGAGAAATACCGGTTGCTGAAAATGGTGATGTTGATATTGATGCTTTAGAGCAGAGTGTCGGGCCACAAACCGCCGGTTTGATGTTAACCAATCCATCAACACTGGGTGTGTTTGAACGGAAAATTGAAAAAATTGCGCAGATTATTCACCAGGCCGGCGGTTTGCTGTATTACGATGGTGCCAATTTAAATGCCATCCTGGGAAAAATTCGCCCCGGTGATATGGGTTTTGATGTTATCCATTCCAATTTGCATAAAACCTTTTCAACACCACATGGCGGTGGCGGACCGGGTTCCGGTGCGGTTGGTGTTGGCGAGCGCTTAAAACCGTTTTTGCCCTTACCCACAGTGACAAAAGAAAATGACAGCTACCGGTATTTAACAGAACAGGACTGTCCTGACTCTATCGGTCGTTTATCTGCGTTTATGGGTAACCCCGGTGTATTGTTGCGAGCCTATATTTATATGCGTTTTCTCGGTCGTGAAGGCATGGTACGGGTAGCAGAGTTTGCTACCTTAAATGCAAACTATATGATGGTAGAAGCCAAACGTCGCGGTTTTACACTGGCGATTGATTTAGCCGATGACCAGCGCCGTGCCAGCCATGAGTTTATTATTACGCTTAAAAATGAAGCCAGGGATTTTCATGTGTCCGCCATGGATTTTGCCAAACGTCTGCTGGATTTAGGTTATCACGCACCAACCACCTATTTTCCATTGCTGGTGCCAGAGTGCCTGTTGATTGAACCCACGGAGTCAGAAGCCAAAGAAGCACTTGACGGTTTTATGGATGCACTGGAGCAGATCAGGGGTGAAGCCGAAAGTCAGCCTGAGTTATTGCATGATGCACCACAAACCTTGCCGGTAAAACGTCTTGATGAAGTGCGGGCGGCGAAGCAGCTGGATCTGGCTTTTAAAGGATAGTTTTTAAAAAAAATTTGCAGTTGGCAGTCATCAGTTCGCAGTTAAAAACAAAAAAACATAAAAAAGGAAAAAATTATTTAAAACAGAATGAATAGTTTTTAACATATTACTGCCAACTGCCAACTGCCAACTGCCAACTGCCAACTGCCAACTGCCAACTGCCAACTGCCAACTGCCAACTGCCAACTGCCAACTGCCAACTGCCAACTGCCAACTGCCA
>JAJRUQ010000067.1 GCA_024277705.1 Gammaproteobacteria bacterium
GGACAAGTGTGCCTGCAATACTGGAACAGGTTAAAAACACCCTGAATTTCGGTATAAAACGGGCACATCTTTAACTTTTTTATGATGGTATTAATCGAGATGCAGTGTGAGACTAAAAAACATTAATTATTCAGAGTATCCTTAGGCAGACACTTATCAATAAGCCCGGTAATAAACCCTGGCAGTGACTATTTATAATTTTACTTTTTAAAACATAATATTAGTCCGCAAAAAAACTGTTTGTAATATTGTTACGAATTACGCTGCTTTATTAAAACAATTTTTTACGTTCTTCGCGGACTAAGGCTTTTAATTTTTTGACTGCCTGAAAAAATCGGCAGCAGAAACAGAAGACACAATCGTCTGTTATTAAGATCGCTTATATTTTACCGAAGCCGGGTTCTCCATCTTTTGATTTTATGGTTTTTCTTTACAGCTTATTTAAAAACTGTTGTTTAATGATCAGCTTTTCAACCGGTGCCGAAGTTGCCAGATATATTGAATATTGATTACCTGCTTCCTTGATACCACTTATTTTTTCCAGCTGCCATGTCTCCCCATCCAGTTCAGCCTGGTTATTCTTTAACCTGACATCACGCATACGAGCGATGCCTGCCGTGTTTGCCGCTTTTACTACTGCTTCCTTTCTGCACCACAAATCAAAAAACATAGCCGGTACCTGTTTAATGTTCTGTAATTCATCTGTTGACATTACCATTTTAAAATTCATATTTTTTAACTTGCGGTGTTTTTCAATATCAACACCCAGCTTTAACGTTCGACTGACGGCAACGATAACAAACCGCCCGGAGTGTGAAATATTAAAATCAAAAAAATCATTATTACTGCCCGACCAGTATGGTTTTTGTGCTTCAGGGTATTCAACATCTGATAGCCGAAAATTATTCAGTTGTTCATCTAGCGCACATAATTTTAGTAGCTGCAAGCCTGAAAGCGACGCTATCCGGTCACTATCATTCAATAACCGCAGAACAGCTTTTTGTTTTTTCACGTTTAACTCTGATACCCAGTGATCAAGCAACTCCTGATCAGGGGGGTTCAAACGCTGGTTTTCGTTAAACTCGATATAATACAGTCGAATACTGTTCATTATCCGTTATAGTCCTGATAACGCTTTTTGTAGGCATTCCCGAAATGCACTTCAAACCGGAAAAATAATAACCATTTTGATCGTCGTCCGATTTTAATACCTGTGCGTCCTTCATCCAGTGTGATTGGCCAGGTCATTTCCGGGACAATTTCATAAAACAACCACTTACGATGGAAATTTTTTCTAAACCGCATCCCCAGCCGATAATTAGTAGCGATTTGTACTGGCTCAGTGATACCGTTAACACTGCTTTCATACGAGATAGAAGCCTTTTTATTTATCCGCTGGTATAAAACAAATGCCTGTAATAAATCAACACCAGCAAATTCTTCTGACACTTTTCCTTCCGTGGATGAGCGCAGTAAAAATGACTGATCAAATAATTTTTCAATATCAATAAGCGTTCTTGAACTATGAATTTGTTGTTCTCTTTGCAGTTCCTGTGTCAAACGCATGGTTACGGTTTCAACTATCGGGTAGGTATAACGATAACGAATTCGTATCCTTGGCTTCAAACTGACACTGACGTTAATTTTAGATCTTATATTTTCCAGTAAATCCAGCTGTATACCGAGGCTGGATGTAGTTGGTTCAGTGGTCCCTGGAGCAATGTCACGTAAATCTTCATCCTCATCATTTTCAATGGTTAATCGTAATCGATTTTCAATACCCGGTAATTCAAAACTGGCACTAATATTTGTTTTAAATTTAAAAGATTCTTCTTCATCAAAGCTGAATTCATTTCGCCAGCGTATGTACGTACCGGCAGCACCCTCCTGAAAAACACGGTCATTGGCAAAAAAGTTATCAAACCACAATGCCGGCTCACAGAAGTTTGAATTAATGTATACCTGCGATTCGTCATACCAGCTTTTCTCATAATCATAGGTATCCAGTGTTCTGTCGCAGGGATTTTCTTCGCTATGTTGTCGGTAAATTTCATATTTATCTTCTTCTATCGTGGTCTCGTCTTCTGTATTCTCTTTTACCTTTTCCAGATGATCATTTTTATTCACAGCCGGTAGCAATTCATCCGCTTGTGCAATAACACTAACGCTATAAAATATTATGGCAAAAAAAATATATATAGATGCTTTAATATTTCTGTAATTTGTAATTATCACGTTTACGGCCACTTACACTGACTTCTATTTGTTGTAATATGTTAATTATATATTGTTTCCTACTCATGACTACAACACCAGGCACTAAATGTTAAAAACAATACATCCATTACCGGCAACTGTTGCCGCTATAGACCTGGGATCCAACAGTTTCCATATGATTGTTGCACATCTGGAAGAGGCTGGTACCTTATCCATTATTGATCGTATCAGAGACTGTGTCCGTTTAGGAGGTGGCCTTGATAAAAACGGATACATTGATCTTGAGGCTCAAACCCGTGCACTTGAGTGTCTTGAAATATTTGCTCAGCGCATACGTGAACTACCTGCCTCTTCCGTTCGTATCGCCGGCACAAATACCTTACGTATTGCTATCAATGCCCGTGAATTTGTTGATAAAGCAGAGCAAATTCTGCAACGCCCTATTGAAATTATCGCTGGCCGGGAAGAAGCCCGCCTTATTTATCTGGGTGTCGCGCACAGTCTTGCGGCCAAACAGGGCAAACGACTGGTGGTTGATATTGGTGGTGGCAGTACAGAATTCATAATTGGCCGTGGCATGGTACCAGTACGCCGGGAAAGCCTGTACACCGGTTGTGTCAGTGCCAGTAAAAAGTTTTTCAGTAATGGAGAAATCAGCAAAAAAGCAATGCATGCAGCGGTACTGGATGCCTCCCTCACTCTGTTTTCACAGGCGGGTGACTTCAAGTCCGGGCAATGGGAGGAAGCTATCGGCTGTGCCGGTACCATAAAGGCTATTGGTAAAATAGTCTATGAACAGGGCTGGTGCATCGATGGCATAAGTCATAAATCTCTTATTAAACTGCGTGATGCCATGATCGCGGCCGGTAACATCGATAAACTGAATCTACCGGGTTTAAGCGCTGGTCGCATCCCTGTTATTTCCGGCGGCGTTTCTGTATTGCTGGCCGTGTTTAAAATCTTAAATATAACGCAAATGCAGGTATCTGACCAAGGCATGCGCGAAGGCCTGCTTTACGATCTTGTCGGCCGTATTACACACCAGGACGTAAGAGATGCAACCGTGGAGTCTTTAATGACTCGCTGGGGTGTCGATACCGAACAGGCATTACGTGTTACTCATACCGTAGAACAATTATCAGGGCAGGCCTGTAAGCAATGGTCAATCGATACGGAACAAATGCAACCCATGGTCAAATGGGCAGCTATGCTTCATGAAATAGGTCTGCATGTATCTCATAATAACTACCATAAACATGCTGCCTATATTCTGGCAAATGCCGATATGCAGGGATTCTCCAGACAGGAACAGGCACTGCTGGCAGCTATGGTTCTGTCACACCGCAGTAAATTCAGGGTTGATGAATTTAAACAGTTAATGAAACCATTTGTTAAGGCCGGAAAACACATGTGTGTTCTGCTGCGTATTGCCGTATTGTTACATCGTGGCAGGACAAAATCCGCAATGCCTGAAATCCAGTTAATGATTGATAAAAAAAATATCAATTTACATTTTCCTCCAGGCTGGCTGGATAGTAATAATATGACTCTCGCGGACTTAATCAAGGAAATCAATTATCTGGATGCAGCCGGTTACAATTTAAGCTTTGAATAACTTTAACTTTATATACCTTTTTTTCTGCCTTTTCATGTTAGCAGCCTGCACAAATAATAAAACGACCGGTTCATTTATACCTTTGCAGGCAGATAAAACCAAAGCTGTAATTTACATTTACCGTCCTTCTGTTTCGGCCAATATACTGTATATACCAGATTTATATATTAATGATGAATATCGTCTACCGATTAATAATAGTAATAACTATTATCTTGCATTAACACCTGGAAATTATTCTTTTAGACTTAAGCATAAAAAATTTTCTGAAACTGACTCTGTAGAAACAATGTTACTTGCCGGTTCTGTTTATTTTCTTCGGGTAGACAGTCATTTAGAACTGAAGCAATCTGCCAAGTATCAACCATATCATCGAAAATTTACTCTTTCCATTATTGATGGATTATTAGCCAGGCAACAAATAAGCGAATGTTGTATAAAATCACAGCACACTTTAGACGATACCAATATAATAAAAGAAAATAGCAGAGCGAGTCCCGGTTTTTCAATAGAAAAAACACAAAATCCTTTTTCACATTAAATATTTTTTGAATTATTAGCAGGTCTGTATGTTGGTTACCACTCTTTTAACTGTATGGCTTAGCACCGTCATCGGGCTTGGTTTTGCGACCCTGATCATCCCCGGACTTAAAGCGAATAACTTACCTGCCTTTTTTATTGCCGCAACAACACTGGGACTTATTAATGTCTTTATTCGCCCGGTTTTATGGTTTTTAACTGCACCGTTATCAGTGTTAAGTTTTGGTTTATTTGCCCTGATTATTAATGCATTAATGATCATGCTGGCTGCTGCACTGGTACCAGAATTTTCTGTTAAAGGTTTTTTCAGCGCTTTTCTTGCTGCTTTAGTTATGGCAATCATTGCGGCTCTTGGTTTTATAGCCTTTACCTTATTTAGTGGCGCTGACATCAGCTGGTACAGTTATGAATCTTATTATCAAAGCTATTAGTATCCACTTTACTTATTTACCTGCTTGTCCGGGATATAAGCAGGTAAATAAGTAAAGTGGATACCGTTGAGCGATATTATATTCTTGAAGGTAAGGGCAAAATAGAACTTGCCGAACTGGCACCGAAAATGGTCAGCGCAGGAGATGTCGTTATTATCCCTGCTTTATGCAAACAACGTATCACTAATACTGGTAATACTGATTTAATTTTTCTGGCTATCTGTTCTCCCCGCTTTAAACAGCAGAACTATCGGAAATATAATTATCGCTAGACAATTCCATATCTCGGATTATAATTAAATGCTTTAGTATAAACATACTATCAAACTGACTGAAATGGATATTCGGTAGTAACAATGTTTTATCATAGCGTTATAAATCTTATATTTTTTATGCTTATGGATTAAAAATGACAATTAAATGGAAAAACTCATACCAGCATTACGGAACTCTATCCATTAGCCTGCACTGGTTCATGCTGTTATTGCTAATTATTGTTTATGCCAGTATTGAATTACGTGAGCTCTACCCAAAAGGAAGTGATACTAGAGAGGCATTTAAAACCTGGCATTTTATTTCAGGTCTTACTGTATTTACTTTTGTATGGTTTCGTCTGTTTATACGCTGGTCTCAATTAAAACCGGTCATTTTCCCTGAACCATCAGCATGGCAACAACTTTCTGCCAGAGTATTGCAAATCACACTATATTTTTTAATGATCGCTTTACCCCTAAGTGGCTGGTTAATTTTAAGCGCTGAAGGTAACAGCATTCCCTTTTATGGTTTTGAATTACCTGCCCTGATAACTCAAAATAAACCACTGGCGGAAGAAGTTGAAGAGATTCATGAAATTATAGCCACCACCGGATATTTTCTTATTGCTATGCACGTTGTCGCCGGTCTGTTTCACCACTACAGACTTAAAGACAATACCTTAATCCGCATGTTGCCGAAAAAACAATAAAATCATCATGTTTTATTTGCCCTTGTCTTTACAGGCGCTGCAGCACCATCAGCTACCACAGGTTTTTAAACAGGAAATAAAAACCATTGATGCCAGGCTACTTCCGCTGCAACAGGGCCTTAGATACAGCAGTTATGCCAATGCATCAAATTTGAGCGCTATTATTCTCAACTTTAAAGTGGAAGTGAACGAGATACTGATAAAAACAACACTGTTCTATACAGGTATTATTGCTGGTTGCAACTGTGCAGATGACCCGACACCTATCGACGAAATAACAGAATGTTGTGATGTTTTATTTACCATCAATAAAAGTACTGCCGCTACCTCGGTCAAACTCATCAACTGAGTATTTCTGCCAGCACAGCTACTATAATAAAATTAATTCAACTTTATCCTGTAATTTTATTGTTCCCGCTTGCATAACACAGGCATTAATACCACCATGTCCTGTCATTGCATTATAAGCCCCTCACCTAAAACCTCTTCCATTCGAGAACAGGGGTGGCATAATCCGGTCATTTTCAATATAACATCTCCAATTTTAAACGACCGGTTCTTAAATGCCTGTAAATTTATTCCGCTAACAACAATATTCCGTCTAAGTACTGCTGGATCAATCACTTCTTTATGTAACAGCGCGGCAATAACGCTGATGTGTTCAGCCTGTATTAATGTAATGCTTCGTTTACCGCTTCGTCCATTATAATGATCTCCTTCCAGGCCGTTAGTATTTGCCGCTACCTGTGAAATAATTTGTACCGGTTTTTTTCTTTGTGGACGAACACTTAACCATTCAACTTTTCCCTGTTGCGGCAGATTTTCCTTCAACTGCTTTATCGTAAGACTTTTTTCTGCTATTGGACTATTCATTCATTTTTGGTTTTGGTTTTTGTATACCCATTGCTTTTAAAGCATCATCGGAATATTCAAAGGAATCAGAATAAATTTGAGTTTCCGGCAAACCTTTTTTATAAAACAAATCCATGCCGGCTTTTACCATTGGTGGAGGCCCGCTTAAATAGACATCATATCCGGATAAATCAGGATAATGTCTCACCACGCTTTCATGAACCAGGCCGGTTTCTCCCTGCCAGTTATCCTGTTCTTCAGCCTCTGACAAAACCGCGGTATATTTTAAGTTTTTATACTGCTTTAACCATTGCTGTACCATATCATCCATATATAAATCTTTTTTTGCCCGCACACCGCAAAATAAATGTACCGGTCTTTTTAAACCGGTATAAAAGACATGTTCCAGCATGCCTTTCAAAGGTGCAAAACCAGTACCTCCACCCATTAGTATAATCGGTCGATCACTGTCTTCACGTAAAAAATAACTGCCTAATGGTCCTTCTATGCGCATAAGTGATTTTTCTTTTAATCCATCAAAAACATAATCACCAAAATGACCATCGGGTACATGGCGAATATGCAACTCTATGTAATCATCATCATGAGGTGCATTGGCAATAGAAAAAGCCCGGCGTTTACCATCTTTTAATAATATTTCCAGATACTGTCCTGCTAAAAACTGCAGGCGCTCTGTTTCAGGCAGTTTTAACTGTAATTTCATTACATCGTGCGTTAACAACTGCATTTTTTCAACACGACAGGGCAGGGTCTTAATGTCTATATCACTTGTTTTAACAATTTCCCTGACTTTTATTTCAATATCGCTAAGCGCACAGCTTTGGCAAAACAATGTTTTACCCGCTTCAAATTCCTTTTTTGCTGCTGCCCGTAAATTATCAGTATCACACACAGTTTCACCGCTAATTACTTCACCTGCACATTTCCCGCAGGCACCGTTTCGGCAACCGTAAGGTAACCCTATCCCCTGGCGAATTGCCGCCTCTAATATGGTTTCGTTTTCTTCGACGGTGAATTCATGCCCACTTTCAGGCACACTAATCTTAAAACTCATGTAAAATAGCTCTGGTTAATATAAAATTCGGCTTCAGTTATTTTTAACTGAAATCCTGATATCGATTAATAATACATTGTCCCTTATTTTTATCCGAAAAAAAACAACAATTTATAGGTCTTTAAAGAATTTTATGGCACGATTGACAGTTTACAGCACCGGTATTTGTCCTATTTGTGATAAAACCAAAACTTTATTGCTGAAATGGGGAATTCCATATAACGAAGTACGGGTTGACCAGAATCAGGCCGGTTTGCGTGAATTTTCCCAACTGACTAATGGCGCACGTACTGTTCCTCAAATTACTATTGACGGAAAGTGGATAGGTGGATTTACTGAATTAACAGAATTACACATGGAGGATAAACTTGATGACTTGATGTCTCAGGCATAAATACTTATGGATAAAAACAATAACGAAACCGCTGTCAAAATGCCTATTTGGGTACTTCTGGCTTTTTCCAGTATTCACAAACGCAAGCATGCTCTTATCCTTATCTGGGCAAGCATATTATTTACTCTCTACAGCCTGCCATGGCCACAATTTGTTAATAGCGAAACCGTTAAACTGGTATTTTTAATTGATGACTGGAGCTGGGCAGCAATGATGGTTCCCATCTGTATCTGGTATATATTAAGTTTACGCTGGATGGATAATAACAACGGCTGGCAAAATTTATAAACCCTACGACTAACCTGAAATGACACTAAGCGGCCAAAAAGAGAAGTTGTAAGTAGCAAATTAAAAACTGGATAACCTTATCTTTAACAAGTTTCTTTTGATTTATGTTTTAAACTTACAACTTGCAACTTCTCTTAAGGCTCAACTTCAACCATTGGATCCACGTATAGTTTTGTAACTGTTTCATGCCAAAGTATATTCTGAACTAGTCAATCTCCAGACTGGCCCATATTTCATCAATTTTATCTTTCACCGCTTCATCCATTTTAATGGGTGTGCCCCATTCCCTGTCTGTTTCACCCGATAATTTATTGGTTGCATCAATACCCACTTTTGAACCCAGCCCCGAAACGGGTGAAGCAAAATCAAGATAGTCTATCGGTGTATTTTCTATCATTGTAAAATCACGGGCCGGGTCAACCCGGGTACTCATTGCCCAGATAAC
>JAJRUQ010000068.1 GCA_024277705.1 Gammaproteobacteria bacterium
GCCGTGAGCGACTTGCACGCTCGACCATCGGATTAAAAGTCGGGTGCTCTACCAACTGAGCTAACGGCCCATATCTTGAAAAGTTTACCTGCCATCCGTGGCAACGCGATTGTGCAAGATGCAAAACCTGCCTGTCCTTCCCTTGACAGGCGTTAGTAGCTCCTTAACCCGCTACTAACCCAACTGAGCTAACGGCCCATACATTCTTTTTCAAGAGGCGCGAATCTTACATGGAGTTGCGCCGAAAAACAATCAATTCTTGCAAGATATAGTTTAAAAATACCTGGTCGGGTCAGCAATGTGCAGAACCTCAAACCCCTTTTTTCGCAACAAACATGAATCACAATGGCCACAGGCTTCACCGCGGGTATTCGCCTGATAACAGGAGACTGTCTGCCCGTAATCCACACCGAGCTCCACACCCATTTGTATGATTTGTGCCTTGGTTTTATCAATTAATGGTGTATGAATGCGTAATTTTCTGCCTTCAACTCCGGCTTTGGTCGCCAGATTTGCCATACTTTCAAAAGCATGGATAAACGCCGGACGACAATCAGGATAACCTGAATAATCTACCGCATTCACGCCAATAAAGATATCAAGCGCGCCGTGTACTTCTGCAACGGCCAGCGCATGCGATAAAAACAGGGTGTTTCTTGCCGGCACATAAGTAACGGGGATACCCTCATCACCTGCTTCGGTTTCAGATTCAGGAACCGCAATGTTTTTATCGGTTAAAGCCGAACCGGACATCACTCCCTCATCAATATGAATAAGCTGATAGCTGCAGGCATAATGTTCTGCCAGCTTACTGGCCGCATTAATCTCGGACAGGCTGCGTTGCGCATAGTCAAAACTGAGGGTATGGCAGGAAAATTGCTGGCTGGCGTATGCCAGCACCGTGGCAGAATCCAGACCGCCTGACAGCAGCACTATCGCTTTAGCTTTATTGACTGACATAACAAGCTGTACCTGAAATCAAACACCCTGAACATCACCCCAGAGATATTTATGTAACTGTATTTGCAAGCGAACATTTAACCGGTCTTCAAGTATCCAGTTCGCCAATGTGGCTGCCGGCAACTGTGAAGCTACCGGCGAAAATAAAATTTCACATTTATTATCAAGCGGGTACTGCTCCAGCACCGCCTTGCTCCACTGGTAGTCCTGCAGATCACAAATAACAAATTTGATCTGATCATGTTCATTGAGGCAGGAAAAATTCTCTATCCTGTTTTTACTTTCCTCACCGGAACCGGGGGTTTTAACATCCAGTACTTTTACCACACGTTGATCAACCTGCTCAACCGCAATGGCGCCACTGGTTTCCAGTGAAACATCATAATCCCTGTCGCAAAGCTGTGTCAGCAATTCAATACAGTCTTTTTGCGCCAGAGGTTCACCACCAGTAACCGTAACATGCATGGTTTTAAATGACTGTACCTGTTTGATAATACTCTCGACATCCATCCATTCGCCACCACTGAAAGCATATGCCGTATCACAATAATGACAACGCAGGGGACAACCAGTTAAACGGATAAATACCGTAGGCAAGCCGACATTACGCGCCTCACCCTGCAGCGAATAAAATATTTCGCTGATTTTCAGACGCGGTTTCTGAGAGTACTGCCTGGACATGACCGTAATATTTAAGCGCAGGAGGTATTATTTACCTTCACGCTTCATACGTTGTAATCGTTCATTCGCTTTTTTAGCCACTGTGGTATCAGGATACAAGGTAATGACTTTCTGCAGTGCATCACGTGCAGCAGACCAGTTTTTCAGTTCAAAATAAACATAACCGATTTTTAAATGTGCTCCGGGGTTTTTAGAACTATCGGGATACTGTGCAATTAACTGCTGAAATTCCTGCAGTGCTTTTTTGTACTCCCGGGAAACATAATTCGCTTCACCCAGCCAGTACTGAGCATTATCCGCATATTTACTGTTTGGATAATTTGCCTTAAAGCTTTCAAATGCCTTTATCGATTGTTCATACTGGCCTTCTTTTAACAATGCAAATGCTTTAGCATATTCCTGCTGACCATCACCATTATTGCCGGTGGTGCCGGGTTGCACTGCAACCGCTTGTGTCGACGTATTGGGCGGCGGTACCGGAACAGGAATGGCGCTAATGTTACGGTTACCCGCTTCAACATTATTAATACGCCTGTCCATATCAATATACAGATTACGCTGCCGTTGTTTCATGTTTTCAAGTTCGTAATCCTGTTGTTCAATTTGTTCACGCAGGGCAGATACCTCTTCACGTAAAGACTGAACCGTCTGCGTCTGCTCGCGTAAAACATCAGAACTCAGCATTTTTTCCAAACGCTGAATACGCTGGCTGTCACTCAAACGTGACAGACTAGCTGCTTCATTAGCCGGGTCTGCCTGCACATTAGCGCACAGCAGAACAGCACAAGCCAGTACACTCAATTTACTTATATTCATTTTCATTATTGTTTATTGTAACTCTCTTGATCTCCGGGCTGACCCGAATATTTTAACATTACAGACAGTGATATTAATCGCTGCTGCAGTGGGTATTCTGTGTCACCTACTGATATACAATTTCAACACGACGATTTAAACTCATTGATTCATCATCATGACCAAATTCAACCGGCTTCTCTTCACCATAACTAATCACGGTAATCTGCTCATTACCCGCGCCCTCATACAGCATTAACTGTTTTACCGCATTGGCCCGTTTTTCACCCAGCGCAACATTATATTCCCGGGTACCTAACTCATCGGCATGGCCTTCCAGACGCACACTGGCATCAGCATTAAACGAGAGATAACGCCCGTGGTGTTTGACCAGTTCGACATAATCGTCAGCAACCGTATTACTGTCAAAGGCAAAATAAATCAGCTTTTCCGAAAGAACATTATCAGGGTTGTTAATTGCCCCCTTCTCATAGGAAACCAGTTTACCCCCTTGCAATGCGGTACCACCGCTACCTGCACCCGCGCCAATAGCACCCGAAGTAGCGCCACTACTGGCTGCTGCATTGTCGCCTGCCTTTTCCGGTGCTGACAGCTCACTATCAGGTTTTATTCTTTCTCCACAGGCCGTAATAAAAGCAGCCAATATTAACAACAAGCCTATTTTCTTCATCCTAAAAAACCCCATATACATTAAATAATACGTTAAAGAAACCGGTTAATACCTGACCGCTGCCCACGATGGTTCCCTGACTTCACCATCAGAAAAAGCCAGGCGTTGTTTCTGTCGGCCATCAACCGACACCGCTGCCAGTACGGCCCGGCGTTTCTCCTGTGAGGCGAACAATACCATACTGTTGTTCGGCGCAAATTCAGGTGATTCATCGAGCGGCCCATCCGTTAAGATACGCGATGATTTTGTCGCAAGTTCCATAATAGCAATTCGATAAATACTGCCTTCACCGTATACATAGGCAACCATTTTACCGTCTGCCGAGACACTGGCGCTGGCATTATACCTGCCTTCGTAAGTTAATCGCTGGGCTTTACCACCCGCCACCGTCTGCTGATACAACTGCGGCTTGCCGCTACGGCTTGAGGTATAAATAATTGATTGACCATCCGGCAGCCATACCGCTTCGGTATCGATGGCCCAGTGACGGGTCAGGCGGGTCAGCTTGTTACTGTCCAGCTGCAGGATATAAATATCCGAGTTACCATCTTTAGACAGCGTGATCGCCAGTTTTTTGCCATCCGGTGACCATGCCGGTGAACCGTTTAAACCTTTGTATTTTGACCGGCTCTGGCGCACCCCGGTAAGAATATTATGGGTAAATATTTCAGATTGTCCGCTTTCAAATGAAACATATGCCACTTGCGAACCATCCGGTGACCATACCGGCGACATGATGGGCTCATCTGACGTTAACAGGGTTTGTGGATTGTAACCATCGGTGTCCGATACCTGCAGACGAAAGGAGCTGTCACCGCTACCACGTTTCACCGTAACATAGGCAATACGTGTAGCAAAAGCACCCGGCTGGCCTGTGATGTGGGTAAAAATATAATCACTGATTTGATGAGCAATATCACGCAGGGTTTTATCGGTAGCGTTAAAGCTGTAACCCAATACCTGCTTGGCTTTTACAATATCAATTAAACGAAACTGCACCTGATAATTGCCATTGGCTTTTTTTGTCACATTACCAATAACAATATGGTCCATACCGGCAATACGCCAGGTTTTATAGTGCACCTCGGCCAGCGATTGCGGTCTGGCAATCAGATCCTTTTCAGCCACCGGCGAAAACTTGCCGCTGCGGGCCAGATCAGACACAACAATGGCAGAAATATCACCATTAACGACCTTGTCACTACCACTCCATTGAAAGGGAATAACAGCGATCGGCAAGGCACCTTCAAAACCTTCTGTTATTTCTATTTTCAATACTGCCTGAGCCACTGGTGCAAAACTCAAACAAAATAACCCTGTGATTATTGTTTTTATTATTTTATTCAACATATTTTGTTTATTCTCTTTATAACGCCCGAATAAGCACGAAACACTGGCATCATCCGGCTATCCCGAACCCGGCATAGTTTAGCAATAACCACCGCCTTTGGCTGTGCAGTATCCGGATTATTTATCCTGTTGATTTGATATCCGTTGATTGTCTCAACTTCGACCGAAGAAACATCTTTGTAGTTCAATTGCTAAACTGGATTCCCCCGGAAATAAATATTGCGCCAGTGTTTTTGAATACGCTACTGATTATGCTGAACTTATTCATCAAGCCGGGCTGCCTCCTTGCTGAGTATACGGCACAATAATGCAGAATTGACATCACGAATAGATGGATCAATGTCCACCCATACCTGATGCCCGCTGCCGGGCGCGCAGTCAACTTTTTCCCCTTTTTTGCTGGTCATATTCGCCAGCGTAAAACGATGGTTGCCATTCGCCGTAATGAGCTCCATTTCATCGCCAATGCTTATTTTATTTTTAATATCAACCAGAATACGTTTATTATTACCATCAAAATCAATTACTTCGCCGGAAAACATCTGGCGCTGACTGCGTGAACTACTATCACGATAGCGCTGCATTTCCTGAGGGGCATGGCGTTCAAAAAAACCATCGGTATAGCCACGGTGAGCCAGACTTTCCAGTTCGTTCATTAACAGCGGATCAAATTTTTTGCCACTGACTGCATCATCAATCGCCTGCCGGTATATTTGTGTGGTTCTTGCCGTGTAATAATATGACTTGGTCCGACCTTCAATTTTCAGACAGTCAACACCGATATCAACCAGACGGTGAACATGCTCTACCGCTCGCAGATCTCTTGAGTTCATAATGTAAGTGCCGTGTTCATCTTCTTCTATCGGCATATATTCACCGGGACGACCTGCCTCCTCCAGTAAAAACTGCTGTGACGCGGTCTGTTTGTCCCGGTTTTCATTTTCCGGCGACCACACACCGGTATTTTCAATTCCCTGGTCAACATCATTATTTTTGACTTTATAATTACAGCGACAGGAATTTGTACAGCTTCCCTGATTGGGGTCACGATGATTAAAATAGCCCGATAACAGACAACGGCCGGAATAAGCAATGCACAGGGAACCATGAACAAAGACCTCCAGTTCTACGGCGGGACAGTCATTACGTATTTCTGCCACTTCGTCCAGTGACAGTTCCCGCGAAAGGATAATTCGCTCCACGCCGACAGACTGCCAGAACTTCACCGTCGGCGAGTTCAATGTATTGGCCTGTACCGATAGATGAATCGGCATCTGCGGCCATTGTTCCCGTATCATCATGATCAAGCCGGGGTCAGCCATGATCAGTGCATCCGGATTCATCGCAATAATCGGCGCCATATCATGCATAAAGGTTTTTATTTTTGCCGTATGCGGAAGAATATTGGTCGCCACAAAAAACTTTTTACCCTGCTCATGCGCTTCATTAATACCGGCTTCCAGATTCGGCAGACGAAAGTCATTGTTGCGTACTCGCAAACTGTAGCGCGGTAATCCGGCATAAACCGCATCAGCACCATAAGCGAAAGCGTAACGCATGTTTTTGATCAAGCCCGCTGGCGAAAGAAGTTCTGGTTTTTTCATACTGATTATTGAGTGACTGATGAAGGTATTTACTAACGGTATTTTAATTCAAAAACACCTCTGCCGGAAATTATAACAAACAGGCCTGGCGTTTAACTGCAGCAGTGAGATAAAAACAGGTATTATCGTGGTGCAAAGGTAAAATAGATTTCCCGGTCAAACACATCCGGGTTGGGTGGTATGGGCAAAGGTGAAGCATTATACACTGCCCGCTCAACCGAACGTTGAAAAGCGACATCGCTCGAACAGGACTGTAACTTAACATCGATAACATCACCACTCATGGTTTGAGTAACGATGACATCACAACTTTGACCTTGCTTCGTGGTACTGGGGCGCAGCCAGTTATTTTCAACTTTCTGCGCAATTGCCAGAATATACTTATCCCGCAGGGTTAATAATTTTGCCGCGTACTCGGCCTGTTTTCTGGCTTCTTCCTCACGCCGCTCCTCTTCTAACAGCGAACGCTCAAGCTCGGCTTTTTCTTCCGCTCGACGCTGGCGCTCAAGTTCAGCAAGGCGTTTTTTTTCAGCCTCTGCTGCCCGTTTTTTCTGCCTTTCAACTTCCTTTCGCTATTCTTCTTTTCGCTGCTTCTCCACCCGGGCCTGTTCTTTTTTAACACGCTCACGTTCTTTTTTTGCAGCGGCTTCACGTGCTTTTTTCTCTGCCGCTTTCTTTTCTGCTGCCCGCTGCGCCACCAGTTTACGTTGTTTTTCTTTGTTAGCTAACTCAAGCTGCCGCTTTTTTTCTGCGGCCGCTTTTTTCTGCCTGGCTTTTTCCTGCTTTGCCTTTTTTAAGCGAGCCTGTTCCTGCTGCTTTTTTTTCAGCTTTTCCTGTTTTAATTTTTCTGCTTTCAGCTTGTCCTGTCTGGCTTTTTCAATCGCTCTTTTTTTCTGTTTTTCACGTTCATCAAATTTTCCGGCATCAATCACCTGAGCGTTAATAATATTATGCTTCTGCGCAACCGGCATCGGCGGGTTATCGCTACTGCTTAGATTGATACTCAATAAAACAATCACAGCGATATGAACCAGCAGAACTAACAGCAAGATCAGCGGATGCTTTTTAATTTCAGAAAATATTCCGGACGAACTCATTTACATAAACCTTTGCTCAACCATTGCCATACACTTTGCACATCAACTATGGCTGATCTGTCATTAACCCTACTTTTTCCACACCTGCTGACTGCAGCAATACCATTGCGGTGGTTACTGCACCATAATTAACATTTTTATCACCCCGTACCAGTACCGGTATTGCCGGTTTTTGTTTTAATATTAAGGATACCCGCTGTTTCACAACCTCATCTGACACCGGCTTTTTCAGATTATCTCCCACATTCAGATAATATTCACCATTTTCACTCACCGTCAGTATCACCGGTTCCTGCTCATCCGGTGGCAACGAATTTGCAGAAACTTTTGGCAGTTCGACTTCTATCCCCTGCTGCACTATCGGCGCTGTGATCATGAAAATAATCAGCAGCACCAACATCACATCAATGTAGGGGACAACATTAATTTCAGCAATGGCACGACGCTTCTTAGGCATTATTGTTCCTGCTTAACATCGTTAAGTGATTCATCCCTCATTATCATCATCGCCTGGCAGATGGCTTTGTCGCTGCAGAATCGTGGCAAATTCTTCCGCAAAATTTTCATAACTGCCGGACAGGCGATCAACCTGCTCGGCATAACGGTTATAAGCAATGACCGCGGGAATCGCTGCAAACAATCCCATAGCTGTTGCAATCAGGGCTTCGGCAATACCGGGCGCCACCATGGCAAGACTGGCGTGTTCGACTGACCCCAGAGCAATAAAGGAACGCATAATACCCCATACCGTACCGAATAAACCGATGTAGGGACTGATTGAGCCAATGGTCGCCAGCAGTGATAAATGCGAATCCAGATAATCCTCTTCACGGGCAACCGCCACCTTCATGCTGCGTTGCACACCTGCCAGCATCATCTCGGTATTGGTTATGTTTTTACGGGTACGAATAAATTCCGCAAAGCCCATTTCGAATATTCTGGCAAGACCCCGGCGCATCTCGGCTTTACGTTTCACCTGCTGGTATAAATCAGATAAATTGATACCCGACCAGAAACGGTCTTCAAAACGAATAGCTTCCAGCTTTGCCTGTTTTAAACTTTTATATTTAAGCACGATAATAAGCCAGGACAGTACCGAGGCACTGAGCAATATCAGCATAACAATTTGCACTAAAACACTTGCCCGGGTGACCAGCGCAAATAACGACATATCAGCTTCCACAAAAATACTCCTGAGTGATCTTTTCGCGAATGATTGCAGGTATGCTGTGTGGCGAAAATTTTTCCGCATGCAAACAGGCGACTTTTATTTCTGCCTGTGCCAGCAACAGTGAACAGACTGCGCTGTTATTATTCTGCAAATAGACGGATTGTTTAAAAATTATGCTGGCTTTACCCAGCGAAGAAATTGATGTTTTCACGACCAACTCGTCATTAAATCTGGCGGGTTTTTTGTATTCTATACTGGCACTGCGTACCGCAAATAGAACACCCAGCTCCTGTTGTAATAAATTCTGTTCAAATCCTGCTACACGCAATAATTCTGTACGTGCACGTTCCATAAACTTTAAATAATTAGCGTAATACACGACACCGCCTGAATCGGTGTCCTCGTAATAGACCCGCACCGGCCAGGAAAATTCATTTTGTTTTGAGTTCATTGCTTCGTTTATTATTTTACAAGCAGACCATCAGATAGCCGTCATTTGCAGGAGGCAGGCGGTTTATCGACAACTTTACAATTAATTATTCAAACATATCCTGATTTTGTACCGCTTCCATATTTACACCATCCGGAGCATGCAGGCCAAAATGTTTATACACATTTGCGGTAGCAATGCGCCCTCTTGGGGTGCGCATTAAATAACCCTGCTGAATCAGATAAGGTTCGATCACATCCTCGATGGTATCGCGTTCCTCACTGATCGCAGCGGCCAGATTTTCAACACCGACCGGACCACCATTAAATTTTTCAATAATCGCCAGCAGCAAACGCCTGTCCATTATATCAAAACCCAGCGGATCAACTTTTAATAATTCCAGTGCCCTGGCCGCTACATCTTCATTAATTTTGCCATCTGCTTTTACTTCAGCAAAATCCCGCACCCGACGCAGCAGGCGGTTGACAATTCGCGGGGTTCCTCGTGCCCGCCTGGCGATCTCTGCAGAACCTTCATTATCAATTTCAACATTCAGGATATCGGCAGAGCGTTTCACTATATAAGTAAGATCACTCAGTCCGTAAAAATCAAGGCGTAAAACAATGCCGAAACGATCACGCAGTGGTGAGGTCAGCGAGCCTGCACGGGTAGTTGCCCCCACCAGCGTAAATGGCGGCAAATCCAGTTTTATGGATCGCGCTGCCGGTCCTTCACCAATCATAATATCCAGCTGATGATCTTCCATCGCCGGATATAACACTTCTTCAACCACCGGGCTTAAACGATGTATTTCATCAATAAACAATACATCGTGAGCTTCAAGATTGGTTAACAGTGCGGCCAGATCACCCTGCTTTTCCAGTACCGGGCCGGAGGTGGAGTGCAAGGTTGCGCCCATTTCATTGGCAACAATATGTGCCAGCGTGGTTTTACCCAAACCCGGCGGGCCAAAAAACAGAATATGATCAAGTGCTTCGCCACGTTTTTTTGCCGCCGGGATGAAGATATCCAGCTGCTCGGTTACCGCCGGCTGCCCCCGGTAGTCTTTTAGATACTGCGGGCGAATGGCACGGTCAATAGCGACTTCACCTTCTGTGTTCTGTGCTGACAATACCGGATTGTCACTCATTTAGTGCCACCCTGCAGTGCGGCACGAATAATTTCCTCTGTTGATTTATCATCGACCTCTATATTACGAATCATCTGGCTTGCCTGCTGAGCCCTGTATCCTAATGAGATCAGGGCGCTCACTGCATCATTGACCGGATTCGCCTGGCGTTCAATTTTATCCGTTGCACCGGGCAGCTTGATGGCATCATCTTTTGCCAGACGGTCTTTTAATTCAACCACCAGACGCTCGGCTGTTTTTTTACCAACGCCCGGCAAGCGGGTTAATGACTTGCTGTCTTCATCCATAATGCATCGGGTAAAATCTTCTGCGCTCATACCCGATAAAATAGTCAGCGCAAGCTTCGGCCCTACCCCGCTGATTTTTATCAGACTGCGAAACATCTGCCGTTCAGACAAGGTAAAAAAAGCGTACAGCAACTGTGCATCTTCGCGCACCACAAGATGAGTATGCAAGGTAACCACATCACCGTTTTCCGGTAACTGATAAAATGTCGACATGGATGCCTCCAATTCATAACCCACGCCCTGCACGTCGAGCAAAATGGCCGGCGGCTGCTTGTCCAGAATGATGCCTTTCAATCGCCCTATCATTTATCTAGTGTCTCATAATTATGTTGTTTAAAAAACCGTATAAAAGTCGAAAAACCCCATCGACCGTTAACCAGCTCATCAGTGTCTGCTATTGAGCCAAAGGAGAAGTTTTAAGTTACAAGTTGTAAGGTTAAAAACATAAATCAAAAAAAGCTTGTTAAACATAAGGTTATCCAGTTTTTGACTTTCTACTTATAACTTAAAACTTTTAACTTACAACGTCTCTTTCTGGCCGAAGGCGGTCATTCATAAGTGCTCCGGATTAGATGTGGATTTGTATAAATAATGATTCAAAATAAAACGAATTCCGGCATCCCATACTGGCGACTCAGCGGGTTTTACTTTTTTTATTTTGCCTCGCTGGGTGTGCTGGTTCCATACTGGAGCCCGTACCTGAAATCACTGGGTTATAACAGTTTAACCATCGGTAGTCTGGTCGCCATTCTGCCCGCGACCAAACTTATCGCGCCCTATCTCTGGGGCTGGCTGGCGGATCATACGCGGCGTTCGATGCTGATTATCCGGCTTGCCTGCCTGCTGGCGCTGCTCAGTTTTTCGCTGGTGTTCGTCAGCCAGCAGCTGTGGTGGCTGACTTTTGTGATGCTGCTGTTCAGTTTCTTCTGGAACGCAACGCTGCCGCAGTTCGAGGCGATGACGCTTAACCATCTCGGTAAAGACAGTCATCATTACAGTATGATCCGTCTCTGGGGATCGCTGGGCTTTATTGTTATTGTGGTGTTGATCGGATATCTGCTGGAAAGCTATGATGCTGATATTATCCCGCTGGTAGTGCTGCTTACCTTTGTGATTATTCTGCTGAGCAGCTTTGCGGTGCCGGAAAAACTTAATACACCGCACGTTGATCATTCACCGATCTGGCCTGTTATCAAACAGCCGAAAGTACTGGCTTTTCTTATTGTGTGTTTTTTGATGTTATGCAGTCATGGCCCGTATTACACGTTTTATACCATTTATCTGAAGGATGAGGGTTACAGCTCAAACATGATCGGTGTGTTATGGGCAGTGGGTGTACTGGCAGAAGTGATTATTTTTCTGCTGATGCATCGTCTGTTGCCGATGTTCGGTGCGCGTAAACTGCTGATTGTTTCACTGCTGCTGACCACGCTGCGCTGGTTGCTGATTGGCTTTTTTGTCGATGACCTGTCGATGTTGTTTCTGGCGCAGCTGCTGCATGCCTTTTCTTTCGGCGTGTTTCATGCGGTCGGTATTTCACTGGTGCATGAATATTTTACCGGCAGCCATCAGGGGCGGGGGCAGGCCTTGTATTCCAGTGTCAGTTTTGGTGCCGGCGTTGCGGTAGGTAGTCTGATCAGTGGTCTGCTCTGGGATCAGTGGGGGGCTGCGGTGCTGTTTGTGTTTGCTGCCTGTTGTACGTTGCTGGGCATGGTTATTGTCTGGAAATATATTCAGCCGCCAGCGGCAGCCGCCTGAATTATTTGATCATCAGTCTGCTGCCGGTGCTGAGGTAAGCACTGAGTTTTGTCGCAGCAGCGGGTTACAGTTTTTAATGGTGACCATGCCCTGTAACAGGTTACCGCGCGAATATTCCCTGAAATAACAGCTGTTTGTTTTCGGGTTGTAGTTTTCTATCCATAGGTTATCGTCTTTCCAGGTGGCGGCAAGATGTATTTCCCCTTTGGGTATAGAAATGGTCATGACACCGCCGTAACGTTTGACGAACAGCTGCTGGAAATGAAAGTGATAAGCGAGAAAACCGAGTAAAAGTACAGTAAAAAAAACAATGCCGGCAATTTTCCATTCCCTGATTTTAAAGCCGATAAAAAACAGCAGGCTGGCAGCCAGTGCAAAAATACTAAACCAGTACAGATAGGTAATCATTTGCTGCTCTCTCGCAGGTGATCAGAGTGGATAGATTAAGCAGGATTATCCGGAAAAGCAATATCAGAATACTGCGTGTCTCAGTAACAGGTCGTGATTCATCTCCCGGATTTCATGCAGGGTGGTGTAGCTCAGGCACAGCAACTGTTCCCACTTATCATACTTAATGTTAACGGGAAAGGCAGTGTTTCATAAAAAAAATTCAGTCAGGTGTTTTTCAGGCTGACAAGCAATGCGGCAGCCGCACTGGATAATGTGCGTGAGCCATGCAGTAATACGCCCAGATGCCTTTCCATTTTTATTCCTTTTACTGGCAGCCGGTACAGGGAATCATCAATCATTGATTCAGGTAATACACCCCAGCCGATATTGTTCTGGATCATTGCCTTGATGGTTTCAAGATAATTTGATTCCATAATGATTTTAACACTGGCGTCCAGCTGCAGGGCATGGTCGATAATGTTACGGGTATGCGTACTGTGTGACTGCAACAATACGCTGTATTCGGACAGTTGTTTTCTGCTGACGGTTTCTGGCGGGCTAAAATATGATCTCTGGCAGCAACGCATTGCATAGGGTCGGCCCATACCGGAATGGTGCTGAAAGGCGGGTCGATGTGGTCAGGAAGTGTGATTAACGCTAACTCAATATCACCTTTCAGGATTAACGCGGCTGCCTGTTCTGAATCCATGAACTGGATATCGAGCTCAACATCCGGATACTGAGTGGTGTACTGGCGTAATACCGGTGGTAATCTGTGCAGGCCAATGTGGTGGCTGGTGCCGAATTTGAGATGCCCGCTGACCTTCGTTCTTAGTGTGCTGATGATACGTTGTGATTCATTGACTTCAGCGATGATCCGCTGGTAGCTGGGAATGAGTGCTTCACCTGCCTGCGTGAGCTGGATATTTTTTCCGAGGCGATCGAACAGCTGACAGTCGAGTGCAAATTCCAGGGTGGAAATACGTTTGCTGATAGCAGGTTGTGTAATAAACAGCTTTTCCGCAGCACGCGAAAACGAGCGGGTTTCTGCCACCATTAAAAATGCGCGTATATTCTGAATATCCATAACGCCGTCAGTATAATTTATATATAACTAAAAGTAATCAATATTATAAATATTATGAATTTGTTTTATATCAAGAAAAGCACTATTCTTTGCTGAAACAATAACAGTCACTCAAAAAGGAGGCAGGCGCATGTATAAAAATATGATTTTTACAGCATTACTGATGCTAAGTACGAATCTTTTTGCGGAAGGTTTTTATCTTGATAGTACGGATGTTCGCGGGCAGATCAGTAATGATCAGGTGTTTAACAGTTTTGGTTGCAGTGGAAAAAACATCTCGCCACAACTGAACTGGCATAATGCGCCGCAAGGCACAAAAAGCTTTGCCGTTACCATGTATGACCCGGATGCACCGACCGGCAGCGGCTGGTGGCACTGGCTGGTTTTTAATATTGATAAATCGGTTGAGATAATCAAAACCGGTGCCAGTAAGCAGGCAATGCCTGCCGCTGCGATTGAAAGCATGACCAGTTATGGTAGCAGAGGTTTTGGTGGTGCCTGTCCACCGGCAGGAGATAAACCGCACCGTTACATTATTACGGTTTATGCTCTGGATATCGAAAAAATTGATCAGACTGGGGATGCGCGTCCCGAGTTAATCGGTTTCTTTTTAAACCGCCATGCGATCGCGAAAGCGAGCATCATGGCTTATTACGGCCGCTAGACAAGGTCTGTTTTCGTAGGGCGGGTATTGTCCGCCGAGCAGATTCAGGTCGAATGAGATGGTGGCCAGTGCCCACCCTGCATATTAATGTGAGTAACAGTATGAACAAGGCAAAAACACTTTATGACAAATTGTGGGATGACCACGTGGTTCGCAGCGAAGAGGACGGCACTGCTCTGTTATATATCGATCGCCATCTGGTGCATGAAGTTACGTCACCACAGGCCTTCGAAGGTCTGCGAATTGCCGGGCGCAAGCCGTGGCGCAGTAGTTCCATTGTGGCGGTACCTGACCATAATGTACCGACCACAGACCGCAGTCAGGGAATTACTGACCCGGTGGCAAAATTGCAGGTGGAAACGCTGGACAGTAACTGTCGGGAGTTTGGTCTTACTGAATTTACCATGTCCGATATACGTCAGGGCATCGTGCATGTGATTGGTCCCGAGCAGGGCGCCACCTTGCCGGGCATGACCGTGGTTTGTGGCGACTCGCATACTTCAACGCATGGTGCCTTTGGTGCGCTGGCCTTTGGTATTGGTACCTCAGAGGTTGAGCATGTACTGGCAACACAATGCCTGATGCAGAACAAGAGTAAAAATATGCTGGTTTCTGTCGACGGCGAAGCAGGTGCCGGGGTAACGGCAAAGGATATCGTGCTGGCGATTATTGGTGAACTGGGCACTGCCGGTGGTACCGGTTATGCCATCGAGTTCGGCGGTGATGCGATTCGGGCGCTGTCGATCGAAGGCCGGATGACGGTGTGTAATATGGCGATTGAAGCGGGCGCACGTGCCGGAATGGTCGCGGTTGATGAAACCACGGTTAATTATGTACAGGGTCGACCGTACTCGCCCATCGGTGAAACACTGGAAAAAGCAAAAGCATACTGGTCTACCCTGCACAGTGATGAGGGTGCATATTTTGATCAGGTAATACATATTAATGCGGCGGATATAAAACCGCAGGTGACCTGGGGTACCTCGCCGGAAATGGTGGTCGATATCGAATCGCTGGTGCCCGACCCGGATGATGAAAGTGACAGGGTCAAAGCCGATGGTATGCGCAAGGCACTGGCTTATATGGGACTTGAAGCCGGTACCCCCGTTAATGAAATAGCGGTAGATAAAGTGTTTATTGGTTCATGTACCAATTCGCGCATCGAAGATTTACGTGACGCAGCAAAAGTTGCCGAAGGTAAAAAGGTGGCAGACAATATCAAGCTGGCACTGGTGGTTCCCGGTTCGGGACTGGTGAAAAAACAGGCAGAAGCTGAAGGACTGGATAAAATCTTTATCGAGGCGGGTTTCGAATGGCGTGAGCCGGGCTGTTCCATGTGTCTGGCGATGAATGCTGATCGCCTGGAATCAGGTGAGCGTTGTGCATCAACATCAAACCGTAATTTCGAAGGTCGGCAGGGGCAGGGTGGCAGAACCCATCTGGTTAGCCCGGCGATGGCAGCGGCGGCAGCGATTAATGGATGCTTTAGTGATATCAACAAACTGTCTTAAGCAGTTATCAGATAGGTTTTGAATATGAAATTATTTACAGTGTTGTTTTTGATGTTATCAGTGCTTAGTGCCTGTAATTTTAAACAAGGTTTAAAAGAGACCGGTGACGGTGTTCAAGACGGTGTACAGAATGTCGGTGAAGCATTAAAAGAGCTTCCTGCCGATGTCAGTAAAGCATCGAATAAAGTTGAAGACGACGTTAAAAAATAAATCATAGATTATTGGCAGAAAAATAAAAATGAAAACTTTTACCCAGCATACAGGGATTGTCGCACCACTTGATCGTCCCAATGTCGATACCGACGCGATTATTCCCAAGCAGTTTTTAAAATCAATTAAGCGTTCGGGGTTTGGTCCCAATGCATTTGATGACTGGCGTTATCTCGATGCAGGCGCTCCCGATATCGACAATAGCGGTCGCAGGATAAACCCGGATTTTATTCTGAACCGGCCGCCATTTGATAAGGCCACAATACTGCTGGCGCGTGAAAACTTCGGTTGCGGTTCCTCGCGTGAGCATGCGGTATGGGCACTGGATGATTTTGGTTTTCGTGCGGTTATTGCGCCGGGTTTTGCCGACATTTTTTATAACAACAGTTTTAAAAATGGCCTGCTGCCGATCGTACTGGCTGCGGAGGTGGTTGATGACTTATTTAAACGCATTTCTGTAAAACCCGGTCTGGAAGTTTCGATTGATCTTGAAGCGCAGACGGTCAGCTGCGAAGGTGAAAAAATAGCTTCGTTTGAAATTGATGCGTTTCGTAAACATAACCTGTTAAACGGTCTGGATGACATCGCTCTGACACTGCAACATGCGGAGCAGATAAAAGCTTACGAAGAAAAAAGAAAACAGACTGCGCCGTGGTTGTTTTAATGTAAAAGATTGCACCACAGAGGCACAGAGAAAAGTTTTTGTTTTTTGTTGTCATCCTGAGCGCAACGCAGTGAAGCCGAAGGATCTTATGCGCCAAATAGTTTAGCGCAGTTATCGCAAGATCCTTCACTATCGCTCAGGATGACAGAGTGTTTACCATAGAAGTGTTTTTTTCTCTGTGTCCTCTGTGCCTCTGTGGTGAAAAAAGTTTTTGCTTTTAGAGTAAAAGTATAAATTAGCGTATAATTAACAGCCCGTTTTATTGGCGGTTTTATTTAGAGAGAATTATGAGTTTAAAAATTGCAGTAATGCCCGGTGACGGCATCGGAATAGAAATCATCGATGAAGCGGTCAAGATTTTAAAGCACTATAAAAACAGCGGTCGTCTTGATGTTGAACTGAGCGAAGCACCTGTCGGTGGTGCCGGTTACGATGCGGCGGGTAAGCCGCTACCGGATGAAACACTGGCACTGGCCAGAGCTTCTGATGCTATTTTATTCGGTGCCATCGGTGGCCCGCAATATGACAACCTGGCACGTGAGCTTCGCCCTGAACGCGGCCTGCTGGCGTTGCGCTCCGAACTTGAACTGTTTGCCAATCTGCGCCCTGCGATTTTATACCCGCAGCTGGCCGATGCATCTTCGTTGAAAGCGGAAGTTGTTGCCGGTCTGGATATCATGATTGTGCGTGAACTAACCGGCGGTATTTATTTCGGAGAACCGCGTGGTATCGAAACCGATGCTTCCGGGGAACGCAAAGGCTTTAACACACTGGTTTATAAAGAAAGCGAAATCGATCGTATCAGTCGCGTGGCTTTTGATATTGCAATGAAGCGCGGTAAACGATTATGTTCGGTCGACAAAGCCAATGTACTGGAAGTATCTGAGTTGTGGCGTGAAGTGGTAACAAAAAATGCCAGTGATTATCCGGAAGTTGAGCTCAGTCAC
>JAJRUQ010000069.1 GCA_024277705.1 Gammaproteobacteria bacterium
GATGGACGCGGACAACGTCTTCCGCGTACCGGGTAAAGAAAATCACTTTGTATGTGGCGACATCGTGCGCCTTCACCTGCTGACCACAGCTATCGGCCAGGCTTACATCGTTTCTGAAACCATCGAAGGCCACTTCAACAACGCCGAAATTAAAAAACGTCCTAAAGTTGATGTACACCACTTCGACCTGACAGACAAATTGGTTGAAGCAGGCTTAAATGTTGATGCCTACGATGTAGATGAACATAAAGATGATGCACAACGTGGCACCGATACTAATAACTATGCGATCCATAACTTCGAAGATCGTGCAGAACAGGAGATCATCTCGGCAGATGAATTATTCCTGGGTCACTTTGATTATGAAGCACGTAACCTGCGTGATACTGATGTACCGTCTTCAGATGAAGTATTAGGTCACTTTGCAGAACGTCAGACCAGCCTCGAAGAAGAGAAAGCAATTGCAGAAGCAGGTCGTTGCATGAGTTGCGGTATGTGCTTCGAATGTGATAACTGCGTTATCTACTGCCCACAGGATGCGGTCTTCCGTGTTAAGAAGGACAGCAAAACCCTGGGCCGTTACGTTGATACTGACTACACTAAATGCATCGGTTGTCACATCTGTTCTGATGTATGCCCTACCGGCTACATTGATATGGCACTGGGTGTTGCTTAACTAACGTTTTATGTAGAGCAGAACTTTTATAGCTGCGTGATATTGCCGTTATAGTCAGGCAATATCACGGAATAAAGTTCCCTTCTGCAGACGAACAATAACTGTTTATACTGATATATATAAAATCAGGTAAAAAATAACAGGTAATCTGATGACAAGATTTTTACGTTTAATTTATGTATTGACAGGCTTGATGCTGATCTCGACTGCAGCCTTTGTTGGCACAGTTCAGGCAGAAACGCCTTTCCCTACCATTAATGAACCTTCGGATGAAAGCAAAAAATGCATTCACCCGGAAGATGAGATGCGTAGAAATCACATGAAATACATCCTGCACGAGCGTGATGAAACCATGCATGAAGGCATCCGTGATGAGCCAGAGAGTCTGGCAAACTGTATTAACTGTCACGTAGAACCTGATAGCAGTGGTGAAATCGCCGGAATCGACAGCAGTGAGCATTTCTGTAATGCCTGTCATCAATACGCGGCGGTACAGATTGACTGTTTCCAGTGTCATGCTGATCGTCCGCAAAAATATATACAACGTGATACACACAGCTCATCATTACGCCAACAGTTACAACAAACTCTTGCTGCCAGCGAAGTAACAGACAAGGGAGCTAACCAGTAATGAAAAAAACTGAAAACAAAACGATCAATAACTCACGACGTGACTTTTTATCAAAAGCCGCTGTCGCTGGCACCATCACCATAGCACCGGGCGTACTGCTGCACAGCACATCTGCCTATGCCATTGATAGTGATGCCACTAATCTGAATACTTCTGTTTCTACCCGTCCGTTAGACCAGGACGTCAGCAACAGGAATCGTTGGGGTATGTTGATTGATACCACAAAGTGCGCTACTGGCTGCACCGACTGCGTTGATGCCTGTAACGAAGAAAACGGCCTGATCGGCCACGGCAGACCGGAAACCGACACACAGTATATCCGCAAGGTTACGCTGAAGAGTAAATCAACCGGTCATGAACTGTCATTACCTTTGATGTGCCAGCACTGTGAAACTGCCCCCTGTGCCGATGTCTGTCCTACCGGCGCATCATTTGTTCGTGCCGATGGTATTGCACTGGTTGACAAACACATCTGTATCGGCTGTCGTTATTGTATGATGGCATGTCCTTATAAAGCCCGCTCTTTTGTCCATGAGAATGTTGAAAATCAAAAACTGACAGCACCACGCGGTAAAGGAACAGTCGAAGCCTGCACCATGTGTGTAACCCGTGTAGATAACGGTGGCATCCCGGCCTGTGTTGAAGCCTGTAGTGCTGAAAATCACAACGCGATGATATTCGGTGATCTGCGAGACCCGAACAGCCCGATATCTGTCGAATTGAAAAAACACGGCGGCAAGCAGCTGCGCTCGGATCTGGCACTGAATACCGGTGTACGTTATCAGGGCATGAACGAATAAGTAAGGATAGTGACCAGTTCGTCCGCGAATAACGCGAAATACGCGAAACAAGCGAATGAACACAAACTTCTACGCGAAGCGTAGAAAGATAAAAATTGTTTCTATTTGCGTTTTTTCGCGTATTTCGCGTTATTCGCGGATAGATGTTTTTGATTACGATTGTAATTGCATCATTTTACGAGAAAACAATGAGTAAAATAGAATACACCTCTGTCGAAGGAAAAAGTCTGGCCTATTTCGGTTTGCTTGGCGGCCTGGCTTTTATCATGCTGCTGGCGATTGCTTCTGTGTTTTACATGGAACATGAAGGTCACCACGTGACCGGTATGACCAATCAAATCGTCTGGGGTATGCCTCACGTATTTGCTATATTCCTCATCGTTGCCGCCTCCGGTGCATTAAACGTTGCTTCTATTGCATCGGTATTCAGAAAGAAAATCTACGAACCAATGGCACGTCTGTCAGCACTACTGGCTATTGCCCTGCTGACCGGTGGCCTGGTTGTCTTGCTGCTGGACCTGGGTCGTCCCGATCGCCTGATCATCGCCATGACCTACTACAATTTTAAATCGATTTTTGCCTGGAACATTATTTTATACACCGGCTTCTTCGGTTTCGTCGGTGCCTATCTGTGGACCATGATGGATCACAACGTCTATAAATTTAAACCTTATGCCGGCTTCTCTGCGTTTGTCTGGCGTTTGATCCTGACCACTGGTACCGGTTCAATCTTCGGCTTCCTGGTGGCTCGCTCAGCTTATGATGCGGCGTTGATGGCACCCATGTTCATCATCATGTCATTCTCCTTTGGTCTGGCGATCTTCCTGCTGGTATTAATGGCGACTTACAAATGGAACAACATGGAACTGGGCGATGTGGTACTCAATCGTTTAAGAAACCTGCTGGGTGTGTTTGTTGCCAGTGTACTCTATTTCACTACCGTCTATCACCTGACAAACCTGTATGCCACACAACACCACGATGTAGAAAAATTCCTGTTATTAGAAGGTGGTATCTTCACCACTATCTTCTGGGTCGGAGAAATTATTATCGGAGGCCTGATTCCGCTGATATTAATCTATGCACCTGGCGTGAAAAACTGCCGTACTACCTTAGGCTTGATCTGCACCATGATTATCGTTGGCGGTTTCGCCAAGGTTTATACTATTCTGATTGCCGGTCAGGCTTATCCGCTGGAAATATTCCCGGGCTACGAAGTAAGCAGTTCTTTCTATGATGGCGTCGTCAACAGCTACACCCCTAGCCTGCCTGAAATACTGTTAGGTTTGGGAGGCATTGCCATGACTCTGTTCATCGTTGCTTTTGCACTTAAAGTTTTGCGCTTCCTGCCTGTTTCACTGGCTGATTCAGTTATTGATCCTCATTCTGCTAAATAGAGTTAAATAACTCTAAAAAGACAAAAAACCTTTTGCAGCGAAGAACGCAAAAGACGCAAATTTTAAAGGCTTATATAAGTTTTTCCTTGCGCTCTTTGCCTTCTTCGCGGCAAAAATTTTGTTTTTTCTGTTTCTGCTGTAATCTATAAGCTATGTCGTCACGAATTTTTATCTCTGCCGCACTTAAATCATCAGGCAAGACTACCGTCAGCATTGGTTTATGCGCTGCCTTTAAACAACGTGGTTTAACGGTACAAAGCTTTAAAAAGGGCCCGGATTATATCGACCCCTACTGGTTGACACAGGCCACCGGTCGTGACTGTTACAATCTTGATTTCTACACCATGCAGCGTAATGAAATTCTGTCGCTAATGCATGATAAATCTGTGGCGGCTGACATTTCCCTGATTGAAGGCAATAAAGGTCTTTATGATGGCCTTGACCTTGATGGTAGTAACAGCAATGCTGCCCTGGCGACACTGACTGAAACGCCTGTTATCCTGGTATTAAACGCCAGAGGCATGACCAGAGGTATCGCACCATTAATTCTGGGTTATCAGGCATTTGATAAAAAGGTGAATATCAAAGGCGTAATTCTTAACCGTCTGGGTGGTTCCCGTCATGAAAGTAAACTACGTAATGTTATTGAACACTACACAGACGTTGAGGTTGTAGGTGCCATCCACAATGACCAGCGCTTTGATATTGATGAACGCCACCTCGGGCTGGTACCCGGCCATGAAGACCCCTTCTGCACCGAGAAAATCAATTTATTAGCTGAAGCCGTGACCGATCAGGTCAACCTGGATGCGGTAATTGGCATAGCCAGACAGACATCAGCGCTGCCTGCCGCCAGTGCTGACATTCAAAATACCCACCCTGCCAAACATATAAAGCAGCCGGATATAAAACTCGGCCTGCTTAGATGTTCCGCTTTTGGTTTCTATTATCCGGATGATTTACAGGCGCTGGAAGCAGCTGGTGCTGATATAATTGAAGTTGACCCCTGTCATGAATCCGAGCTACCTGATGTTGATGCCCTGTTCATCGGTGGTGGTTTCCCTGAAACCCATATGGATGAACTGGAAGCCAATACAGGTCTGCGTAGTGCAATCAAAAATGCTATCGATAATGGTCTGCCGGCTTATGCAGAGTGTGGTGGTTTAATGTATCTGGCCCGATCAATAAAATGGAATAAAAATCAATGTCAGATGGTTGGCTGTATCGATACCGATATAATCATGGAAAAAACCCCGCAGGGTCGCGGTTATGTTCAACTGCAGGAAACAGAATACAGTCCCTGGCCAAAACCCGAATCATGGAATAATGAGCCTGCCGGCGAAACTCACCTCATCAATGCTCATGAGTTTCATTATTCACGCTTCAGTAATAGTGGGAATAATACTGATAAAAATGTACAATTTGCCTTCAAGGTAAAACGTGGAACAGGAATCAACGGTAAATTTGATGGTTATATCTATAAAAATCTATTAGCCAACTACACTCATCAACGAAATACCTGGAACAACCCGTGGGCAGAACGTTTTATTAAATTTGCCAGATCGGTAAAAACGTCATAACATCAATAACGCAATTAACAAAAAGAAGAAACTATGATTACTGTGACTCCAGCTGCAGCTGCACAAATTAAACTTTCTGCCGATCAGGGCAAAACCGAAGGCATGTCACTGCGCATCGCTGCCACACGTAATGATGACGACAGCATACACTATGGCATGGGGTTTGATAACAGCAAAGAAGATGATGTCAGCATCAACGTTGAAGATATAGAAATTATTATTTCTACGGCAAGCGCCGAACTGCTTAAAAACACCACCATTGACTTTGTTGAGCTGGAGCCGGATAAATTTCAATTCATTTTCATGAACCCTAACGACCCTAATTACCAGCCTCCATCTGAAAATTAACCTGCGGCATTCTTAAACATCGCATTAAAAGCTCTTATTGACAGACATGGCAGAATCCTCTTCATTTGAATGGAGCACATCCTCACTGACACTGCTGTACCGGGTAACCAGTTCATTAAGTTCTGCCAATGAAGACCAGTAGATTCTTCATGACTTTTTAATATTACTAAAACAGCATTTCAACGCGGCAGCAGGCTCAATACAGCTGATTAATGATGATGGCCTGATGAATCTTATCGCCCATTTTGGCATCACTGAAGAACAGGCCAACAGTATTCAGCATGCACCGATTGATGGTCACTTATTCAGTTTCGAAACAGATGTCATCGATGAAATCCAGATACGCCAGAATGAACTGGATAATAAAAACCTGCCCCCGAAACAGCTGTGCATACCTGTTCGCTATAAAATCCGTACTCTGGGTGTGATCAACCTGTTTGTTAAAAATGAAATTCATATAACTGAAGAACTGGCTTATTTGTTACTCTCCATCGGTGCCCATCTTGGTGAATACATCGAACGAGTATTTCGTGACAAAAAATACCATCAGAAACTGATAAAAGATGAACGCAATATTATTGCTAATGAATTACATGATTCATTAGCACAAACGCTGGCATCGTTGCGTTTTCATGTTCGTATACTTGACCAGAGCCTGCAGCCGGTTGGTGATTTCATGGCATTCAAAACCATCGAGTCCGTCGAACATGCTCTCGATGAAGCAAGTACCGACCTGCGTGAATTAATTGCCCATTGCCGGATACCTATCGAAGAACAGGGACTGGTACCTGCAGTAAAACGAGCGGTAGAAAAATTTCGCAAAGAAACCGGTATTCATATTCTGTTACAAACGGACGAAACCGTACTTCACCTGCCATCCAACATAGAACTCAACGCCTACCGTATTGTTCAGGAGTCCCTGACCAATATAAAAAAACATGCCGATGCTTATATCGTACGTGTACTGCTCAATTGTGATGATCACGGCAATATTCGTATTCTCATTGAGAATGACGGCAAAGGCTTCGATCAGAAAAAAATACACAGTTCTGAAGGTAAACACCTTGGACTGACCATCATGAAGGAGCGAGCCAGACATCTGGGTGGTGAGCTGAAAATTGAAAGTGAACCCGATGAAGGCACACGTGTCGAGCTTCAATTTCGTTATGAAAATGTTCATAAAATGCCCTGAACAGATTTAAAAAATTAAAATGCCATTTTTCACGTATTTCACAGCAAAATGCAGCTATCTAACGATAAATTTAATGCACGCTGGGACACATCAAACAAATCGTGATAAATTCAACCTCTTAAATCAACCCGCCAAAAATAAAAAATTATGCGCGTAATAATCATTGACGACCACGCCCTGTTTCGAGATGGCCTGAAGGGATTGCTGGAACAGCGAAATATCGATGTTGCCGGTGTTGCGGCTGATGGCAAAGATGGCATCGAACTCGCAAAAAAAATCCAGCCGGATATTATTCTGCTGGATTTACGCATGCCCAATATGGGTGGCCTTGATACTTTACCGGTATTACGCAAGGAACTGCCATCGATCCCTGTGGTTATGTTAACCACCAGCAACGATGAAAGTGACCTGATAAAAGCGCTGCGTACCGGAGCCCAGGGCTATTTGCTTAAAGATATGGAACCCGAAGAACTGGTCGGTGCATTACGTGATATTGAAAACGGAAAAAATGTTGTTGCGGCCGATTTAACCGATGCTCTGGCTCGCATGGTACAGGGTGAAACCAGCATTGATGATGATGAGGGCCCGTTTTCTGAATTAACACCACGTGAAACCGAAATATTGTGTTTACTGGCAGAAGGTCAGAGCAATAAACTCATCGCCAGAAACCTGGGGATTTCCGACGGCACCGTCAAATTGCACGTCAAAGCCATCCTCAGAAAACTAAGCATCCATTCACGTGTAGAAGCGGCGGTAATGGCGGTTGAACATGGCCTGCGCCAGAAAAATAAAGAAAAAGATTAAAAATGTTTCACCACAGAGAGCACAGAGGTTTTACTTGTATTAAGTATTAAAATTTTTTCTCTGTGTACTCTGTACCTCTGTGGTAAAAATAAATTTTCATCTTCAAAGACACATAACAAAACATGAAAACATTCAAACAAATCGTCGCCGAAGCCAGTAAAGACATTCAAGAGCTCATGCCCTGGGATGTTGATGAACGTATCAGGGAAAACGAGGATTTATTAATCGTTGATATTCGCGAAGAATGTGAATTTTCCAGGTTTCATATCAAACATTCCATGCTGGTTCCCCGCGGCATCCTGGAAACCGCCTGTGAAAAAGAATACGAGGATGCCATACCCGAACTGGTCAACGGCCGTGACAAAGAAATCATCATCATCTGCCGCTCAGGACTGCGCAGCGTCATGAGCACCCATATGTTACAGATGATGGGCTTTACCAATATCAGTTCAATGAAAACAGGACTGCGCGGCTGGAATGACTATGAATTACCATTGTATAATCTGGAACAGCAGGTACTTGACCCGGACGATGTCGACAGCATGCTATCAGCCGGTTTTTGTTCATCGTTTATGCACCCTGACCGCCGTACCATTGTTGCCTGAAACGACACGGCGCCATGAAGAACCAAAAAAGTCGTAAAAAAACAATGAAATGTCGTGCTTAAATGGCCTAAATTGGCCATTTAAGAGAAATTGGCAGCTATCAGTTTGCAATCAGCAGCTAAAAACTTAAAAGCTAAAAAACTGCGTGTATTGTAGAGTAAGTTTTGTTTTTTGTTTTTCTTTTTACTGCCAACTGCCAACTTTCTTTATGACTCAACTTCGGTCATTGAAATGATAATATTGTTCATGCGCTATACATGGAAAAGCAGTATTTAGTCTTCTTTGCCATAATGTTTATGGTCTTTCCGGCGTCTGCCCGCCTTCTGGGTAACCACCCCCTGAATCACTTCCTGACCACTGATCTCAACCGTATCGTATAAATCATTCAACGGCTGAAGGTAATACTTATTGTCGACAATACGGAGCTGACGAAAAATATATTCATTATCAACTTCTGCCATCACGTAACAGCCATCACGTATAGCCCCTGCCGGATCAATAATAATTATCGCGCCCTCGCTAAATTCGGGCAGCATGCTGTCACCTAAAACTCGAAGTGCAAACGGCTCACTCGCCGCGCAACCACCCGATTCCATAAAATCACCTGTTGAAATAATGTTTAGAATTATTCCTATTATACCCCAGCTAACAAATATCAGAAGCACCCACTTCAACTACCTGCAAACCGTCCCGGAAGCGTGTAAAATACGCGCTTTATTTCCTAGCCAGATTACAGAGTCCATGTCCAATAAAATCAGTCAGAACAAATTTGTTTCTCTTACCTACACCATTACCGATGAAGATAACAACATACTGGAGCGTATTGATATGCCCATTCAGTACATTCACGGTGTTAAAAGCCAGGTCATTGATAAAATTGAAAGCGCACTAAGCGGACACCAGGCTGGTGATCTGGTGCATGTCAAACTATCGCCTGAAGAAGGCTTCGGTGCACATCAGCCCGAACTGACTTTTTCCGATGATATCAATAACGTACCGCCACAGTTTCATTCCATCGGGGCTGAAGTTGAATTTCAAAATGAACAGGGTGAAAGTAAAATCTTTCGTGTAACAAACATTGCAGACGGTAAATTAACCGTTGACGGCAATCACCCTTTTGCAGGAAAAACCATTACTTATAATATCACCGTAAAAGAAGTCCGTAAGGCAACCACTGATGAATTGAAACATGGTGTGGAAAACATGAACGCATTACATTAAAAAATACCGCCTCACCTACTATTTAGGGATACTAAACCCCCTTGGGGGCTGAAATTTATCTCAAATTAGGGTATTCTCGCGAACCAGATAAAACTCTGACTAATTATGTCTGACCAGCAATTAAACGTAGCCAAATGTTAACAATCAAAGATTTTTCAGATGCGGAACAATGGGCAGTCAATACCACATTGACCGAACGCTGGCCAAAACAGGATCTGGATATACAACTGGCTGATGTTGAAATAAAAATGTTTCCACATGATCGGGAATTAACAACCTGCCCGGCTTTGTTCTGGCAGGTCGGCGAAACCAGTTTCATCATTGTCAAAGTGGGCGATCGAACATATCGCAGCCAGTTTTATTACCGGGGATATCAACAATACGGTACCGGAAAATCAGAGTTTGATGACATCGCTGATTGTGTAACCACCTTATTACAGGTGCATGCCGACAAAGAAACTGATTTACGACAGGAAGCTGAAAAAGCCAATAACGAATAAAAAAGATTAAAACCAAAATAACCTTTGAGGATTATTATGAGCAAAATGAACGCATTTTATGCGCAATCCGGTGGCGTAACCGCCGTCATCAACGCATCAGCATGTGGTGTTATCGAAACAGCGCGTAAGCACAAAGATAAAATCGGTAAAGTTTATGCCGGTGCAAGCGGCATTATCGGTGCTTTAACCGAAGAACTTATCGATACCAGCAAAGAAACAAAAGCAACCATTGCCGGTTTACGCAGCACGCCATCCGGCGCATTTGGCTCATGCCGCTTCAAACTTAAAAGCCTGGAAGACAACAAAGCAGAATACGAACGTCTGATCGAAGTATTCAAGGCACACAACATTGGTTACTTCTTCTATAACGGTGGTGGTGACTCTGCTGATACCTGTCTGAAAATTTCTCAGATCGGCAAAAAAATGGGTTACCCGATCACAGCGGTTCACGTTCCCAAAACGGTTGATAACGATCTGCCGATTACTGACAACTGTCCGGGGTTTGGTTCCGTGGCGAAGTATATTGCGGTTTCAACACTGGAAGCCAGCTACGACGTAGCATCCATGTGCAAAACATCAACCAAAGTATTCGTCCTTGAAGTGATGGGGCGTCACGCCGGCTGGATTGCTGCTGCCGGTGCAATGGCATCAACTGATGATCACGAAATCCCTATCGTTGTCCTGTTCCCTGAAGTAAAATTCGACCAGAAGAAATTCCTGAAAAATGTCGACAACAAAGTTAAACAGTTCGGCTACTGCACCGTGGTTGTTTCTGAAGGTGTGGCATGGCCAAACGGCAAGTTCCTCGCTGAAACAGGTTTAAAAGATGCTTTCGGTCACAGCCAGTTAGGTGGCGCAGCCCCTGTTGTTGCCGGTATGATTCAGGAAAAACTTGGTCACAAATATCACTGGGGCGTTGCTGACTACATGCAACGTGCAGCTCGTCATATCGCTTCCAAGTCAGACGTAGACCAGGCTTACGCTACCGGTAAAGCTGCGGTTGAATACGCTATAAAAGGCCATAATGCTGTTATGCCGGCAATCAAACGCACCAGCAACAAACCATACCGCTGGAAAGTTGAAATGGCACCGCTGAAAAAAGTGGCTAACGTTGAAAAAATGATGCCCAAGAGTTTCATCTCAAAAGACGGTTTTGGTATCACTAAGAAATGCCGTGAATATCTAGAGCCTTTAATCCGTGGCGAAGATTATCCTGCATACAAGAAAAACGGTCTGCCAAAATATGTTCAGCTGAAAAAAGTGATGGTTACTAAAAAGTGCCCTGACTTTAAGATGAAGTAATACGGGCATGACTCTCGAAAAAGCACACGAACTAATCTCCATGCATTCCCACCTCGGCAGTGGTTACAACCGTAATGCCTGCAGGATGGTGCTAGGCGAAGTCATGCGTGACTTCGGACAGGAGACCGTTGATGCACTTATCCGGGAGTACGAACTGGAACAACAGTGGGACATAAAACCCGGCACTGTATTTGAAAGTGCCTTCAAAAGCTAAAGATGCAATGCCTGCTCATGAAAACATGATGCAGGCATTTTTTTATATTAACTAAACTAATGAGTGCTTTGTACAATGTAGATTTTCGATAAAGCAAGGTGAGAATTACCGCTAAAACGCAGCTTGCATTTTAGTAAGTGAGCAATTTAAGGTCATTTTCAACACCGCTGTTTCAAAAAAGATACGTCGTACAAGCCATTTATAAAAAAGAGAATAAATATGAAACTGATTTTATTAGGTGGACCCGGTGCAGGCAAAGGCACACAGGCGGGATTCATCACAAAAAAATATAACATCCCTCAAATATCTACCGGTGACATGTTACGCGCTGCGGTAAAAGCAGGCACGCCAATGGGCCTGGAAGCAAAAAAAGTCATGGATGCCGGTGGTCTGGTAACCGATGAAATCATTCTTGGTCTGGTGAAAGACCGTATTGCCGAAGATGACTGCAAAAATGGCTTCCTGTTCGATGGCTTTCCACGCACCCTGCCTCAGGCTGATGCATTAAAGGAACAGGGCGTAGAAATTGACGGTATCGTTGAAATCGATGTTGATGATGCAGAAATCGTTAAACGTATGTCTGGTCGCCGCGTACACCTTGCCTCAGGTCGTACCTACCACATTGTTTTCAATCCACCCAAGGTGGAAGGCAAAGACGATGAAACCGGCGAAGACCTGATTCAGCGTGATGATGACCAGGAAGAAACTGTTAAGAAAAGACTTGATGTATATCATGACCAGACAGAACCACTTATAGCATACTACACAGAATGGTCTGAATCAGGGGAAGCCAATGCACCAAAATATCATCATATCGCCGGTATCGGTAGTGTTGAGGATATACGGGATGCAATTTTCAAAGCTCTAGAAGACTAATTTATAATTTGCAACCAAAAGCCCTGCGTGCAGGGCTTTTGGTTATATCCGGAATAACGGCGCAAGCAAAAAACCTATACTTTTAACTAAAATCCTATAACTTTTATAAGGAGACTTAAAACAATGTCTACTGAAATATTAATCGCACTGGTATGCTCCCTGCTCGGGATAGGCTACGGTGTTTTTACCATTTTTAACGTACTCTCGAAACCCATGGGTAACGAAGAAATGGTACGCATACAACAGGCTATTCAGGAAGGCGCACAGGCTTACCTGAAACGCCAGTACACCGCTATCGGTGTGGTCGGCGTGATTGTCTTTTTCGTCATTATGTTTGCCCTGAACGCCACCACCGCCATCGGCTTTGCCATTGGTGCCATATTCTCCGGCTTAGCGGGCTTTATCGGCATGAACGTCTCCGTGCGCGCCAACTCACGTACCGCTGAAGCGGCGCGTGACGGTATCGCCCCGGCTCTGGATATCGCCTTCAAAGGCGGTGCAATCACCGGTATGCTGGTGGTCGGCCTGGCGCTACTGGGTGTTACCGGCTATTTCGCCATATTAACATCCATCGGTTTTGAGATGGAACAGGCGCTGCACTCCCTGGTCGGGCTGGCATTTGGTGGCTCTTTAATTTCTATCTTTGCTCGATTAGGCGGCGGTATCTTCACTAAAGGTGCAGACGTCGGTGCGGATATTGTTGGTAAAGTAGAAGCCGGCATCCCTGAGGATGACCCGCGTAACCCTGCCGTTATCGCTGACAATGTTGGTGACAACGTGGGCGACTGTGCAGGCATGGCCGCTGACCTGTTTGAAACCTATGCAGTAACCCTGGTTGCCACCATGTTACTCGGTGGTCTGCTGCTAAGCTCAGCAGGAGAAACAACAATACTGGCAGTGACCTACCCGCTTATGCTGGGTGGTATTTCTATCATTACTTCCATCATCGGCACCTTCTTTGTAAAAACATCGGACGGTGGCAAGATCATGAATGCGCTTTATAAAGGCACCTTCATTTCAGCGGTGCTTTCAGCCATCGCTTTCTACTTTGTTACCGAAGGCATGATGTCCGGGGTCAACATTACTGAAGTCGAGAACTTTACCAGCATGAACCTGTTCTACGCCTCACTGATTGGCCTTGCGCTGACCATGGCAATGATCGTCATTACCGAGTATTACACTGCAACTGAATACGCTCCGGTTAAACGCATCGCAGCAGCATCACTAACCGGTGACGGTACCAACGTGATTGCCGGCCTGGGTGTTTCCATGAAATCAACTGCCGCACCCGTGCTTGCGGTTTGTGCTTCAATCTGGGGTGCTTATGAACTTGCCGGTTTATACGGTATTGCTATCGCAGCAACTGCGATGTTATCAATGACCGGTATTATCGTTGCTCTCGATGCTTATGGTCCGATCACCGATAACGCTGGTGGCGTTGCCGAGATGGCAGAACTGCCGGAAGATGTACGTAACACCACCGATGCACTTGATGCGGTAGGTAATACCACCAAAGCGGTTACCAAAGGTTATGCCATCGGTTCTGCCGGTCTGGCAACACTGGTACTGTTTGCTGATTACACTCATACTCTGGAAGCCGCTGACAAAGCAGTCACTTTTGACCTGTCCAACCACATGGTCATCATCGGTCTGTTCATCGGTGGTTTAATCCCCTACCTGTTCGGTGCTATGGCGATGGAAGCCGTTGGCCGCGCAGCCGGTGGTATCGTTAACGAAGTGCGTCGTCAGTTCAAGGAAATGCCCGGCATTATGGATAAAACACAGAAGCCGGACTATTCCAAAGCTGTTGACATGTTAACCAAAGCAGCCATCAAAGAAATGATGATTCCATCTTTGTTACCTATCGCTGCACCTATCGTTGTCGGTCTGACACTGGGCGCACAGGCATTAGGCGGCATGTTGATCGGTACCATCGTTACCGGTCTGTTCGTGGCTATCTCAATGACCACCGGTGGTGGTGCATGGGACAACGCCAAGAAATATATCGAAGATGGCAATCACGGCGGTAAAGGTTCTGATGCACACAAAGCAGCCGTTACCGGTGATACCGTAGGCGACCCGTACAAAGATACTGCGGGCCCTGCAATTAATCCGTTGATTAAAATCATCAACATTGTTGCGTTAATGATGGTGCCTTTACTATAAAGCACTTTGCATAACACACAAAAAAAGCCGGATTTCAATCCGGCTTTTTTTGTGCTTATCATCATTGCATTAAAACGGCTCTGCTTAAGCTTCAGCTCACACCCTGAGCCCTGCTTTCTATTAAAAATTGATAGCAGTCAAATCAAATCATGTCTTTATGTAGTTAAGTCATCTCTGATTAATTCTGTTAGACAGGAGGAATTTATGTCTATTGAAGCCATTAATGATGAATACCTGTACCTGATAAAACAATCATATCTACCACCAGCTAAGAAAGCCGGTGCCAACTATTTGTCAAACACCTGCACACATCAACAACAATGAGAAGATGCCATGTCCTTAATGCAAGCAACAATAAACCATCTAACCGAACTTAAACTTGAACTGAGCAACAGAGCCAAAGCGATTAATGCTGACATTCATCATAAAAAAGAGCCGGTAGAAAAAGATTTTGCAGAACAGGTCACTCAGCGTGAGAATGATGATGTACTCAACGCAATTGAGGAGGAAACAAAACAGACCATAAAACTGATCGATGACGCCCTTAAGCGCATTGACGCCGGAACATACGGTATCTGCGCTGTCTGTGGTGATAAAATCCCTGATGCCCGGTTAAAAGCGCTGCCCTATGTCACTACCTGTATCAACTGTGCACAGCAGTGAAATACTCCTGTTAAGGATACGGATCATGCAAAATATAATTATATGTAGTTGCTGCGACCGGAGGCAGCATGGACGTGGCATTCGAGCCCACATGGATGGTTTACAGCGTGTCTCAGCAAAAGTCTGTCATTCATGTCTCGGACTCTGTGGGCAACTCAATTCATTACGTATGAGCCATCTCAGAGCAGTTGTATGTAAAGTTAACGGGACAGTAATGATAACTTATTTATCATCTGATACAATCTGAAAACTCCTTCCCAGATAAACCAGTAACTAATAGATCTATGATAAAAATAAAAGGCATAAAAACAACCCTGTTTACCTTACTCTGCAGCTTGAGTGCCAATGCGGCGTCACTTAACTATTTTGATTCACGGGCAGAAAAATGGGAGTTTTTTTTCACGCCAACGATGGTTAATTCCAAGGTTCTGCAATATGATAATGGTGCAGAGGCTTCGATTAATCAATACTCCGCTCTGGGCTTTGGTTTTGGTTACAACCTGAACCAGCACTTAGAATTAAGTATGTTATTTTCTTCCGCTAGCGCTAATTACACCGGTACACGAATCATTGACGACGGATCAAATACCCCTGAAAAATTTCTGGCTAATATGTATACCAGCAAACTGGATTTTGGTTTTACCTATAACCTGTTAAGCACAGCCTTTACTCCGTATATTTCTGCCAACCTGGGTTCTACCTACATAGACTCGGGTATTCCTACCGGTGATATTGGTAATATCTGCTGGTGGGATCCCTGGTGGGGATATATCTGTAGCCCGGCGGCACTGACCTACACGTCAACTGCATTTAATTATGGCGCAGGCGTTGGGCTGCGCTATGATTTCAACAGAAAACTTTATATCAAAGGTGGTGTTGCCAAAAACTATCTTGATCTCAACAGCAGCAACACCCCCGACTTTACCAGCTATCAGTTTGTATTCGGTTTTATGTTTTAGTATAAACCGGCTGCATCGATCAATTAAGCGCAGCGGCAGAACTTAATGTGCCGCAGGTGCAGCACCATAACCGGGGGCCGGTGGATAATAATATTGATTATTATATGGTGACACATTATTCTGCGGATAGGATGGGGAATAATAAGTATTATTCCTGTTATCCCATGCATTATAGTTATCCCAGCCATTACGCCAGTTATTATAATAATAGGCATCACTGCGACCATCACCTTTGCCACGCATTTTCATTTTAAACCTGAAGTCCCCGTTAAAACCCAGCGAGCCATCGCTGTTTCCATCATAATGACCATTGTTATAACTGTTGTTATTCCAGTTACTCCGGTTATTATTACCCCACCAGGCATTTGCTGAAAGCGAGAAAAGCAGCAGTGATATAGCTGAAACAGAAAGCAGGAATTTCATGTAATTCTCCTCTTGATGCCAGGGCCGGCATAGTAATATTAAAAAATAAAAATCTGATGACAGATTTGTTAGCAGAACAACCCCTGACTAATCCTGAACCTGGCAGATTGCAGGTTCAGGATTAGTCAGAGATTTCTGTTGATCCTGCAGATGTTATTCTGCCGGTGCTTCTGCTGGCGCTGCCGGTGCAGCAGGCATCACCGGTGCCGCGCCATAAGGAGCGGGAGCATAAGGACGCGGACCATAATATGGACGGTTATAATATCCATTGTAATAACCATTACTGTTGTCCCAACGGTTATCCCAGCGGTTATTACCATAGTAAGAGTTATAACCATCTCCCCGGACATTACCTCGCCCTTTGGCATTCATGCCAAAATTAAAACTGCCATCAAAATCACCGGAACCATCACCATAACCGTTTCCATAGCCGTAACCATTGTTGTACCCGTTATTATTCCAGTTGTTATTCCAGTTATCATTATCATTCCACCAGGCACTGGCTGAAGTTGATATCAGCAGCAATGTGGTAGCCGTTATTGTCAGTAAAGATTTCATTTATTTCCTCCTGTACCATGTATTGATAAAACAGCTGAACTTTTCCAGAATCAGAAAACCTCGGCGTAACTATATAAAATTCAATTCAAAATAACAATTGCTCGAAAAAATAATCAGCCCAACCGTCAATATCCGATACCCAGGGCATCTCTGTTACCAGGGAGATGCCCTTAATATTCAGCAGCATTACCGGGCTTATAACTAGAATTTTTAATTTTCTGCATCACGCTGTTGTTGTACCATCGCAATAAAAGCCTCTTTACTCACCGGCTTACTGAACAAATACCCCTGATAATACAGGCAGCCCAGCTGCTTTAATAACCGCAACTGCTCGACGGTTTCCACCCCTTCAGCAATAACCTTGATATTAAGGTTTTCCGCCATACTCATGATTGTTTTAACCAGAGAATAATCATTGGGATTATCAACGATATGATTAATAAAAGAACGGTCAATTTTAATCATATCAATAGGCAGTTCCCGTAAATATCGCAACGATGCATACCCGGTACCGAAATCATCAATTGAAATCTGTACCCCCATATCTTTAAGTGCCTGTAATTTTTTACCCACTTTTCCGGCATCTTCAATCAAAATATTTTCGGTAACCTCCAGCTCGATACAACGCGCACGAATTTCCTTGTTTATCAGTATCTGTTTCACCCGATCGACAAAGTCATCCTGTTGAAACTGTCGCGGGCTGACATTAATTGACAGTGAGTCCTTTTCATCACAGCTACTGTTACTGCACCAGAGTTCAGCGGTGAGATCACAGGCCTGTTGCAGAACAAACTCACCCAATGGCAAAATCTGGCCACTCTCATCGGCTATCGGGATAAAACGGTCAGGAGGAATATCGCCCTGTTCCGGGTGGTGCCAGCGTAACAGAGCTTCAGCACCAATAATCCGTTCACTGTCAACTGAAACCTTGGGCTGATAGACAACTTCGAACTCATGGTTCTCAATCGCACGGTATATATCAGACTCCATCTCGATACGCTCTACTGCAGCAATATTCATTTCCTGTGAGAAAAACTGATAATTATCACGGCCGTTGGCCTTGGCCTTATACAATGCGGTATCAGCATGTTTGATCAACTGTTCTGCACAATCACCATCTTCAGGATAAATAGCAACACCACAACTACAGGTGACCATCAACATATGATCGGTCACAGAATATTGCTGCTTAAGTGATTGATGCAGCTGTTTGGCCATCGCATTAATATGCCTGATGGCTGACTCACGACTGTCAAAACCGGACTGTAAAATCACAAATTCATCGCCACCAAGACGGGCAACCGTGTCTTCCTGCCGAATACATTGACGTAATCGTTGCGCCACTTCCACCAGCAGAGCATCTCCAACAGGGTGCCCCAGTGAATCATTGATTTTCTTAAAATGATCCAGGTCCATCATCATTACCGCCAGCCGGGACTGATGACGGTGTGCATGAGCGATAGCCTGTTGCAGCCGATCCTGCAAATATGCCCTATTGGGTAATTTTGTCAGGCTATCGTAATACGCCATGTGTTTTATGCGTTCTTCGGTTTCGTTGCGCTCAATTTCCGCCGAGGTACGGGCAGCAAAAATCTGCATAACGGATTCATTAAATTCAATATTATCAATCGGCCTTCTGAACATGGCAAACAACAAACCCTGTGCTTTTTTCTGCGAATCAAATAACGGGATACCAACATAACTTTCCATACCGGCCTCACAAATTACCGCATCCTTCGGAAAAGAACGCTGCAAGCCTGACGGGTAGGTTTGTACACTTTGACCAACCACCGTTTCACAAGGTGTGTCTGTAAGCGAATATTCCTTATTCGGTGCCAGCACACCGTCTTCAAAATAAGCAAGACTTTTTACCTTGTCAGTTTCACCGGCTAACAGGGTGACAACACCACAGGCATCTGCCTGCAGTATTTTTGACAACTGGCCAATAATTGCTCTGAAAAAATCGGTACCGGTAGCAGTTGAAACCCCTATCATAATCTGGGTAATTGCAGATTCCATAGTGCGCTGATGCTGATGCTCTTCAAAAAACACCTGGATAAGTGCAACTTCTCTGGCAAAAGCCTGCAACATTTCAAGCTCCTTATGATTATAGTGATGCACTTTCCTGATATTGGCAATATGCAGCACTCCAACCACCTCGCCTCTAATAATCAAAGGTGCTGCCGCACTGGACTTTACTTCATAACTCTTTCTTAAGCGTTTATGAGCACGTTTATCGTTTGGCGCATCATTAATAACCTGTACTTTACCGGACTGGAAAACCGACACATGAATGGAGGTTTCATTCATGGAAATCTGGAAGTGACCTTCCGGTTTATATTCTGCATTGCTCTGCGCCACACATATCAGTTTGTCAGTGGCAGCATCATACAGACTTAAAAAACACATATCCTCACCCAGTGTCTGGCAGGTGCGATTCACCACTGTCTGTAACAGTTTCTCCAGATTCTCGTGACTGTGTAAAGCTTTGAGCAACTCATTACTAAAGGCTAAACGCTGTTGATTTAACTGCTGCTTATCCAGCAGGTCACCCAGTTGCACGGCAAAAATACCCAGCTCATCGGTAGACGCAGGCTTAATCTGGCCGCCCAGTGAATCTGCAGGCGCATCAATCAGACACTCTAAAGGTGACAATGACTGACTAAAGCTGCGCACAAACATTAATGCCCCGGCGATTGCCAGGCCTTCCAGCAGCAGCCAGATAACAAATGTTTCCACACTGAAAAAACCGGTACGGGCCCAGTAATACTGCACCAGCATGGTATCAATCAATAAAGGAATCATCGCACCGATAAGAAAAACCCGGGTTTTAATAGTAAGGATTGGACGCTGCAGCCTCACCTGTGCAAACGCTTTACCGAACAGATCATAACTACTGATAAAAATTGGCAGACCAACGATAATAGAAACAATCAACGCAACCAGATGAATACGAAACCAGTCTATCGGCTGTGCCACATAGTCTGAGGTCATTTCCAGGCTTAAAATTGTTATCGCCGGTGCCGCAATAATATAGGCCAGAAAAATAACCCAGTAATGCAACGGAAATCGTTGTAAGGCCCTTTCCACCTCTACGTTTTTTATATTTTCACCATGCAGAAATGCCGTTAACGGCCGGGCGAAATAATGAAAATAAAATAAAGACAAAACAAGGCTGACACCAATAAATGGAGTCATCAGCGGTGAGGTAGCCATCGGTATCAACTGCTCGACAGAAAAAAACTCGATATACAGCAAAAATGAAAAACCAACAATGGGTGGCAATAACCAGGTAAGCGCTATCAGGCGTAAAAAACGAAAATGAAATTGTTTAGCTGTCAACAGTATCCCTTTCAACAAAATAGTAGAACAATTCTATCAATGGAGTATAGACCAAAAATAATTTCAGGCTCTAAATATGACTATTTCACTACCCTTTCTGGACGACTACGAAAATCACTCAGATTAAGGTAGAATACGCCCGCGTTTTACGTGGTTGATGATTAATACAAAAAGCTTCATCGCCAAACACAACAGAATTTTTAAAAATTGGGCTGGCAAAGCAAATGCAAAACCGGCGTGATAAACACTAGGAGACACCACATGATTAAACCTCATGGTTCTGACGAACTTAATCCATTGTTCGTATACGACCCTGCTGAAAATGAAGCCCTGCAAAAAGAAGCAGAAAGTCTGCCTTCTCTGCTTGTTAGCTCGGCCACAGCAGCTAATGCCGTTATGCTGGGCGCAGGTTACTTTAACCCCCTGACCGGTTATATGAATAAAGCAGATGCTCTGTCTGTTGCCACCGACATGAAAACCACATCCGGCCTGTTCTGGCCTACCCCGGTATTAAATCTGGTAAAAGATGCGGGTGATATTAAAGCCGGTGATCGCATTGCACTTAAAGATCCAAATGTTGAAGGCAACCCTGTAGTTGCTATTATGGATGTTGAAGCCGTTGAAGAATTTTCTGATGACGACATCAAACTGATTTCTGAGAAAGTTTATGCACCGGCCGCTGGTGAAGACCACCCGGGTGTTGATGCCTTTGTTGAACAGGGCAAGGTTTGTTTATCCGGTCCTATTCAGGTACTGAACTTCTCTTATTTCCAGACCGAGTTCCCTGATACTTTCCGTACTGCTGTTGAAATCCGTAATGAAATTTCAGAACGCGGCTGGAAAAAAGTGGTTGCTTTCCAGACTCGTAACCCAATGCACCTGGCCCACGAAGAACTTTGCCACATGGCAATGGATCGTTTAGGTTGTGATGGCCTGGTGATTCACATGTTGTTAGGCAAGCTGAAACCCGGCGATATTCCAGCACCGGTTCGTGATGCCGCCATTCGTAAAATGGTTGAACTGTATTTCCCTGAAAACAGCGCCATGGTTACCGGTTACGGTTTCGACATGCTCTATGCCGGTCCACGTGAAGGTGTATTACACGCTGTATTCCGCCAGAACATGGGTGCAACTCACTTTATCATCGGTCGTGACCATGCAGGCGTTGGTGATCACTATGGTGCTTTTGATGCACAGACTATTTTCGATAACGACGTACCTGCAGGTGCTCTTGAAATCGAAATATTTAAAGCTGACCACACAGCCTACTCCAAGAAGTTAGACAAAGTTGTGATGATGTGTGAAGCACCGGATCATGAAAAGGATGATTTCATTCTGTTGTCAGGTACGAAAGTTCGTGAAATGTTAGGCAAGGGTGAAGCGCCACCTAAAGAATTTTCACGCCCTGAAGTTGCCAAGATTCTGATTGATTACTATCAGAGCCTCAATGCATAAGCTGAACGCTTAAAAAAATTTCAGGTATTCAATAAAACGGCGCCATCTATTCAAGATGGCGCCGTTTTATCTTTGGCTTAAAAAAATTTCGCCGCCAAGATCGTAAAAAGTTTAAAAAGCTTCTTTTGCGCTTTTCGCGCCCTTGGCGGCTGACTTTTTATTTAGGTCTGGGCACAAACGCTACTTCATCACCGTGCTCAACCAGAGTATAATGTTCTGAGAATTGCTTGTTTACCGTCACCTGTAAGCGGTTATCTGCAAAGGCTTATTTCCAGCGCTGGCCACGTTTACGCATCCAGGCAAGCAGGGTTTCGACATTGCTTACTGAATCAGGAAGAGTAATTTCTTCTTCATCTTTACCTGAAATACCGGCAAGTTCGATAAAATAAACCAGCTTGACCACTACCCTGCCCTGTGCATTCGTCACCCGTGCATCTCCCCGGCTCAAGCCATGCTGCTCAAGGCGATTTAAATAGCTCTGCCAGTTATCATCATAGTTTTTACCCAGTTCATGCAGAGTAGTCCATGAAAAAATACCGGTATCATGGCCGTCGTCAAAGGTGATTTTCAAAGCATAAGTTCCCTGAGGATCAAGCATTGATATATTGACCATTTGTTTACCGTGTACCGGCTTATCCATCACCTTCACTTCAGCCGCTGTAGAAAAGACACGTAAATACTCACAGGGATACTGAAAGCGAAAACCGTCTGAATAGGCAATTTCTAATAATCTGGATTTTTGATGCAGCTTTATTTCTGTAGGACTAATGTGATTATTTTCGGTTTCTGACATAATAACTGTATTTCTCTATTCAATTAGATGGCTATTGTTAACCTTCAACACCTGTTATCAAGTAATTCATGATAGCCGGAAAAGGTATTCTGCCACTGACGATGGCACTTAAAATCAGCCCGTATTCTACCTGTATTTTAACAACAACAAGATTAATTCCCGTAAGGATAATGATTCTCACTTAAGATTTCATTTTTTTAATTGTAAGTCATTGTTTTAACAGTCATATAAATAAGAGCACCACCTCATAAATAAAACTTATTGCAACCTCAATATTATTGTTTGTAGTTTCGCCTTTAAGGGTCTATTCTGCACGCCTGAAAAGCGACTTGTTGAGTCGTTTTAATTGCTTTTACCGGTGCTTTAGGCATAAAATACGTGCCCCAACTTTAGCACCTTGGCAACATGCTCCCTTAGGGCATAACGCTGACGATAAAGCTACAGATCAGTCGCCGCCGTTGACAATAACAATATCGGATGCGACCGGAAACGAATTTTGATTCTAACAGACTGCCATACGAACCAGATAATTCTGGCGGGTAGCCGGAAAGATGAAAAAAAGATAGTAATTAAAACCGAAATCTTATGTTTTCTTTTTTAATAAGACTATCGCAATTGCAATTGCATAAACTTTAAAACTCTAGGAGTTAATAATAATGCCTACTTTTGTACGTACTGAAAAGTGTGATGGATGTAAAGGCCAAGACCGTACAGCTTGCATGTACATCTGCCCACACGA
>JAJRUQ010000070.1 GCA_024277705.1 Gammaproteobacteria bacterium
AGTAAAAAGCAAAACCGTTTATGCAGGGCAATACTTGTATTTTTGTTCAGAGATTCCTTAGCTGCCAACTTTTCTTTCTTCTCTTTTGGCTCAATGCCAGGCAAAAAAAAGCCGGTACAGGTTTGCACCTGTAGCGGCTTTTTTACAGAACTTAATAGTACTTTTTAACAGTACTTATTTAGTCCAGTTGCTGAAGTTATCAGCATTTTTTTCTTTACCGTCTTCGTAACCGGCTTCATAAGCTTCGGTAACGCGTTGCTCTTCACGTGGTGGATTTAATACATAACCACCTTCCCATCCAACGATGTACTCTGGATCAACACCGGCTTCTTCCATTTTGGTTACTGCATTGTAGTAATCTTGATTCATCTTTGTCTCCTCACAGGGTTTCTTGACATGTTTTAAGTATCGTTGAAACCCCATCATTATTAATACGGGCAACAACTTGATTCACATTCGACCTAATTTAATTTGTCGATTTTGGGCGCAAATTATACCTAGAGTTAATGGATTTTGGAATGCAAAGATTCTATCCCATTAGAGGGAGTAAGGTCACTTAATCTGGGGGTGTCAGCTGATATCGCTAACCAAAACCCTGATTCGATCTGCTTTAATACCATTAAAACAGTATTGTACGTTATTTTTCAACGGGCTTGAGGTGAAAAACAGAATATATTATTAGTTCTTGTTTTAGTTGAATATTTCTGCTTATGTTGATGATAAACCTTAAAATAATTCAGGTTGAACCGTACAGATTTATAGGTAATTGTCGGTATATGAGTAAGCAACAGGCATGATAAACTATTGTTTTTTGTATTATACGGACAGAGCGATGACAGATCAGACAGCAAATAATAATTCTCCGGAGACCATCGAGATGAGTGATATCGATGCCAGTTTTTCCAGCGGTATTGCTGCTTTTGAGGCGAAAAACTTTAAACAGGCGATGCAGTTTTTAGCACCACTGGCAGAAGGCGGTGATGCTGAATCACAACATCGCTGTGCCATTATGTATCAAAATGGCCTGGGAGCGGTGGTTAATGAGGCGAAAGCGGCTGAATATATGCAGGCAGCAGCCGAGCAGGGGCATGCTATTGCCCAGCACGGTCTGGGGTTTATGTACATGGAAGGCGAGTGTGTTGAAAAAAATGCACAACAGGCAATTAAATGGTTCACTAAAGCCGGCGAACAGGGTCTTGTCGGCTCATTAACTACACTGGCAATGATGTATCAGGAAGGTAACGGCGTGGAAAAAGACACGGCAGAGGCCATGCGCCTGTATAAGCTTGCCGGCTTTGATGACATGCAGCTTGACTAAATGTACGTGATTTTTGGTTAAGTGTCTGAAATTGGTCGTACTCAGAAGTCAGGCTAATCATTTTGGCGTTCTGTTTCAGGATAGTTTCTTCCGGCAGAATTGTCGGCTTATGTTTGGCTGCTTATGGTTTATAGAAGCACTTGATACTCGTCTTCTTTAAAACCAATCAGTAGAATGTTGTCACTTTCCAGTACCGGTCGTTTGATCGCGCTGGGATTTTCCATCATGACAGCAATGGCCGAGTTTTTGTTGATATTGCTTTTGATGGTTTCATCCAGCTTGCGCCAGGTTGTACCGCGTTTGTTCAAAACCACTTCCCAGCCGGCTTCTTTTACCCATTGTTCCAGATTCTTTTCCGGCACCCCGGACTTTTTATAATCATGGAATTCATATTCCAGATTATTTTTTTCCAGCCACTTACGGGCTTTTTTCATGGTGTCACAGTTAGCGATGCCGTAAAGTTTAATCATGGTTTTTTTCGCCGCGAAAAACGCAAAGGACGCAAATATTCTTTAGATTGAAAAAAGTTTTTCTTTGCGTTCTTTGCGGCATAAAGGTTTGTTATTAATCAATATCACGTAGCAGTTCATTCAAACCGACTTTACCGCGTGTTTTCTCATCAACCTGTTTAACAATGACTGCGCAATAAAGGCTGTAGCTACCGTCTTTTGATGGCAGGTTGCCGGAAACAACGACCGAACCTGCTGGAATACGGCCGTATGATATTTCACCGGTCAGACGGTTGAAAATTTTGGTGCTCTGGCCGATATAAACGCCCATGGAAATAACCGAACCCTCTTCAACAATAACACCCTCAACAACTTCCGAGCGTGCGCCGATGAAGCAGTTATCTTCAATAATGGTCGGTGCTGCCTGCAGGGGTTCAAGTACGCCGCCAATACCCACACCGCCGGAGAGATGAACATTTTTGCCAATCTGTGCACAGGAGCCCACGGTTGCCCAGGTATCGACCATGGTGCCGGTATCAACATAGGCGCCGATATTCACGTAAGACGGCATCAGCACCACACTGGGCGCTATATAGGAGCCAAATCGTGCGGTTGCCGGTGGCACAACGCGCACGCCGGAGTCGCGGAACTCGCGGGTGTTCAGATCGGCAAATTTTGAATTGACCTTATCGTAGTAATTGGTGAAGCCACCTTTGATAAATTCATTGTCATTGATTCTGAACGATAACAGCACGGCTTTTTTCAGCCATTCATTCACCACCCAGTCACCATCCACTTTTTCGGCAACCCGTGCTTCACCTGAATCCAGTAGCTTGACCGCTTCGGTCACCGCATCGGAGATGTGGGTTTCTACATTACGCGGGGTGATGTCAGCGCGGCGCTCAAAAGCTTCTTCGATGATGGTTTTTAAGTCGGACATGTGGTGTTTCCTCTAAAGGTATAGTGTTTAGTTTAATGTTTGTATATATTGTTTAATTCTTTTCGCTGCCAGCTGGCATTCGTCCAGCGGTGCGACCAGTGCCAGGCGTACATGATTTTTGCCGGGGTGAATGCCATGGCTTTCCCGGGACAGATAACTGCCGGGTAATACGGTAACGTTTTGTTGTGCAAACAGCTCTCTGGCAAACTGTTCATCATTCACCGGTGTTTGCAGCCAGAGATAAAAACCGGCATCCGGCTGTGTTATTTTGATGCTGTCGGATAAAATGTTGATAACGGCATCAAATTTCTGCACATAACGTTTTCTGTTGTCGATGACATGGCTTTCATCATTCCAGGCTTCAATGCTGGCAATTTGATGCACCGGTGGCATGGCGCAGCCCTGATAGGTTCGATATAACAGATAAGCTTTTATAATGCCGGCATCACCGGCGACAAAGCCGGAGCGCATGCCCGGCAGGTTGGAACGTTTGGACAAACTGTGAAATACCATGCAGTTTGAATAGTCTGTGTTTCCACAGGCATGGGCGGCTTCCAGTAATCCGGCCGGAGGATTGTTTTCGTCAAAATATATTTCTGAATAACACTCATCAGAAGCAATGATAAAGTCATATTTCAGGGACAGCTGGATTAATTTTATAAGCTGTTGTTTTGAAATTACACTGCCTGTGGGGTTGCCGGGGGTGCAAATGTAGATAATCTGGCAGTGCTGCCATGTGCTTTCATCAATGACGTCAAAATCCGGTAGATAATGGTTTTCTTTCACTGTGTTATAAAAAAACGGTGTGCCACCGGATAGAAAGGCAGCGCCTTCGTAAATTTGATAAAACGGGTTAGGCATTAAAATCAAGGCGTCTTTTTTTCTGTTAACAAAACATTGCGCAAACGAAAACAGGGCTTCGCGTGTGCCGGTTACCGGTAATATATGTTGCTCAGTGTCAATGGATTCTGCCGGCAGCTTAAAGCGCCTGATTAGCCAGTTACTGATAGCGGTTCTTAATTCAGCGCTGCCTTTGGTTAAAGGGTAGCGGTTAATTTCATTCAGGTTATTAGCGATACTCTCAAGCACAAATGCCGGGGCATCATGTTTGGGTTCGCCGATGGATAAGGCTATATGCCCCTCAACCGCTGGCTGACAGCCGGCCTTTAATGTGTGGAGTTTTTCGAAAGGATAGGGCTGAAGTTTTTTCAGGTCTGGATTCATTGTCAGGGGCTTGCTTGGGAATGTTTGTCGTTAAGGTAAACTATGGTTAATTTGGTTATGGTTCATATAACAGGCGCGTTATTATAAGCGATTTAGCAATTTGCTTCAGGATAATTCTATGTCAGACAACAATTCTACAATACAGGATAAATCACCGGCGGCAGCCTTTCATCACTGCAGTCTGATGGTCAAAAGTACCGACCGGGCGCTGGACTTTTACATGGATATTCTGCAGCTTGAACTTGATCCGATGCGTCCCGATATGGCTTATCCTGGTGCATGGTTGCAAATTGGCGGTGGTCAGATCCATTTGATTGAGCTGCCTAATCCTGATCCGGTAGACAACCGGCCGCAACATGGCGGCAGAGACCGGCATCTGGCACTGCAGGTCGGTGACCTGGGGTCGCTGATAAAACGTCTGGAGCGCGCGGGCATTGCTTACAGTAAGAGTCAATCGGGCAGGGCAGCCTTATTCTGCCGTGATTTTGATGGTAATGCGATAGAGTTAATTGAAAAACCGGGATCATAAAAACCGGGATCAGATCACCGTTTTCTCTACCATTAGCAATGATTGAGATCTGACCCCGGTTTTTACAAAAAGAACTAATAGCATGAGTATGAATTTCATAATCAGCTCCGGTCAAGAGTTTATCAGTGTATTTGTCTCATTTAGTGCTGCACTCAAATATAGCTTATTTCCAGAAAAATAGCTGCTGACGATCATCAGGTGATGTTTTTGGTCGTGAGCCATTGTTTTATTATTTTTTCGACATTAACAAACGAGCCGTTGGTGTTACCGAGGTCCTTGATGGAATAAGCTGCCTTTGTCATCGGTTTCGTAAGTTATCCGGGCGTGATCGTTACTGACCGCCAGATCATTGATCTGTACCTTAGTTATCGGGAGTACGCCCGATGGCTAGCGCTGTTGTCCGACATCAAATTTATTTGATACCACATCTACAAATCTAATACCATCAGTTGAAAATAGTTTTGATCTGAATCAAATTATAAGGCTGTAAAGTCTGGGCTGGATCACTCTGAAATGATCAGAGATCCCATGACACATGCAGCAATAATTTTACCAAAAAAAGCAGCAATGTATGCAATGACTTGTGGCCAGCGTTATCGAATGACCGGGAAATTGATAAAAACTTGCTAATAATGTTCATGTTTGCAGGGTGGGGTAGAGCCCACATGGCTACTTTAACAATCTGGATCACTGCTATCCTGTTAACTTTAGCAATGAATGTATAGAGAAGGAGGTGATGCATGACGTACTGTATTGTCCCGTATCTCTCAAACTTAACGGGACATATATCTGACCCCGGTTTTAGAAATAAAAAACCCCGCACCATGGCGGGGTTTTTTATGTGTATATTAAATGCTTTATCAGTAACGGGCTTTACGTCTGGCGACAGCGACCAAACCCAGCAGGCCGGAACCAAACAGCCAGACAGCGGCTGGTACAGGTACGGCGCTAACGACACCTTCCATGTATAAAGAATAGCTGACACCGCCAAAGCCAGACGGATCACCATCGGGCACCCGTGCGGAATAGCTCAGTTCAAAAGTGTCATTGGCTTCACAGGTGTTGCCGCAGGTAATGCTTGCCACACCGGAGCCATTATCTGGATCGCCACCACCCAGAGGAATGTTATTAATACCGTTCCAG
>JAJRUQ010000071.1 GCA_024277705.1 Gammaproteobacteria bacterium
CATCAAAAGCCACGATAAAATTAACTTCCATCTGTGCCAGGAACTCATCAGCCAGCGCCCTGTCCTTATCAAGATTAACCGCCAAAATCTCAAATCCCTGATCAACATATTGGCTTTTCATTTCAGTCATCCAGGGAAAAGACTTTTTACAGGGCAGACACCATGATGCCCAGAAGTCCAGATAAACAACTTTGCCTTTAAGAACGGTAAGCTGTACATTTCCATTGACCGTTGGCAGCTTGATTTCAGGTGCATGAGCAGCATTGGCAGCATTGGCAGCAACATTAAAACCCAGCAGAAACAGGCTGAGTAAAATAGCCGAAATAATATTATTCATAATATAAAAGTTTTGTTTAATTGATGATAGACAAGGGTAATCAGTTTTTCTTAAACAATCCTTAAGGTAGCTTAAAACATTTTATTTCTTGATGAATGCTGTTACCGTGTTAAGAAAACCTTAAGATAAAAACACAATTAACAAATTATGGGAATACCATGAAAATTTTACTGGTTGAAGATGATGCCCTGCTGGGAGACGGGGTCTACACCGGCTTGAACCGTGAAAACAATTTTGTCGACTGGGTCAAAAATGGTGAGTCCGCGTTATCAGCCATTGCAGAAACCCGATATGACTGCGTTATCCTCGATATAGGGCTACCTAAAATGAGCGGTCTGGAGGTTCTTCAGCAATTGCGCAAAGCAAACAATAACGTACCGGTTTTAATTCTCACGGCGCAGGACGATATCAGTGATCGCGTTAAAGGTCTGGATGCCGGCGCCGATGACTATCTGGTTAAACCCTTTGAGTTTGCTGAATTATGTGCCCGCCTGCGCGCATTAACACGGCGTACCCGTGGCAATGCCTCGGAAACCATCAAATACAAAAACATCATCATCAACACTGCTGCTCATACCGTAGAATATAACGAAGCACCGGTCGAATTATCACGAAGAGAATATACCCTGCTTGTCGAAATGATTACCAATCAGGGACGGGTATTGTCCCGACACACGCTGGAACAAAAACTGTACAGCTGGGGTGATGAAATTGAAAGTAACACCATAGAAGTCTATATCCATCATCTACGTAAAAAACTCTACAGCGAACTGATTAAAACCGTTCGTGGTATCGGCTATATTATTAGCAAACACTGAACCATGTCATTACGCACCTATTTTCTATTTCGCCTGATTATGATTGCCACCCTGCTTGTTGGTGGCACCGCCTGGCTTGGGTATGCTGACATTCGTCAGGAAACACGTGAATTATTCGATGCACAACTGGCACGTTCAGCACGTTTAATTCTCAGTCTGGCGCAGGCACAGAATGGTAATTCCGGTTTTTCAAGAATTCAGGAATATCTTGATGAGAATGGTATCTCACTGATGTATATCGATTTTGAAGAAACAAGTCATCAGCAGCAGACTGAACCCGGTCATTTTTATGAAACCAAACTGGCATTTCAAATCTGGGACGACGTCGGCAATCTGGTGGTTAAATCCTATAATGCACCACTGGAGCCACTAACCGGAGAAAACGGCTATAGCAATATTGTCATCGATGATTACAACTGGCGCACATTCAGCCTGCTGAGCAAAAACAAACAGTATCGCTGCATTACCGCAGAGCGTATTGATGTACGCAATGACCTGATCGTAAAAATCAGCAACGACCTGCTTTATATGTTTATCCTGTTAATCCCCGCGTTATCATTGATGATGTATCTCTCCATTAACAAAGGCTTACAGCCACTGCAACGCCTGGCGACTCAGATTAACCATCGCAGTGGTGACAACCTTGAACTCATCACCAGCGATTATAAATTTATCGAAATTGTTACCATTAAAAATGCACTCAATGCACTGTTGCATCGATTAAATGAAACCCTGGCCCGAGAAAAGCGTATTACTTCTGATGCCGCACACGAATTACGCACACCGCTGGCCGCCATCCGCTTACATACCGAACTGGCAAAAAGCGCAAAAAACAGAAAACAGCAAAATGAATCTCTTGACCAGGTTATTCATGGAGTCGACAGAACCACGCACCTGGTTGAGCAATTATTAATTTTAGCGCGCCTGGAACCGGAACTGCTCGCCTATGATTTTGCCGACGTCAATTTAACCCGCCTGATCATTGATGAATGTGCATTGCTGTCGCCACTGGCCATTAATAAAGACATCTGCATTTCCTTTAATGAAGCACAAATTGTATTCATCAATGGGCACGAAACATCATTACGGCTATTGGTCAGAAATCTACTGACCAATGCTATCGTTTACACACCGCCCGAGGGTTATATAAATATCAGCCTGGAACAGCAGCAACAGAAAGCAGTCTTAATCATCGAAGACAGTGGACCCGGCATTTCTGAACAGGATCGAAAACGTGTGACGCAACGTTTTTACCGGGCAGAAAACCATCAGGTGCCCGGCTGTGGTATCGGGCTTTCTATTGTTGATCGTGTTGTACAGATACACAAAGGCTCATTAGAATTATGCCCGGCCGATAACGGGCAGGGATTAAAAGTTGTTGTTCAATTATAATTATCAGTAACTCAACAGCGGAATAACACTAACCCTGCACTAAAGTGCATCATTTTTACTGACACACCGGGACAATAAATCAATTATGCATGGGCAGAGCTGCATTCAGTCTCACAAAGCCGTCCGAAATTCCCTATAATTCACCCACCATTTATTGACTACCGCGCATACCCGCACAGAGTTCACCATGATATTTTCATCGTTAGACCTGGCTCCCGAAATCCAACAAGCACTGGATGCCTGCGGCTACCGGCAGATGACAGCAATCCAGCAACAGGCCATTATTCCGGCACGACGAGGCAAAGATATACTGGCCAACGCCCAGACCGGAACCGGAAAAACAGCTGCCTTTGCACTGCCGATACTGCAGCAGCTCCATGACCGTCCAAAACCGGTAATAGCCGGCAGTCCGCGCGCATTAATTCTTACCCCAACCCGTGAACTGGCAGAGCAGTTAACCGAGACCATCAGTCGTTATGCACAGTTTCTACCGCTAACCATCAACGCACTGTTCGGTGGTGTTAAAATCAGCAGCCAGCAAAAAAAACTCCGTACCGGCATTGATATAGTCGTCGCCACACCCGGTCGGCTACTGGAACATCTGGAGCAGGGCAACATAAAACTCAGCAGTATCGAATTTGTCGTGCTCGATGAAGCCGACCGCATGCTGGACATGGGGTTTATTGCAGATGTGCAGGCAGTGCTTGAAAAAACCCCGAAAAAACGCCAGACACTACTGTTTTCCGCCACTATATCGCAACCGGTCAAAGAACTGGCGAACAAACTATTAAACAACCACCAGTTAATCAGCGTGGCCCGGCAAAATGCCATTGCCGACACCATCGAACATGTGGTCTATCCTGTGGCCGAACACCAGAAAGCCGACCTGTTTGTTGAACTGATCGAACAACACAACTGGTTCAAGGTTCTGGTATTTACCAGCACCAGAGCACAGGCAAATGCTTTACTGGCCAAACTGAAACCGGCAAAAATAAAAACCGCACTGTGCCATAGTGAAAAAAGCCAGGGAGCCCGCCGCCGTGCCATCGCCGACTTCAAGGCCGATAAAATACAGGTACTGATAGCAACAGAAGTCGCTGCCCGCGGCCTGGACATTCAGGGACTGGAACACGTGGTCAATTTCAATCTGCCCTATCTGGCAGAAGATTACATACACCGCATTGGCAGAGCCGGTCGCGCCGGCAGTAAAGGCCAGGCTATTTCACTGGTCAGCCGTGAAGAAGAACGCACCCTGAATAATATCGAACGCCTGATCGGGGAACCGGTAAAACGCATCAAGGTGCCAGGGTACTCCGTCGGCAGCCGGGAAACCATACTAAATAATCTGGCCGAAAAAAGTCGACCTGCAAAAACAAACAGGGCCAGCAAGAGTAGAAGCAGTCATAACAGAAAGCGTACTGATAAAACGGTTAAATCAAAAAAAAACAAACTGAAACCGCGTTAGTTTCAAACCGCACTTTACTACCGGCTGCCAGCAAGAAATTTATTTCAGTGTCATCCAGGCAGCTGCCAACACAGCAAACAACAACCAGGATATTATCAATAACAGCCAGGGTAACCGACTGGTGTTAACCTCTGCCGGTTGCGTTATATCGTTTTTTGAGACTTCACCTGGAACACTGGCGGCCACTTTCTTCAGTTTTTTATCCAGCTCCCGTGACCTGGCGCTTTGCTGCTTTTTATATTGCTCGATACCTTTTCTTATTCCCCGGGCAATCAGCCTGGTCTGTTCTTTTGTTTGCCCCGGCCGCTGCGTAGCCCGTGCAATTTTCATTGCATCTTCATTCACTTTTTCTGATAATTTATTTTTTTTGGAATATCTAGACATCGTCAGGTCATCTAAAAGTTAATCTAATAAAAGCATTAGGGAAGGATATATTTCTATGTATTGACGCAGAACAATACTTTCGCTAATACTTAAGGCGTCTCTGATAGTACCAAGCACCCCCAAACCGGTCAAAAGTTAATCCCGGCAAGGCCAAATACCCCAGGCCATAAACAAAAACGGCTCCCGAAGGAGCCGCATAAAATGACCTTTTAAACAATTATGAAGTTTTTCGTCTGGCCAATCCAACTAAACCAACCAGACCAGAACCAAATAACCATACTGCTGCGGGCACAGGTACTGCTGAAGATGCTGCCCAGGTAGCCAGGTTGCCACAGAACTGTGCATTATCATTGTAACTCCAATAATCATTGGAACATAAATTTACATCCAGCATCGATACGACATTATCAGAGGCACCCCATAAAGTTATGCTGTTAACAGCAAATAAAGCAGTACCACCAATCGCAATACCCGCAGCCGGAAAATACACATCATTGACACTATTCGTAAGACTGTTCGAAATAACGCTATTATATACGCCGTTAGAATAAGTATTCGTTACGGCTGAACCGCCCACAGTAGCAAGAACACTCTGGTTCCAGCTATTCCAGGCAGTGTTTTCACCATTCAGAACGACTCGACGCCCCGTTGCAATAAATGATGTTATATTATTGATCTCAGTAGTACTAAGAGAACTTCCAGCTGCACGTGTATCAAGCCAGAGAGCGTCATAACTTAACAATTGAGACAGGTTACTGAAGTTTGCTGTTACATCAATGGAACCTCCAGCCACCGCCGCATTCATTGCATTTGTCATATTACTCCAGCCAGTGCTACCGTATCCATAATTACTCGATACCGTGCCTTGCGAAACAAGTATCGAAGCGGCGTTAATACTGCTTGATACAACTAACATTGATGCGGCTAGCGCAATTGATTTCATTTTCATTTTCATTTTCCTGTTTTGTAAAATTAAACGTTATATGGCGAAACATTTCAACCTATTTAATAATAAAGCAAATATCATGCCTAAATTTAAATTCTTTTAAAAATCAGAAGCATACCTATATAACGGCACTTCATAAATTACCAATATGTAAAAGGTATCGACAAATATACGCAATTTATGGCTATTATTAGCACAAACCCCAGAAGCAATGTTTGTTTGAAAAAGGGGCAAAGGAAGGGAAAAGAGAAAGGAAAAAGGGGACGCTACCCTTTTTCATCAACCTGCTTTGGTCTACCCTGAGGACGAAACTGTAATGTTCGTCCAGATCTATTTTCCAGTTTACTTACAAACTGGTCAGTACACATGGCAACCCTTTATCTGTATTTCGCCTCAACACTGCCAATTCATTTAATTCATCACCTTCAGCTAACCAGGCAGACCAATCGTCCACTTGATCTGTCAGTTTTTTACATTTAGGGATACTCTGAATAATTAATGTTTTTTAGTCTCACACTGCATCTCGATTAATACCATCATAAAAAAGTTAAAGATGTGCCCGTTTTATACCGAAATTCAGGGTGTTTTTAACCTGTTCCAGTATTGCAGGCACACTTGTCC
>JAJRUQ010000072.1 GCA_024277705.1 Gammaproteobacteria bacterium
CGGTGTGGCTTATCGTGTGTTAGATATAACATGGCGGTTCTCCATTTTGATGATGGGAACCTATTAAGAATAATGAAATATCAATGAATTAATAGTGTAATAGTGAAGGTTCGCTTTTGCGTATATTTCCACGACCTAAAAAATGATGCCAAGGTCAGCTATGTGTTGAACTGAGAAGTAAAGCCGAAATATTCAATTGTCTGCTTTTACTTAATGTAACAGTTGCTAAAAATAAAAAGGCGATGATTGCTCATCGCCTTCAAACTTTTACTCCAGCCTCCCAGGCTTATTGTTATATCCTGATCTACAATCTGTTATATGCTTGTAGTAAGTGTATCCAGTTATCAATTAATATTAATCCCAGCTGAGTGCTCCACCGGTCTGGTATTCAGTTACCCGGGTCTCAAAAAAGTTTTTCTCTTTTTTAAGGTCCAGCACTTCCGACATCCACGGGAACGGGTTACTGACACCGGTGTACTGCTCCGGCAGGCCGATTTGTGAACAGCGGCGGTTGGCAATAAATTGTAAATACTCTTCAAACATCGGTGCGTTTAAACCAAGAATGCCGCGTGGCATGGTGTCACGGGCGTACTGTGTTTCGATCTCAACGGCTTCGCGGATAAGATCGACCATTTCCTGCTGGAATTCTGCCGACCATAAATGCGGGTTTTCTATTTTTATCTGGTTGATAACATCAATGCCAAAATTCATGTGCATGGATTCATCACGTAAAATATACTGGAACTGTTCAGCGACACCTGTCATTTTATTGCGTCGACCCATGGATAAAATCTGGGTGAAGCCAACATAGAAAAAGATACCTTCAAACACAACATAAAATGCAATTAATTCACGTAGTAGTTTCTGATCGTTTTCGGGTGTACCGGTATGGAAGTTAGGGTCAGCCAGATGTTGTGTGAATGGCAGCGCCCATTCGGCTTTACGGGCAACGGCCGGCAGTTCGCGGTACATGTTAAAAATTTCACCTTCATCCAGTCCCAGTGATTCCACGCAGTACTGATAGGCGTGAGTGTGTACAGCTTCTTCAAAAGACTGGCGCAGCAGATACTGGCGGCATTCAGGATTGGTGATGTGTCGGTAAACTGCGAGCACCAGGTTGTTGGCAACCAGCGAATCGGCGCTGGAGAAAAAACCGAGGTTGCGTTTGATGACGGTACGCTCATCTTCGGTCAGGCCGTCAGGGTCACGCCACAGGGCAAGGTCGGCGGTCATGTTGATTTCCTGTGGCATCCAGTGATTGGCGCAGCCATCGAGATATTTCTGCCATGCCCAGTCATATTTGAACGGTACCAGCTGGTTTAAATCGGCACGGCAGTTGATGATTTTTTTATCATCAACCTGAATGCGTGAGGCACCCATTTCAATTTCTTCCAGACCGGTGCCGGTTAAATTGGTTTCCGGTTCGGCGCTTGCTGGATTATCGATAATAGGATTAACCTGTGGTGCTGCTCCGGCAGTTGCCATTAACTGTTCATTACTGACAATGCCATCACCTGCATGCGGTGTTTTGTCTGCCGCAGCATCGCTGATTGTTTGTGCTGCAGTTACTGTGCTGTTGTTTTCGATTTTTTCGATGGCCTGTTGTTCGATGATTTTCTGTTCAATAACATGATGATTGATACTCTGATCGCTATTTGGCTCAACAACATCATTTGCCCCGCTTGCTGCGCTGCTGGCACTATTATTTTCATTGGCAAATTTTGCAAAAGGATCATCCCAGTTGTTAAGCATTTTCTGTTACCTCAATTGTTTCTGCTTTGGCAGCATTTGTTTTTATTTTGATATTCTTGTTAGCTGGTTGGTTTTTGCGTAACGGGTTTAAAAATAACCACCAGGGTTTTAATGCACATGGTGCCAATGCATGCCATGTATTGGCTGCCTGGCTGAATCCTGCACGGGTAAACTTGATACAAATACCGTCGTGTTCACAAAAGCACGCAATATCAGCTTGCTTTTTTTGATGTTTATGAAAGGGTAAGTCATTAATAACTTTGTTCAGTTCATCAAATAGGTTCACATCGGCCCCGTTTTTTTATATTGATATTTTTTCCGTCATCTATGCAGTAAAAACCTTGTTTCAACTGTTTGTTTTACTGACAGGCGTCGCAATCCGGATCCATAATGGAGCAGGCCTTGGGCGCTGATGATCCGGGTGCTGAACTTTCCTGTGCGGTTGCCGTAGTCACTGCATTCAGGCCAGTGCTGCGACTGCTGTCCATGGTTGATTTTTCAACATGCGTTGCTCCCATGGATCGCAGGTAATAAGTGGTTTTTAAACCACGAACCCAGGCCAGTTTGTAAAGCGCATCAAGTTTCTGGCCATTCGGTTCAGACATGTACAGATTCAATGACTGCCCCTGATCAAGCCACTTCTGGCGACGGGAAGCGGCTTCTACCAGCCAGCGGGCATCAATTTCAAAGGCAGTTTTATACTGCTCTTTTAAATCTTCAGGCACGCGATCAATTTGCTGTACGCTACCATCGTAATATTTAAGGTCATTGGCCATGACTTCATCCCATAAACCACGTTCGCGTAAATCGTTGATCAGGTAGGGGTTTACCACGGTAAATTCACCGGACAGGTTCGATTTAACAAACAGGTTCTGGTAAGTGGGTTCAATCGACTGGCTGACACCGCAGATATTTGAAATCGTTGCGGTAGGTGCAATGGCCATGGTGTTGGAGTTGCGCATGCCGGTTTTTTGTACACGACTGCGTAAAGAATCCCAGTCGAAAGTATGGCTGCGGTCGACATCAAGGTAATTACCACGGCCTTCGGCCAGATAGTCGAGTGAGTCGATCGGCAAAATACCTTTGCTCCACAGTGAACCTTCAAAGCTGGAATAACGACCACGCTCTTCCGCAAGGTTGGTGGAAGCTTTGATGGCATAGTAACTAATGGCTTCCATGGTGCGGTCGGCAAACTCTACCGCATGTTCTGACGCGTAAGGTATGCGCTGTTTATACAGTGCATCCTGGAACCCCATAACACCCATACCAACCGGACGGTGGCGCAGGTTGGAGTCACGTGCTTCAGGGACGCTGTAGAAGTTGTAGTCAATCACATTATCCAGCATGCGCATGGCAGTGTTTATCGTGTTCTCAAGTTTTGTGGTGTCCAGGCCGCTGTCATTGATATGCGCCGGCAGGTTGACGGAACCCAGATTACATACCGCTATTTCCTGATCGTTGGTATGCAGCATAATTTCGGTACACAGGTTAGAGCTGTGAACCACACCCACATGCTGGTTGCTGTAGCGCAGGTTGCAGGGGTCTTTAAAGGTCACCCAGGGATGACCGGTTTCAAATAACATGCTGATCATCTTGCGCCACAGGGTTGCCGCCTTGATGGTCTTGAAAATACGCATTTCACCACTGGCGGCTTTCGCTTCATAAGCGGTATAGGCTTTTTCGAATTTCTTACCGCACAGTTCGTGTAGTTCGGGGGTTTCATTAGGACTGAACAGAGTCCATTCCTTGTCTTCAGCGACACGTTTCATGAACAGATCAGGAATCCAGTTGGCGGTGTTCATGTCGTGGGTGCGGCGCCGGTCATCACCGGTGTTTTTGCGCAGATCAAGAAATTCTTCAATATCAATGTGCCATGATTCCAGATAAGCGCACATGGCTCCTTTACGTTTGCCGCCCTGATTAACGGCCACCGCGGTATCATTGGCAACTTTCAGGAAAGGTACAACCCCCTGTGACTTACCATTGGTGCCTTTGATATGTGCGCCCATGCCACGAACACGGGTCCAGTCATTGCCCAGTCCACCGGCATATTTTGACAGCAGGGCATCGTCTTTAATCGAACCAAAAATACCGTCAAGATCATCAGGTACGGTGGTTAAATAACAGCTGGACAGCTGTGGCCGCAGGGTGCCGGAGTTGAACAGGGTAGGTGTTGAACTCATAAAATCAAAAGAAGACAGCAGGCGGTAGAATTCAACCGTGCTTTGTTCACGGTTGATTTCATTGATCGCCAGCCCCATGGCAACACGCATGAAAAATGCCTGTGGTAATTCAAAACGGGTTTCTTCAGAATGGATAAAATAACGGTCGTATAAGGTTTGCAGGCCAAGATAGGTAAACAGGTGGTCGCGTGAAGCATCCAGTTGTTTGCCCAGATAATCAAGGTCGTATTCGGCGAGACGCGGGTCGAGCAATTCCAGCTCAATGGCACGGTGAATGTATGCGGTGAAATAATCACCATATTGGTCTGTGATTTCTTCCTGAGTAGCACATCGGGGTTGTTTAAAAACAAAACTAAGTGCTTCTGTGCGTAAGTCGTCAAGCAATAAACGTGAGGCAGCATAACCGTAATCAGGCTGTTTTTCGATTAATGTACGTGCGCTCATTACCAGCATGCGAGAGACATCTTTATTGGGTACACCGTCAAACAGGTTGCGTTCGGTATCATCCAGAATAGCCTGAGCATCAACATCTTTCAGGCCTTCACAGGCTTCACTAACAATGGCGTGCAAACGTTTGCTGTCCAGTGCCCGGGTGCTGCCGTCTTCCATGGTGACATTAATACGGCTCTCAGTAGAGGCAGCTTCCGATTGGTTTTCCAGCTCTCTGGCCAGTTCTGCTTCGCGTGCTTTGGCGTGTTCATTGCGATAAATAACATAGGCACGGGAAATTTTCTGGTGACTACCGCGCATCAGGGCCAGTTCAACCTGATCCTGAATATCTTCGATGTGGAAAGTACCGCCATCGGGAATACGGCGGGTCAGTGCATTAACGACCTGGTCAGTCAGATTCTTGACGATTTCGTGAATGCGATTACTGGCTGCGGCATTGCCGCCTTCAACCGCCAGAAACGCCTTGGTCATGGCCACCGAAATTTTTTCAGCATCAAAGGCAGTCACTTTACCGTTACGGCGGATAACGCGGAATTGACCGGGCGCCGTTGCTGCGATGCTGGTGCTGTCAATGTTTGAGGTTATCGGGGTTTCTGTGGTGTTTACTGCGTGTGTGGATGAAGCTTTCTGGTTTGGTGTATTTGTTTGCATTGCCTGTCCTGCGAATGGTTTGCTAGTTTTTTTGGTACTGCCGTTTTTATCTTCGCACGCTAACAAGATGGTTGTGCTTGTTAACGTGCACATACTATAGGGTGTGGTCGGGTGCGAAGTCAAGCACTATATATTGTGTATATAACGGTGGAGCATTTACGGAAAAACTGTGGATAAGTTGGTTTTTTTTAACAAATTCCGTAACTTAATTATTTTAGTAAAACAGACTGTTAGAACATAAGAATTTACCTATATAAAATATTTTTGGGGTAACCGTGATGATGCATAAGGGCAGAGGGCGTTCTGCCTGTTAATTGGTATAAGATTTCAGTTTAATCCGGTAACTGGTTTGATAATAATCTGACGATTATCTTTTCAGCGGTGAGTCATGGGTATAAGATTGAACTCAGGGTGACTGTTAAAAAGGATATTATTATGGATATAGTGACGAACTCAGCCATTATCAGTAAAGTATTTCTGCTGGTTTCTTTTGTTATTTTTATTCCGGTTTCAGCAGCCTGTTATTATTACAGTCGTCACTCGCAGCGCCATTCTGAAATAAAGCGTTATATTAAAATTCTTGAAATAAAAAAAACAGTGTTGTTCGAACACCAGCATCCACTGGTTAGTCTTTCCGTTGCGGTATTTTTTGTTACTTTTTTAATTGCCTGTTTCTGGCTTCTGATTTTATTCGGTTTCGAATTAAAAATTACCTGTTCACCGAATTATCTGTTAGGTGGGATCAGTGTTGTTGGTATTACCTCTGCTGAGTGTGATGCCGGTTTTGAAAGCTATCAATCCGGTGCATTACTGACACTGAATATGGCCTTCATGGGAGCGTATTTGTGGGGCATACAGAATATTGTACAGCGCTACTCCATGAATGACCTGATTCCCGCTGCTTACTATAATCTGGGTGTGCGCATCATTTTTTCGACTCTTCTGGCGCTGGTTTTTTACCATATGTCGATGATGACACCTGAGCTTCTTGGTTTTGTGCATACGTCTGACGGCCCGCCAGAACGGGAAGTTAAAAATATGACGGATAGAGCCTATCAGCTAATGCCAATTGTGGCTTTTCTTATTGGTATGTTTCCGCAACGGGGGCTGAAGTGGTTGACGGAAAAGTTTTCAATGTTTACCCAGTTAAAAGACCCGAGCGTCAGAGACCTGCCACTGGAGATGATCGAAGGTATTACCATGTACGACCGGGTTCGCTTGCATGAACTGGGTATCGATTCCTGTTATGACATGGCCAATGTGGATTACATTCCTTATCTGTTTAAGGTGCCTTATTCTCCCAGAGTGCTTATTGACTGGATTTTACAGGCCAAACTCTGTGTTTATTTTGGTGAACATGTGAAGGCATTGCGTGAAAACGGAATACATACTGTCTGGCAATTTAAAAGTTTTGATGAAGAGGCGTTACAGGAACTGGTCAGAAAAACACCATTAACCGAAGATGTATTAATGATGGTGAAAAAACAGATTTCAAACGATGATGAAATTAAACGACTGGTTGATGCACAACTGGCATTGAGTCAGTACTGGGGCAAGAGCCAGGACAATGAATAAGGTGTAATGGCTCACATCGGCCAGAAAGAGAAGTTGTAAGTTAAAAGTTTTAAGTTATCAGCCACCGGGGTCGGAGTCATTTTTAACTACTTACCAGTTGTTATGCTGTGTTGGTTACTAAAATGACTCCGACCCCTGAATATTTAAGGA
>JAJRUQ010000073.1 GCA_024277705.1 Gammaproteobacteria bacterium
ACCTTGGCTTTAAAGTCCGGTTTATGATTTCTACGTTTTCTTCTCATCTTCTGCTCCTGTCTTTCGACAATTATTGCAGAAGTCACTTAAACTGTCCTTAATCCTGTCCGGCTAATGGGGTCCACTTCTGTGTTTTAAGTGAGCAGGCAAAACGTTTATTGAGCGATGACGGATTTAACGTATTGATTCCGGAGTTGGTTCCAATGAATGATGCCGCTATCAGTTTCGGTCAGCTGCTGGAATATGCTTATAATAATAAAAATATATCAGGCGATGTACCGCTTAAAAAAGATGTTTTTTAGTTTTATTGTTACTGCCCCGTTAATGCTGAGAGATATGAATTACGATCTGTTGCTGTGACCGTATGCCGCATGGATGCGGCATTCGAGCGCACAGGGATATGTGTCTATAGCGTGTCTCAGTAACAGGTCGTGATTCATGTCTCGGATATCATGAAGGGTGATGTGGCTCAGACACTGCAATTGTTCCCACTGAGCACCCGTAAGGTTAACGGGGCAGTGTTTTATTCGGCAGGATATTACGGGTACTGTTTAGCAATATGGCTAAGAGTATTGTGGTGTTGATTTGATCCTGTTATTTTAAGATCTATCCCGTTTTTGAGGTGACAGCGGTAAATGATGTCCGGGCTGTACACCGTTGACAGAAGTGACTTTTACTACGTATGAAAACATGATTGAAGCAGACATTTCTATATTATTAAACTGATCATCAGGAAAGCTTATGCAGGATACACATATCTCACTGGCACATGGTAATGGCGGTCGTTACATGCGCGAGTTGATCAAGGAAATATTTGCGCGTCATCTGGCAAACCCTGATCTGGATGTAGATGCTGACGCTGTACCGATAGCATTGCAGGGTGGTGAGGTACTGTTTACCACTGATGGCTTTACAGTGCAGCCACTGGAGTTTCCCGGTGGTAATATTGGCTCACTGGCCGTGCATGGCACCACCAATGATCTCGCAGTTGCCGGTGCAGTACCAAAATATTTAAGCCTGAATGCATTTATTGAAGAAGGTATGGAGATTGCATTGCTTGAGCGTATTATAAAAGCACTGGCTGAAGCTGCTGCGGCTATCGGTGTTAACGTGGTTGCCGGTGACACCAAAGTATTGAGACGGGGTGAAGGGGGAGGACTGTATCTCGCCACTTCCGGCATTGGTATTCGCCAGGGCCATGTGATGTCGATGAAAAACATCAAACACGATGACGTGATTATGGTCAGTGGCCCGGTTGGTGACCATGGCATTGCAGTGATGCTGGCGCGTGAAGAATTCGGTTTGCGTGGTGATATAAAGTCAGATGCGGCCAGTGTCTTAACGTTGACTACCGCGGCACTAAAATATAAAGGATTACGTTTTATGCGGGACCCGACTCGCGGTGGTATTGCTACTGTCTGTGCAGAATTACGCCGTGTTACCGGTATCGGTGTACGACTACAGGAAAACAATCTGCCGGTACGTGACCCGGTACAGTCGGTATGTGACATACTGGGTTATGATCCGATGTATCTGGCATGCGAAGGGCGTGTGGTTGCCATTGTCGACAGTGTTGATGCACCGGCCCTGCTGCAATCCTGGAAAATGCTGGCAGAAGGTAAAGAAGCTGCCATTATTGGTACCATGGATTCGTCCATCTCTTATGTACTGATGGAAACAGACATAGGTGGTGAGCGCATACTGGAAGAACTGGAAGATGATCCTCTACCCAGAATTTGCTGAAAGACGATGGAAGCACACACTTTTTTTCTGTATTTACTGATTATTTTACTGGCTGCACGTTTGTTTGCCGAACTTGCCGTTCGTCTTAAGTCACCGTCTGTTATCGGCGAACTGTTTGCCGGTATTGTCATAGGTCCCAGTTTATTCGGCTGGATTGAACCGGTTGAAGCACTCAAACTAATGGCAGAAATCGGTATTCTTCTGTTACTGTTTGAAGTGGGGCTCAACACCGATCTTAAACGCCTGATACAGTCCGGTGCCAAATCCACTATTGTTGCCATCACCGGTTTTATTGCCCCGCTGTTGTTTGGCTTTTCACTGGCTTACTGGTTCTTTAATCTTTCATTACTGGTTTCATTATTTATCGGTGGCACGCTTACCGCTACCAGTATTGGTATAACGGTACGGGTTCTTACTGACTTAAAACTTAATAACTCTCATCAGGGACAGATAGTACTGGGGGCCGCAGTACTTGATGATGTACTGGGTGTGATGCTGCTTGCATTGCTGTATGAGTTTTCTATCGGTGGCGGGGTTAACTGGGTTAATGCGGCCAAAGTACTGTTGTTTGTCAGTGCCTTTTTTATACTGGCACCATTGCTGGCAAAACTGATGTCTATCGTTATTAAACGTTTTCATGCCAGCAGTGAAATACCGGGCCTGATTCCAACCACCATTGTTTCACTGGTACTATTTTTTGCCTGGCTGGCACATAGCGTGGGTGCGCCTGAGTTGCTGGGTGGTTTCGCTGCCGGGCTTGCCTTGTCACGACGTTTCTTTTTACCGCTGGGTGTGACTCTGCGCACCGATGAAAATTTTGCCAAAATTATTGAACAGCAAATGCAACCGATCATCAGCCTGTTTACACCGATCTTTTTTGTTGTTGTCGGCCTGTCGATTAATCTTAGAGAAATTGACTGGTCTTCACCTCAGGTCTGGATATTTTCTTTTGTACTACTGCTTGCCGCTATTATCGGAAAACTGATGGGTTCGTTTTTTATTCGGGAAAATATGGCGTCCAGAATTATGATAGGAATGTCGATGATTCCGCGAGGGGAAGTCGGGCTGATCTTTGCTGAACTGGGTCGTCTCAGTGGTATTTTTAATAATGAAATACATGCGGGCATGGTTATTATTATTGTGTTGACCACCATCCTCCCGCCGTTTACCATGAAATGGTTTTACCGGCGTTATTCACATTTGTTGCTGGAAGCTAAATAAAGCAACGGGCTTATGGCTGGAGTTGTAATAATATGACGATACAGGTTGAATTTCTGGGAGCGACCGGAGAAGTTACCGGTTCCTGCCACCTGGTAACAGTTGGCCGTTATAAAATACTGCTTGATTGCGGTCTGGTACAGGGGCGAGCCAAAGACGAAGCACGCAACAGTGATGCTTTTCCGTTCGACCCTGCATCCATCGATGCGCTGGTTTTAAGTCATGCCCACATCGACCACTCCGGTCGTTTACCTTTACTGGTAAAAGCCGGTTTTCGCGGTACGATTTATACGCACCGGGCATGCCGTGACCTCTGCCGTATCATGTTAAAAGATTCGGCCTTTCTGTATCAAAAAGGTGTTGAATGGGAAAACCGGAAACGGGCCAGAAAAGGTCTGGCAAGGGTAGAAGCACTGTATACGGTTGATGATGCCAGACTGGCAATGAAGCAATTTAAGGGGCTGGTTTATCAGCAAAAAAAACGTATTCTACCCAATGTAACACTGCGGCTGAATGATGCCGGTCACATCCTGGGTTCTGCTATTGTTGAACTCTGGCTGGAAGATGAAGAACAGCAACGCAAGCTGGTTTTCAGTGGCGACCTCGGCCGCTCCGGTATGCCCATCCTGCAGGATCCTGTCGCCATCAGTGACGCAGATCTGGTTATCATGGAAAGCACTTACGGTGACCGCCTGCATCGTTCCTGGGAGGAAACGAAAAAAGAAATTGCTGATGTTCTGGCCATTGCCACCCATGGCAACGGTAATATTCTGATGCCGGCTTTTTCCGTCGGTCGTACGCAGGAAATTCTGTACCTGTTTGCCAAATATTATGAACACTGGCAACTGGATCGCTGGCAGATATTTCTCGATAGTCCGCTTGCTATTGAAGCAACACGTATCTTTATGAATAATAGCGATTTATTTGATACTGATATGCAGGCGCTTTTTCTGAAAAACAAACATCAGTCGATATTACCTAATTTACATATTTCACGTACTACAAATCAGTCCATGGCACTTAACCGGATTGATCGCGGTGCGATTATTATTGCTGGCAGTGGCATGTGCAGTGGCGGCCGCATTAAACAGCATCTGAAACACAATATCTGGCGTAGCGACTGTCATCTGATTATTTCCGGCTTTCAGGCACAGGGTACGTTGGGACGCAAACTGGTGGATGGTGCCAAACGTATTACCCTCTGGGGCGAAACCGTGCAGGTGGCGGCCAGCATTCATACTATCGGCGGTCTGTCAGCCCATGCTGATCAGGCGTCACTGAAAAACTGGTACAAAAATTTCAAAAATCACCCCTGTCTGGTACTGGTACATGGCGAACCCCGGGCACAGGAATGTTTGAGCAAGGTTTTGCAGACAGAATTTAATGTTAACGTAATCATTGCAAAACGTGGCCAGAAAGTTAATCTATTAAAGCTTTAGCTGTGTTATTTGATTAGTATCAACAAAATGTATTGAAAGTCGATATTTAATGATGGTGAATTAACTAAAAGTGAGGAAAGACAATGAAATTAACCTGGTTAGTTGTTGCTGATAATAGTAAAGCCCGTATTTTTTCAGTAGATTCCCGTATGGGCCCGATAGATGAAATTGAAAGCATTATGCACACAGAAGCCCGTTTGCATGAACAGGAAATGACCAGTGATTTGCCCGGGCGCAGTAATGGTAAAGGCGGCGGGGGCGGTCATGCCTATCAGGATGAAGTCAGTCCGAAAGAGCAGGAAAATATAAACTTTGCCAGAAAAATTGCCACCGAGCTGGATGCTGCACGTAAAGGTGGAAAGTTTAAACAGCTTATGCTGGTGGCAGCTCCCGGCTTTCTGGGTAATCTTCGTAACCAGTTAACCACACAAACGCAAAACCTGGCCTGTTTTGAGCTGGCAAAAAACATGTCACACATGAGCGCAAAAGAGATTCGCAATCTTTTACCTGAGCGTCTGCCCAGTTTTTGACAATTCACACAAAAATCAATAGGCCACTCTGTCATTTCATGATTCGAAACAGAGTGGCCTGCAAACAACACTCATTATGAGCGACAGGCTTACATGGCTATCGAATGGTTGATTATTCTGACGGTTGCCGGTGTTTTTATGTCACTGGTATTACTTAAAACGTTCAGAAAACCGGATAAGCAATCAGACAGGCCGGCTTCGATGTCAGAAAGCTGGCACACCAAAAGTGAAAAAGCAGTTTTTGAGTTATTACAAACCAGCATTGATGGCCTGGGAGAAAAAGAAGTAACCGGGCGGCTTATTAAATACGGCTCAAATCAAATTGCCGAAACTAAAACCCGTGGACCCTGGTTGCGCTTTCTTTACCAGTTCCATAACGTTTTGATTTATGTTCTGCTGGTAGCGGCAGCTGTTACCGCGCTGTTGCAGCACTGGGTCGATGCGGGTGTTATTTTTGCTGTTTTACTTGCCAATGCGATCATCGGCTTTGTCCAGGAAGGCAAGGCTGAACATGCTCTGCAAGCCATACGCCAGATGCTTTCACCCAGTGCTATGGTGATACGCGGTGGCCGCCAGCAAACTATTCCGGCACAGCAGCTGGTCCCCGGTGATATTGTTTTATTGCAATCGGGCGATAAAGTTCCGGCTGACTTACGTCTGTTTCGGGTTAACGGGCTGCAGGTGCAGGAAGCGGCGCTGACCGGTGAATCGATGGCGGTGGCTAAAATCACTGATGTGGTTGCCAGTCAGGTGGTTATCGGCGATCGCCGGAACATGGCATTTTCGGGAACGATTGTGACCCGTGGTCAGGGCAGCGGCATCGTCGTTGCAACAGGTGCTCAAACACAGCTGGGTCTTATCAGTACCCTGGTGGCAGATGTTGAGCAAGTGACTACACCGTTGTTGCGACAGATGACGAAGTTCGGCCACAAGCTCACGGTTGCCATCCTGATTCTCGCCGTACTCAACTTTGCCTTTGGTGTACTGGTGCATGATTATCTTTTAACCGAGATGTTTCTTGCTTCAGTGAGTCTTGCTGTGGCAGCGATACCCGAAGGTTTGCCTGCTATCATGACCATCACCCTGGCGATTGGCGTACAACGTATGGCACGGCGAAATGCCATTATTCGTAAATTACCTGCGGTAGAGACACTGGGTGCGGTAACGGTTATCTGTACCGATAAAACCGGTACTCTGACGCGCAACGAAATGATGGTGTGCAACCTTTCTAATTCTCATCATTCATATGATTTTGCCGGTACGGGTTATGATCCGCATGGTGTGATTTCACTGGATAACAAAGATGTTCAGAGCGAGCAACATCCATTGCTGTCAGAGGCGCTGCATGCCGCAATTTTGTGTAACGATGCAGCGCTGGAAAAGGCTAACAATGACTGGCAGGTGCATGGTGATCCCATGGAAGGGGCGTTGCTGGTCGCTGGATTAAAAGCCGGTCTGGATCCGGAACTGGAAGCCAAAAATTATCCACGCACCGACCTGATTCCGTTTGAATCCGAACACCGCTTTATGGCAACGCTGCATCACAGTCATAAGAACGAGGCGTTCATTTATGTTAAAGGCGCACCTGAAAATATTCTAGACATGTGTACTTACCAGAGAACGCCGACGGGCCAGCAGACTCTGACTAAAGATTACTGGCTGGCACGTATCGAGGCCATGGCAGAAAGCGGTCAGCGGGTACTGGCCATTGCCGTTAAACCGGTAGCTAACGATCAGATGGAACTTAACTTTGCTGATGTGGAGCAGGGACTGATCATGCTGGCTTTGTTTGGCTTTATTGATCCGCCGCGAAGCGAAGCCATGGCTGCGGTACAGACCTGTAGCCGCGCCGGTATCCGTGTCAAAATGATTACCGGCGACCATGGCATCACAGCGCGTGCCATTGCAAGCCAGCTCAAACTTGTTAATGATGATGACTTTCTCACCGGGCAGGACATTGAGCGTATGAGTGAGCAGGAACTGCGAAAGTCTGTTTTAAACGTGGATGTGTATGCACGGGTTAATCCTGAGCACAAACTGCTGCTGGTCAGGCTGTTGCAGGAACAGGGTGAAATCGTTGCCATGACTGGAGACGGGGTAAACGATGCGCCGGCACTGAAACGCGCTGATGTTGGTACCGCCATGGGTTTAAACGGTACCGAAGCCGCCAAGGAAGCAGCAGAAATGGTTCTGGTCGATGATAATTTTGCTTCTATCACGCACGCGGTGGAAGAAGGCCGGACGGTTTACGACAATATCAAAAAAGCCATTCTTTTTATTCTGCCAACCAATGGCGGTGAAGCGCTGATTATTCTTGCCGCAATACTGCTGGGTTTCAAACAGCTGCCGTTAACACCGGTACAGATACTCTGGGTGAATATGGTAACGGCAGTCACCCTGGCGCTGGCGCTGGCGTTTGAACCCGCAGAAAAAAATGTTATGCAAC
>JAJRUQ010000074.1 GCA_024277705.1 Gammaproteobacteria bacterium
AGCCAGAACCACCAGATAACCAGCCCGATTAAAGACAGGCCAATAATATTTACCAGCATTGTCATTTTATTTCCCCGGTTTCCAGAACCGTAACCGATTCGCATTGGTGACCACAGTAACAGAAGACATTGCCATCGCTGCGCCTGCCAGCATAGGATTTAACAACAAGCCGCTGATCGGATACAGTATTCCGGCTGCAATCGGGATTCCAACTGAATTATAGACAAAGGCACCAAATAAATTTTGCCAGATATTTTTTACTGTCGCACGCGATAACTCAATAGCCACCGGCACGCCACGAATTGAACCACCCATCAAGGTGATATCTGCACTCTCAATTGCCACGTCCGTTCCACTGCCTATTGCAAAACCGACATTTGCACGCGCAAGCGATGGCGCATCATTCAGGCCGTCACCGACCATCGCTACATTTTCACCTTCTGCCTGCAGCTTGCGAATTACCTGCTCTTTCTCTTCAGGCAAAACTTCTGCTATCACTTCATCTATAGCCACCATAGCAGCTATTGCTTCTGCTGATTGCTGTCGATCACCACTCAACATAATGGTACGAATGTTCAGCCGATGCAGTGCTTTGATAGTGGCAGCTGAATCCTTTTTGACCTGGTCCTGAATCATTAATACACCGGCCAGCACGCCGTCACGCGCGAGTATTACCGGCGTTGCCATTATATTCTCAGGTACTGACAACAGCTCATCTAAGCCACTTAAATCTATTGATTCATCACGCATAAAACGCTCATTACCTAGCAATACCGTGACACCTTCAACCGTTGCCATCACACCCTTGCCTGAAACCGCCTGAAATTGCTCAACATCAGCAAATGATAAGTCCTGCTTTTTTGCTGCGTCTATTACGGCTTCAGCAAGGGGATGTTCAGACTGCTTTTCCATTCCTGCAGCCAGTGATAACAGCTCCTGCTCATCTTTCGCTGCTAACACATGTACGGTACTAACTTCAGGCCGCCCTTCAGTAATCGTGCCGGTTTTATCCAGCACCACTACAGTCAATTTACCCGCGAGCTGCAGTGCTTCACCGTTGCGAATCAAAATCCCATTCTCCGCTGCCTTGCCAATCCCGGCCATAATCGAGATCGGTGTTGCCAGACCGAGCGCACAGGGGCAGGCGATGATAAGTATCGTCATCATGCTCACTAATGCATAGGCAAAACGTGGTTCAGGTCCTATATTAAACCAGATTAAAAAAGTCGTTATCGCAACGATCAACACCGCAGGAACAAATACTGCTGAAATTTTATCAACCAGACGACCTATGGCTGGCTTGGTATTCTGTGCATCTCTAACTAATTCAATAATTCGCGCCAGTACAGTTTCATTACCGATATGACTGGCTTTGAATAAAAAACTACCCGTTTTATTCAAGGTGCCACCAATAACCGTATCACCTGCTTTTCGTGAAACCGGCATCGGTTCACCCGTTAACATCGACTCATCGATAGTAGAGCTGCCATCGATAATCTCACCATCAACAGGAATTTTTTCGCCCGGCCGTACACGTACAGTTTCTTCCAGACCAACATCAGCAATGGGTACATCCCGCTCTTTTCCATCCCGAACAACACGAGCCGTTCTTGGCTGCATGCCGATTAAGCGCTTAATCGCTTCGGATGTTTTTCCTCTGGCACGCATTTCCAGAGCATTTCCCAGATTTACCAGTGAGATAATTATTAACGCCGCTTCAAAATAAGCATGTTGTGCAAGACTGGGGACGATGTCAGGAAACAACACTACCGCCATCGAAAACAACCAGGCAGAACCAGTACCTAAAGCGATTAATGTATCCATATTGGCACTGTGATGACGGAAGCTATTTACCGCACCAGAATAAAAATGCCCGCCTGAGTAAGCAAAAACGGCTAGCGTTATCACTCCTGTGATCAACCAGAACATTTGCCCACCGTCAGTCGTAACCGGTGGTAAGGCATCAAATAGGCCAGCTACAAATAAAGGGAACCCAAATACGCCGGCAACTACCGACTTCTTTAACAAACCACGATAAAAACTGAGTTCTGCAGCCTCTTTCTCTTCTTCATCCGCAACGCCACGCATTACCGCGGCACCATATCCCGCCGCCTTGATTGCGGAAACGACATCTTCTACAGCCGCATCGCCTGAATAGGTAGCCGTATGCTCAGCAAAATTCACGCTTGCCTGATCAATACCCGGTACTGCATTTAAAGCATCCTCAACTGCACCGACACAACCTGCACAGGACATACCGGTAACAGACAAACGATAACTTTCAGCAGCAGTATTTGATGCGCTACCTGGTATAGTTGCAGAGACTGTGGACACTATATATTCAACCTGCTTTTTCAGCAGGATAACCTGCATCGCTAAGCCGCTTTAAAGCCTCATCCAGACTAAAGTCACCCTTAAGCTCAGCATTTGCCTGCTCCAGATTAATTTCTACGCTATTAAGACCGGGCAAACCTTCCAGTGACTTTTTAGCATTTGCTACACAACCACCACACTTCATATTACTGATATTAACTGTTGTCATCAGATCTCCTACTATTCTTATTTTAAATTAAAAAAGGCGCCGACCAGCGACACCTTCATAAGTAAACAACCTTTATCATCGCTATTTAAAAAGCATTACCGGGCTTTGCACCCATGGCTTTCAATATTGTAGCCAATGGACAGAAACGGGTAAATGCTGATTGAAACAGATTAGCACCGACAAATACGGTTAACCACACCCAGTTCGGGTGGACATAATGCGTCAATAAGACGCTAATCAAAATAACGGCACCTGCAAAGGCAAAAACTAATCTATCAATACTCATATTCATCACTCCTTAAAACTATTTCTGGCCACACTCAGATGACCATTCATTATCGGTACATTCCTCAGGAGAATGTCTGTAAAAACTTGCTGAAACAGTACTTCAGCTTTACCGGAGTATTACAGATTGAATTGTAAGAGTATGTGACAAGATCACAGAAGACTAACTACAACGGTGTAGAAAGATGCTTTTTCAATGCTGGCAAGTCAGAAATCATAATTTCACCCCGCCCCAGTTGTAACCAGCCACGCCGTTCAAACTCTTTTAAC
>JAJRUQ010000075.1 GCA_024277705.1 Gammaproteobacteria bacterium
ACGCCTTTCTCGGCGGCGACCTGTTCCAGCAGTGACAGCTCGGCCTGTGATTCCACATTAAAACAACGGATACCGACATCTAAAGCACGACGCATTTCATCGGCGGTTTTGCCGACACCGGAAAAAACAATTTTATCGGCGCTGCCACCGGCTTTGAGCACACGCTCCAGCTCGCCCATGGAAACAATATCAAAACCCGAACCGAGTTTTGCCAGCACGTTTAATACTGCAAGATTGGAATTGGCTTTTACCGCGTAGCATACCAGATGAGGCTGCCCGCCCAACGCAGAATCAAAGGCTTTCCAATGTCGTTCGATGGTGGCGCGTGAATAAACATAACACGGCGTACCCCAGTTTTCGATGCTGGCACTTATATCAACATCTTCCACCCACAGTCGGCCGTCTTTGTAATTAAAAAAATCCATACTATCTTTTAGTGCCTGCGGTTATTTTTCAGCGTTTGGTGAGGTATTTTCAGCTTGTTCATCCGGCAAGTATAAGTCACCCTGCATACCGCAAGACGACAATATCAACAGGGATAAAAAGATAAGTATTTTCACCGTTGTTAAATAATTTACTTTGATTATGGTTAAGCGATTATTATTACAATATTCGATTCACAACGAAACCCTTTATTAACAAACAATACAAAATACAAGCTATGTCTGAACTTGATTCCATCATTATCGAAACCCGGGAACAACGCGATGCCGCTATTATCTGGTTACACGGTCTGGGAGCGGACGGTAATGACTTTGTACCCATTGTCGAGCAGCTGCAACTGCCTTCACATTATGCGATTCGCTTTATTTTTCCGCACGCACCGCTGCGACCGATCACCATCAACCAGGGTTATCAGATGCCCGGCTGGTATGACATTAGCAGCATGTCCATCATCGAACAGGAGGACGAAGCCGGTATTCGGGAATCTTCCGCCATATTAAAAGAACTTTGTGAGGAGCAGGAAGCCGCAGGCATCAGTTCCCAACGTATCGTACTGGCCGGTTTTTCCCAGGGTGGTGCTATCGCCCTGCACTGCGGCTGCCGCTACCCCAAACCGCTGGCCGGCATCATGGCGCTGTCCACTTATCTGCCACTACCCGACACACTGGCTGACGAAATCAGTGAAAGCGCCGGTGAAACACCGATATTTATGGCACACGGTCGACAGGACAACGTGGTGGCTTATGATTATGGCAAGCAAAGCATGGAGCAACTGCAGGGCTTTGATATCGACGTTCACTGGCACGAATATGATATGGAGCATTCGGTCTGCATCGAAGAAATTCAACATATACGTCAATGGCTTAGTGAAGTTCTGTAATTATTTTTTTAACTTTGTTTACAAAAGTTTACAAAAGGATTTGTTCAAAAGCATTCGCCTTTCATCATCGCTTTGGCTATTATCTTAAACAGTGTCTGAAAAGTTATCGTTTGATGGCTGATAAGGATTAACGATCAGGGCGGTTTTTAATATGGATAAATCAGAATTGAAACTAAGCATCGGTCTGGCTCCCGCCGAGCCATTATGGAAGCTGGCACCAACCCGCGATAAAGAAGGCGGCCCGGTGAGCGATCTTTTAATGATCATTCCCAAACTAAAAACCAAACCCGAACAATACATTAAAGACACGCTGGCGAATATCGAGTTTGCACTTAAACAATTCAGCAATGAAGTTCTGTTCGCCAATGTCGATATGAAACTCAACACATTATGGGTTTCTTTCAAAGCAGTGCCCGGCGTTTATGGTGACATCGTTTCGACCCTGAGAATAAATGTGCCTGAAGCAGTACTGGTCGGCGACACGCACTCCCGCGTACATAAAGATTAAACCGAAGGAATAAATATGTCACAAAAAGCTATGGATGCTTCTGCATTCTCAGAAATGAAAGAACTGATGGGTGATTCGCTGAACGAAATCATCAGCCTGTGCCTGCAAAGTTTACCCGAACAGTTAAGCGCCATCGAGGCCGCCATTGATACTGACAATGCCGAAACACTGTTTAATGTTTCACACAAAATGAAAAGCGCCAGCGGCAGCATCGGCGCTTTTGGTCTGGCCGAAAAAGCCGAAACCCTCGAACTTATCGGACGTGATGGTTCAACCCAGGTGCCTGACCAGGCCATTAATGAACTGCGCGATGCTACTGAGCAGGTTATTGTTTTTCTGAATACTGAGATTAATAGCTAATCTGCTGTCGCTCAGGTCTGTTATTGAGTCAAAAGAGAAATTTTAAATTGTGAATTTTAAATGCTAAATTAAACAGCGTTAAACCACAAAAAGCCGCTTAAACAGAGGCTTATCCGATCCTCCATGAAAATTCAAAACTTAAAACTCACAATTTAAAACTTTCCTTAATGGCAGCAAGCTGATATTTTTTAATTTAACGAATTTCGATATTCCACCGGTGACTTGCCCGTCCATTTTTTAAAGGCACGGGAAAACGCACTCTGTTCAGAAAAACCTAAAAGAAAAGCAATATCGCTCATGCGATTAACCGGGTTTTCGATATACTGTTTTGCCACCATTTCACGCACACTGTCGAGTAAATACCGGAACGTGGTTTTGTGTTCTTTCAAACGCCGCTGCATGCTGCGTTCACTCAAATTCAGCTCATTAGCGACCAGCCGGTCGGTTACCTGACCATCCGGCAGATTTTCCAGAATAATCGATTGCACCTGTTGCACAATGTCACCCTGTTTAATTTCAACAAGGTATTTCATCAACATTTCATCGTGCATCAAAGCAATCTGTTTATTGCCCGAAGGCAACTCACGATCAGCATCTGACCTGGCGATAGTCAGATAACTCTGTTCGGCATCAAATTCGACTTCTGTGCGAAAGTAATCCGTTATTTTTTTTGAACACGCCGGCTCAGGATGCGCCAGACAAACACTGGTTGCGACCAGCTCTTCACCAAAATTAAAACGGCACATATGCATTAATATGGTAAGAATTAAATCATGATGCTGCGGCAAGGTGAAAATCGAACCCGCCAGATCAAGCTTCACTTTCAGCCCTGCCGGCGTATCGCTCAGCTCCAGATTCAGATCTTCTGAAACCACATGAATGTAGCGAACCACGCGTTTAAGCCCCCGGCGCAAAGTAGAACTTGCCAGCCAGGCATAACCCAAAGCCCCGCTGTGCGAGGGGTGCCAGAACGCGGCCATGTCGATAGCAAAACAGGGATCTTCGATAACATGGTCAGCCTGTTGCCAAAGTGCATCAACATTTTGAATATTTATTCGCGCATTCGGATCCAATAACAGCGCTGGATTTATGCCGGCTTTTTTATAAAGCGGAGCCGGGTTGATCTTCACACTCTCCAGATACTTCCATAACATGTTTGTTGCCGGAGCAAAATGCGTCAAAGACATGATTATCTCCCTGTTAAAACAATATCGTTATTTTTTCATAACTTACTAACTCGAACGATGATTAAGCAACACACAGCCGAAAAAAGCGTTGTTATGGCAAGGTATCAAAATGCCGCTGTAGTCATCTACAGCAAGTTTGGATAACGCAGTTCATGGCAGCGATTTTTTCGGCCTGTTTTTATA
>JAJRUQ010000076.1 GCA_024277705.1 Gammaproteobacteria bacterium
CAAAACACCCAGATTACCGGACAGGTGCTGTCAAGCTCAGTAGTGCCGGGAGTTGTAGCCGAGGCCACCATCGCATTTAATCAGCCGGTAACACCTGTCGGTGACACCCCGGTACTGGCAAGAGTAAACAGTATCAATTTAAGCGCCGCCGCTGATGCTAGTGACAATACTCCCGTAGTAGCAGCCGTGGTAAACAGTGACGGCACACCAAGCCCAGCACCGACCTTAACCAACCCACCGGCAGGGACAACCGACTTTAACAAGTATGAATACACCAATGATGCGGGTGCACAGGCAATCTTTACCCTGCCGGGTGCTGATGTAACCAGCGGAGAAATCGTCTTTCCATTCGAAACCCGTACCGGTGCAGATGAAAAAATCGTCTCAGGGGTAATCTTAACGCCTACCAATGCAAGCAATACTGTATATAAGTTAACCATGGGAGCAGTAAGCATTTCTGACCTGCAGAAAGTCGATTTCACCATGCTGATGCAAGCGGATAATTCAGATGTGACAGGTGTTGTTAGCAGCTCTTTGTATGCTGTTTCTACCGCCACCGCTGTTTTATCCGATATTTTTGTTGATGATGGTGACTTTATCGATACACCCAGCAGAGACCTGGTCTCTGACGGTGCTAATCCGCCACTGATTACGGCAGAAAATGGTGATCTTGAATATGCACTTCCAGGGACTGCTACACAGTGTGTTGGTGGCAGTGGTAACTGTTTATTCCGGGCACTCAATAAACCCGGTGCAGTAGATATTAATGCAAATGAAAGAATGTTGTCACTGGTATCACCGGCAGCATTTTATGGCACGGTCAAGTTGACCAGTTATACAGTGACCAGTTTTCCAGCAGGATCAGCAAGCACCATTGATACCACAACCACGGTATTTGATCAGCAAATTGCAGTCAGCTCAACGCAGGATGAAGCGGATGCCATGGATGTATCGGGTTTAACGGACACTCGTGGTAACTTTGAGCTGTTTTTAACTGATCCGGAAAACCAGAATCTCGATGATAAAAGCGGCAATAGCCTGAGCAGTGTTTTTGGAGCGGCAGCTACCAGCACTGACAACGGCAGGGTCAATTTTGACAATAACTGGACTCGCGGTTATAAGATTACCGGATTGAATAACAATATCGGTTTCAGGGTCGATCTTGCCGGTTTTAATCTACCAGCAAACACCGCTAATTCTTATTTAAAATCAATAACCGTGGATATGAATGTCATTATCGCGGGACAACCTCAAACAGGTACCATGACATTGATGGTTCAATAAGCGACTTTACCTCAGCTTAAAAAAACCGGCCATTCAGGGTCGGTTTTTTTTGCCACTTGCCTGATCTTTACCCGGCCTATCATTCCGGCTTAACCGCTTAAACAGTTAATCCAGGCTTTTCCTGAACCTCAGTGATGCCACCGTCAGCCCGGCCAGAGTAAACAGGGCCAGCCAGTAAACATCAAAAGTCATATTGATAATTTCCACATCACGCAATACTACGCCTCGTATTAAACGCATATAGTGCGTTGCCGGTAGCGCTTCAGCAATATATTGCGCAGCTTCCGGCATACCATCATAAGGAAACATGAAGCCGGACAGAAGGATTGACGGCAGCAATATAAACAAGGTCATCTGCATGGTTTGCAGCTGGTTTTTTGCAAACGTTGAAATCACCAGCCCCAGGGTAAGACTGGCGCTGATAAATAATAAGGTTGCCGCCGCCAGCTGCCACAGACTGCCAGCCACCGGCACATTAAAGACCAGCTTTCCCAGACCTAGAATAATACCGACCTGTAATACACCGATAAACATGTAAGGAATAATTTTACCGATCATTAGTTCGATAGAACGCACCGGTGTGGTAATCAGCATTTCCATATTACCGCGTTCACGTTCACGCACGATCGCTGCCGAAGTAAACATAATCATGGTCATGGTTAAAATAACCGCAACCAGTCCCGGCACCACATTAACCGCAGTGCGTTGTTCCGGGTTATACAGCAAAGCCACTTCAAAGGTCGGTGTCTGCCGGTTGGCCGGCTTGCTGAGCAACTCAGCCAGCGGCATCGCCCGCAAACTTTTTATCGCGCCGGCGATCATGGTGTCGGAACCATCAACAATCCACTGCGCCACCGGACGGCTGGTTTCTTCATCACTGGCGGGTGGTGAACCAAAACCGACCGTCTGGTGGCGTACCAGACGTTGACTGACATCGGCAGGAATCACCAGAACCGCCCGTATATCTGCACTGGCAATGGCTGCCTCGGCCTGTTGCACATCACCATAGCGCGCTGTAAATTTAACCACCTGGGTGGCACTGATGGTTTGAATCAGCACCCGGCTTAAGCCGGTGTTACTGTAATCCACCACGCCTACCGGGATATGGCGGATATTGGTATTAATGGCATAACCGAATAACATCAGCTGTATCAGCGGAATCATCACCACCATGCCAAAAGTCATTTTATCGCGTCGAAGCTGAATCAGTTCCTTGCTGAAAATGGCAACTATTCTTAATAAAGAACTCACTGTCTGCCCTCGCCGGTACTGGTAACAAACACATCCTCCAGGCTTGGCCGCACCAGCGATAAACTGCTGGCAACAATATTTTCCTGTGCAGATAAAAATGCCAGTGGATCGCTAATACCCTTTTTGACCAGAACACGAAGCCGGGCACCCAGCTGAGCCGCTGAAATGACTTCGGGCAAAGTTAACAGTTGCTTTTTTAACTGGCGCAAATCCGGTGACTCTATTTCGACAACATAGACACCCATTTGCGACATTAAATTTTCCGGGGTGCCATCAGCCCGTTTGATGCCTGTCTCTAAAATAGCCAGTTTATGACAACGTTCCGCTTCATCCATATAATGGGTTGAAACCAGGATACTGGTGCCCGCGTCGCTCAGATCAAACAACTGCTCCCAGAATTCACGACGATTTTCAGGGTCGACTGCCGAGGTAGGCTCATCTAAAAACAGCAACTCAGGTTTATGCAGGGTAGCAGCAGCCAGAGCAAGACGCTGGCGCTGGCCACCACTCATACTGCCTGCCAGTTGATTCTTCTTTTGATCCAGCCCGTAAATGTTTAACAGTTCAGCGATACGTTTTTTTTGCAAACTACCTGCTACAGCATATATTTTTGCCACAAACTGTAAATTTTCCTGCACCGTTAAATCATCGTACAGTGAAAATTTCTGTGTCATATAGCCAATATGCAAACGCAGTTTTTCAGCATCCCGCGGCAAACTGAAGCCGAGCACTTCAATTTCACCGCCACTCGGCTTTAACAGGCCGGTTAACAATCGGATAGCGGTGGTTTTACCACTGCCATTGGGGCCCAAAAAACCATAAATCCGGCCTTTCTCCACCTCAAGATCCAACGATTGTATGGCCTTTAAATCACCAAAATTCCGATCCAGTTTAGAAGCCCGGATTACATACTGGCTCATGGCAATTCAACTTGTGCCGGCACCCCGTTAGGTAAACCTGCTTCACTGTCAGCTAACTGTACTTCTGCCAGATACATCAGACGCGCCCGTTCTTCCTGATTTAATGCGTAATATGGTGTAAATGCCGGTTCATTTGCTATCGAGCGCAATTTTCCTGTGAGCGTTTTTTCCAGGCCATCAACATGCACCGTTAACACATCACCTACTTTTATTTTTACCCGGTAAGGCTCGGGCACGTAAACTCGGGCATAAGGCGCTTTACCTGCAAGCACAATCGCCAGCGGACTGCCTTTGGTCACCCGCTCACCAAGGTTCCATGGAAGATTATCAAGAATGCCATCACGGGTAGCCCGAATAGACAGATCAGCCAGCTTTTTATTTTCACTCGCCAGCACCGCCGACGCGGCAGCCAGATAGGCCTCGGCAACCCGCAGGTCTTCTTCTCGTGTACCATTGGTGAGAATACGCAACTGTTCCTGTGCGTTTTGCAGACCGGCAAGAGCGGCATCACGTGCTGCCAGCGACTGATCCAGCGTCGACTCACTGATCACTTTTTGTTTTATAAGATTTAATGCGCGTTTGTAGTTTGCTTCATTTTCCACCAGTGTGGCTCTGGTTTCTGCAACTTTGGCACGGGCAGCGGCAACCTCTTCAACTCTAGCGCCGTTACGCAGCTTCTCAAGATTAGCTTCTGCCTGAGCCACCTCCGCTGCGGCTTTATTCACCTGTGATTTTTGCAGAGTATCATCCAGCCTGACTAACAGCATACCTTTTTTGACTTCACTGCCCTGCACCACCGGTAACGCTACAACCACTTCACTCACCGTTGCAGTATGCGCAATACGATCCCGCTCCAGCGTACCCAGCGCGATATTTTGCGGACGGCCGTCACAGGCACTGATTAACACCAGAATACAGGCAATACAATATCGCACGGTTACCATCCTTTATTCATGTTGAATTTTTACAACAGCTATTGTAAGTGATCACTAACTTCCTTAATAAGGAAATCAATATAATGTATTCCGGGCAATGCCCCGCCCTGTAAAATATTTATATTGTGTTTTTAATCTGTGTTTAGCAGCGTTCATCCGGGGAAAAGATTATTCTGTTATTACCTGTGAACTGCCGACGCCGCGTTCATCAGAAGCCGCGTCAACTTCACCGGTATTTTTATTGATTATGATTACCTGCATATTGCCATACTCATAACCAAGCTGTTTTACCGTATGCCCCAGCTCTTCCAGCTCAGCCACCAAATCATCGTCAAACCGGCCGGCTTCATAGGATATTTCATCGGGCAGATATTGATGATGGTAACGCCCGGCATTAACAATTTCATCTGCCGATTTTTTGTCATAAAAATCCAGTATACCCAGCAACACCATGGTAATAATACGACTGCCACCGGGGGTACCAAGAACAGCAATGCGGTTCCTGGTTTCTACCATTGTTGGCGTCATGCTGGAAAGCATACGTTTTCCCGGCTCAATGGCATTGGCATGAGAACCTACCAGGCCATAAGCATTGGGCACGCCGGGTTTGGCAGAAAAATCATCCATTTCATCATTCAGCAACACACCGGTGCCTTTGGCAACAAAACAGGAACCAAAGGGATAATTAATAGACAAGGTCGCCGAGACTCGATTGCCTTTTTTATCCACGATAGAAAAGTGTGTGGTATCGGTGCCATTACCATCAGGTTGTGCCACTGCTTTCAGACTTGAACTTGGTGTCGCCGCGCGACGGTTAATACTTTTTGTCAGTAACTTGACATGCAACTCGGAAACCAGAAAATCAATCGGCACATCAACAAAGTCCGGATCACCCATGTATTCAGCACGGTCACGATAGGCTCGTCGCATGGCTTCAACGATATGGTGAATACGCTGTGACTTACTCATTTTTTCCAGATCATATTCTCCCAGAATCTGCAGAATTTCAGCAATCACCAGGCCACCTGACGACGGCAATGCAGCAGTAGTAAGCCTCATGCCTTTATAAATAAATCTCTGTGGCGAACGTTCTTTTAACTCATAGGTGGCCAGATCTTTTATTGTCCAGATACCATTGTTATGCCTGACATCGCGCACCATCTTCCATGCCAGTTCATTCTCATAAAAACCGGAAAAGCCAAATTCAGCAATACGCTCAAGGGTATCGGCCAGATCATTCTGAATAATCTTATAGCCCAGTTCCGGTACTTCACCCTTTTGCAAAAAAAGATCACTGGCCGCCTGATTTTTCTGTAAAGCGACCAGCCGAAAACCCGCCATTCGCTGATAATACTCATCAACCGCAAATCCTTCTCGCGCATGTTTTATTGCGCTTGCCAGAGATTGCGATAAGGTTAATGCACCGTAATTTTCCGCCAGATGCACCAGTGCTGCAGGTATGCCGGGAATAGCGGCAGACAGTGCGCCATCCATCGATAAACCGGGAATCACATTACCGTCCTTATCAAGATACATGTCCCTGTCAGCTCTGCCCGGTGCCTGCTCGCGTGCATCAATCATAATGTCACGATTTTTACCCTGCTCATGCAACAGATAAAAACCACCGCCACCAATACCGGAGGAATACGGTTCTACCACAGCCAGTGTGGCCGTTACCGCAATGGCAGCATCAAAGGCATTACCGCCCTGCTTTAGTATTTCAATACCGGCGGCGGTTGCCAGCGGGTGGGCACTGGCAATCGCCGCCTGAATTTCATTAACAGCGGGCGCATCCTCTGCTGGCAGGGGAAAAGCAGACGTCGAAACAAACAGAAGAACAACAGAAAGCAAGATTTTGTGAACAGATTTGTTCATATAATAGTGTGCTGTGCAGCCTTGATTAACAGGTTAAAAAGCCAATGTCTGGTGTATTGAAGTTTTATAAAACACACAAAACTTCGGAATTATTTATTGCCGGTTAATATTTTATATTTTTCCATCAATTCTTCTTTGGTCTCGACATGGTCCGGATCCAGAGGGATACAGTCTACCGGACAGACGTCTACACATTGTGAGGTTTCATAATGACCGACACATTCAGTACACAGGTCCGGATCAATCTCATAAATTTCATCACCGGGACTGATAGCTTCATTCGGACACTCAGGTTCACAAACATCACAATTAATACATTCATCTGTTATCAATAACGCCATTTAACTCTTTTCCAACCTCAATATTACTCAACCACGACTAAAACAACGGACTATTTATGACATGTTAAGCTTTTTAAAATTCAATGCTTCCACAATGCTTTTATGGACAAACGGTGATACATCCCCCCCGTGCAAAGCAATTTCTTTCACCAGCGATGCCGAAATAAAACTGGTTTCATCACTGGGTGTCATAAAAACCGTTTCCAGTGACGAAACCAGATGACGGTTCATGCTGGCAAGCTGCATCTCATATTCAAAATCAGAAACTGCCCGCAAACCACGCAAAATAACCTTGGCTTTTTTTGATTGTACAAAATCCACCAGTAAATCTGAAAAACCGCAAACCTCCACATTTTCAAAACCGGCTAATACCTGCTTCGCCATCGCCACCCGCTGCTGCATATCAAATAGCGGTGTTTTTCCCGGATTTGCTGCAATAGCAACAATGACCCGGTCAAACAAACCGGCAGCCCGATGTACCAGATCTGAGTGACCATTGGTAATCGGGTCAAACGTTCCCGGGTAAACCGCTACTACTGACATTTCAACCTCACCGTTGTATATCTTATTATTCGAACTATTCAGATAAACTCTGAAGCATCGCGGCAGGAGTCAATTTTAATCAGCAATATCCTGACCCTACCACTTTATAAAAATTGACGCCGCCCCCTATAACCATAAGAATTTTCTTAAATATTTATATACTTCGGGGTGGAAGTCAATTTTGATGTGTATACAGCTTATAAACAACCTGTCCGGCCCGCTTTTCTTTTAAACATTGCCAGTGTTCAGGAAATTCAACATTCTGCTCAAACGCATGTTCAACATAGATTACGGCATCATCTGTTAAACATCCAGCCGTCGCCAGCAAAGCACTGCTCTCAGCCAGCAAACCCGAATGGAACGGCGGATCAAGAAAAACCAGATTATATTGTTGTTGCTGCGCTTTTTCCAGCGCAGTGGTCTGTAACCAGTGTATTGCATCCAGCTGCAGAAGACTGGCCTGAGTTGTTTTCAGCTGTTTAATATTTTCTTTTATACTGTTAACGGTTTTCGCGTTCCGCTCAATAAAGACAACATCGTCAGCACCTCGCGACAATGCTTCAAAACCCAGCACTCCACTGCCGGCAAAAAGATCAAGACAGTGACTCTGGTAGAGATAAGCCTGCAACCAGTTAAATACCGTTTCCCGAATGCGGTCAGTTGTCGGCCGCAAACCTTCAGCATCATCAAATTTTATTTTTCGACCACGCCACTGGCCACCAATAATTCTGCATCTGCCATCTTTCATAACTTGCTTTAATGACAGCTGTCCCGGAAAGACATTTTTCCGGCCCTGCTGCCCCGTTATTTATATCTTTTTATCTCAGGATTGCTTGCCAACAATAACCGTGACCATTTTATCGGGATGCAAACGACGCGATAAAGCATCATTAATCATATCAATGTCTACCGCTTTTACGTTATCAATAAAATGATCAAGGTAATCAACGGGTAAATCATAAAAACCAATCATTGCGATATATTCAAGCAATTTCCCGTTACTGTCGATATTGAGCGGAAAGCCGCCGGTTATATTGCTGATACTGGCTTCAAGCTCGTCATCAGTTGGCCCGTTTGCAACATACTTTTTCAGTTCCTGATTCAGCAATGACAGAGCCTGCTGTGTCTGCTCAGTTTTGGTTTGCATCCCCATGGTAAAAGCGCCGTACTCACGTAGTGGCGAAAAATAACTGTATACACTGTAGGCCAGTCCTTTTTCTTCACGAATAACTTCAACCAGCCGGGAAGTAAAACCACTACCTCCAAAGGGATGATTAGCGACATACAAACTGAAATAGTCCTTATCACCACGTTTTGTACCGGTCTGCCCGACAAAGATATGGCTCTGTGCCGATGGAAAATCAATAACTATTTTTTTCGCCTGGGTTAACGGTTTAACCGCTGGTAAAGCAGCGGCTTTTTCACCTGCAGGCAAGGCTGAAACAATCGCTTTAACAATTTCTTCTGCCTGCCAGCGTTCCACATTACCGACAATCGCCACGGTAGCATTTTTAGCCACATAATATTTTTTATAAAAAGCACGAATATCATTCAGCGTCATTTTTTCCAGACTTTCCTCGGTCCCCGATACCGGGCTGGCATACGGGTGCTCACCAAACACGGCTTTATTAAAGGCTTCTCTGGCAATGGCAGAAGGCGACTGCTGCCTTGCCTTGACCGAAACTTTTAAACGGTTTAACTCACGTTGAAAAGCATGCGCTGGAAAATCCGGCTGTGTTAACACCTCCGTTAATGCTTTGATCGCCGGTGTTAAATAACGTGACTCGGTCAGGCTACGAACACCCACCAGTGCCATATCACGCATCGCGCTGTTTTCAAGCTCGGCACCAACCGACTCAAACTCTTCTGCAATTTGCTGAGATTCTTTGCCGGCAGCGCCTTCCGCTAACAGGCTGTTGGTAAGCACCGCCAGTCCGCTTAAACCGTTATCACGTGCAGCCCCGGCATCAAATACAATACGCACGTCCAGCATGGGAATTTCCCTGGCCGGAACAAACAGGACTTTTGCACCATTTTCGGTCTGCCAGGTTTGAATCTGCGGAGTTGCGATAACACTTGAGCTGACAAATAACAGCGCTAAGACACTACTGTTGCCGGGTGCAAATAATGAAAGAGTTTTTTGTTTCAGGGTGTTGATTATCATTATACTGAACATTATTTCGCCTCAACTGCAACTTGCGAAGGTATCGATGGATCACCTTTATGACTGTCTTTGCTGTTTAACGGCAAAGGCTCTAATACCGCAACCGTCAGACGGGTATCGGTTAAGTATTTGTTCGCTACCTGTCGAACCTGCTCGGCCGTTACCGCCAGAATATTATCAACATACTCATCTTTCAGCTGCCAGGGCAAACCGATGGTTTCCAGTGAACCGACTTCCATTGCCTGATAGAAAGTGGAATCCTGTTTATATACCTGTGCTGCCACCACCTGCGCCTTGATCCGGTCAAGCTCCTTTTCATCCGCAAGCCGGGTTTTTAAAATATTGACTTCCTCACGCAGGGCAAACTCAAGCACTTCAATAGCCACATCATCATTAGGCACCGCCGACAGAACAAACAGCGTTTCATGACGGCCGGCCATACCATAACTGGCACCGGCACTGTTGGCTATCTGCTGCCCCCGTACCAGATGATTACTGAGGCGGGCACTATCACCACCATCAAGCACACCGGCCAGCACTTCAAGCGCATACACTTCCCACGTGTCCTCGACCTGGCTGTATACCGGTGCTTTATAACCCATAATGATATAAGGAATTTTTGCCGGCACTTCTACCGTCAGCCGTTGCGTACCATATTGTTTTGCCTCACGCCTGGGTTTGGTCGGCGGAATTTCAGAAACCGATAATGGCCCGAAATATTGCTTTGCCAACCGATAAACCTCTCCCGCCTGCACATCTCCGGCGACTACCAACGTAGCATTATTCGGTGCATACCAGGTTTTATACCAACGTCGAATATCATCAATGGTCAATGTATCAAGATCTTCCATCCAGCCGATAATCGGGCGACGATAAGGACTATTGGTATAAGCCACTGCATTAAAACGTTCATAGGTAAGTGCTGTCGGTTTATCGTCGGTACGTAAACGCCGCTCTTCCTTAACTACTTCAACCTCTTTAAGAAAGTCCTTTTCCTCCAGCACCAGATTACGCATCCGGTCAGCTTCCAGTTCGAGACACAACTCCAGCCGGTCATTGGCTATTTTCTGGAAATAAGCCGTATAATCCTGACCGGTAAAAGCATTCTCATCACCGCCATTGGCGGCTACAATTTCTGAAAACTCACCGGCCGGGTGTTTTTCAGTGCCTTTAAACATCATGTGCTCCAGCACATGCGAAACTCCGGTAATACCATCATGTTCATAACTGGCGCCAACCTTATACCAGATTTGAGAGACCACCACCGGTGCACGATGATTTTCAATAACCAGTATTTTCAACCCGTTCGACAAGGTAAATGACTGAACCGCTTCATCACTTTTTTCCGGTGGCAGCTCTTCATGATGAAACAACACCCAACCCAGCAGCAAAGTCGAAACTGCAACCAGACCTATAACCGACTTTATTTTCATAATTTTTTCTCTTCGTTTTTTATTATTTTCTGACAACTAAACCATCAAGTGATGATAGGATAGCTGTCAAATTAACTTAATGATTAATCATGTTTGGCTTTCTAAAACGCAAACAACCTGAAACCCCCGATAAAACGGCCGGTGTGCTAGCGCCAGCGCATGCCGATCCGCTCACGCAAGATAACAGCACTAATTTAAGCCAGTCGCTGGAAAAAACCAAACGTACTTTTTCCGACGGTCTGGCAGATTTCTTTCTCGGCAAAAAAAGTATCGACAATGACGTTCTTGATGAGCTGGAAACCCGCCTGCTCTCTGCCGATGTTGGTGTCGATGCTACCACAACCATCATTGCGGAACTGCAAAATAATATATCGCGAAAAACCATTACCGATGTTGATGCACTGCACCTGAAGCTGGCAGAAATAATGAAGTCTATTCTACAGCCCTGCGAACAATCATTAAGCGACGTCATTGAAAAAAAAGCGGCAAATAATGCCGAAAAAAAACCCTTTGTTATCCTGGTTGTCGGTATTAATGGCGCCGGCAAAACCACCAGCATCGGCAAACTGGCCCATCATTTTAAACAACAGGGCAAGTCTGTCATGCTGGCCGCCGGTGATACTTTTCGCGCAGCAGCGGTAGAACAACTGCAGCAATGGGGAATCCGTAACGATGTCCCGGTCATCACTCAGGGCACAGGTGCCGACCCCGCGTCCGTCATCTTTGACGCTGTACAGTCTGCAAGTTCAAAAGATATTGATATTATTATTGCTGATACCGCCGGCCGTCTGCATACACAGGACAACCTGATGGATGAACTGGCAAAAATAAAACGTGTACTGTGTAAAATTGATGCCAGCGCACCACACGAAACCCTGATTGTCATGGATGCCGGTTTTGGTCAGAATGCCTTACATCAGGTGCAACAGTTTAATGACAGCATCGGCTTAACCGGTCTTGCTGTCACCAAACTTGATGGTACCGCAAAAGGCGGTATATTATTTGCCATTGCCAGAACACTGAAACTGCCGGTACGCTTTATCGGTGTCGGTGAAGGCATTAATGATCTGCGGCCGTTTAATGCTGCTGAATTTGTTGATGCACTACTGGAGTAACTCAGTGCATAGCGAACAGTTAACAGTGAATAATACAAATTCACATATACCTGCCATTCACTGTTCGCCGCAGTTATGATTCATTTCGATAATATCAGCAAACGCTATCCCGGAGGGCATGATGCTTTAAGCCGGGTCAGTTTGCGCCTGGAAAAAGGGCAGATGGCATTTCTTACCGGTCACTCCGGCGCCGGCAAAAGCACACTACTGAAACTGATCGCCATGATCGAACGCCCGACTCGTGGCCAGATCTTTCTTGATGGCGTGAACCTTAACAATATCGGTAATAACAAGATCCCCTATATCCGCCGGAATATCGGCATCATTTTTCAAAACCATCACCTGCTGTATGACCGTCCGGTATTCGACAATGTGGCCATGCCGTTAATCATCCAGGGTTATCGCCGCCAGGAAATTCACAAGCGGGTTCGTGCCGCCCTGAATCAGGTCGGCCTGCTTAGCAAAGAAAAAGCAGCGCCGATCACTCTCTCAGGCGGTGAACAGCAACGCGTCGGCATTGCCCGCGCCATTGTGCACAAACCGTTATTATTACTGGCGGATGAACCTACCGGTAATCTTGACCCGGAGCTTTCACGTGAAATCATGCTGCTGTTCCGCCGCTTTAATCAGGTCGGTACCACCGTTTTAATCGCCAGCCACGACCTTGACCTGATCGCCCAGATAGGCAGCCCGATGATCAGCCTGCAAGATGGCAAAGTCATTGACAACGGCCTGCCATTTACCATTGATAAACAAACGGCTCCGGTCGCTTGACATGCGTAACGCGCCACACAAAAACAGCCGTTTAAAGTCATATTTTGCTCACCACCTGCGTGTGGCGCTGGCAAGTCTGGGCCGGCTCTACGCACAACCAATTGCCACATTTATGACCGCTGCGGTTATAGCTATCGCACTGGCACTGCCGGTCGGACTATATATCGCCCTGAACAATGTCGGGCAAATCAGCAGTGGCTGGGACGGATCAACACAGATCTCTCTGTTTTTACACAGTTATGTCTCTAAAGCCGATGCCGAAAAACTAAAACAACGACTGCAAAAACATAAAAATATAAAAAAAATCGAGCTGATTGATAAAGAACAGGTGCTTGAACAGTTCAAGGAAGTCTCCGGTTTTGGCGATGCATTAAAGTACCTTGATGAAAACCCGCTACCCATTGTACTGGTAGTACAACCCAGAATTACCGGCGGACAGGCGGATATCACCACTGGCCTGGTAAAAGAGCTCGGCAAAATCAAACAGGTTGAACTGGCGCAGCTGGACGTGCAATGGGTTAAACGCCTGTATGCTTTCCTTGAAATTGCTCACCGCAGCATCTGGGTTATCAGTTCAATGCTTGCCATTGCGGTATTACTGGTCATTGGCAACACCATCCGGCTGGATATTCAAAACCGGCGTGAAGAAATAGAAGTCGCCAAACTTATCGGTGCTTCCGATGCCTTTATCCGCCGGCCATTTTTATATACCGGCCTGTGGTATGGCATCATCGGCGGCCTGCTGGCCTGGATAATTACCCTGTTATCACTAATGATGATGGAGTTACCGATCCACAAACTTGCGCTGCTGTACCAGAGCGACTTTCGCCTGAGCGGGCTGGGAACAAACAATACCATCGCCCTGATTCTTATCAGCTGCAGCCTGGGATTAACCGGCTCATGGATTGCGGTCAGTCGCCATCTTAAAGACATCGAGCCCAGTTAACAAAACGCCTCCTTTCAGCACAGCAATAACACATTTTTCAGCCTTATTACATTAAAATCAATAAGTTACAAAACAGATTCCTTACCAGTAAAACTACTGCCAAAGCACTAAAACCACTATCTTTAACAAAAACCGAAAACAGCATTTTCGCCCTCATAATTATTTACTGAAATGCCCTTTCACCGGTATTTTCATTGCCTGAAGAAGTTTTTTTAATAAAAAATTTATACAAAAACACTTGAAATTCAGCTGAACTTTTACCAAAATTAGCACTCCTATCACTTGAGTGCTAATATACACACATGAGAGAAGAAAATATGACAACAGCAATGATTCCAGTTCTACAGGGAACCGCGCTAAGCGCAGGTAATATTGAGTCCTACATCAGGCAAATCAATAGCATCCCGATGCTAACGGCGGAAGAAGAGCGCGCACTGGCCTTACGGCTTGAACAGCAAAATGATCTTGCTGCTGCGCAACAGCTGATTATGTCCAATTTACGCTTTGTGGTAAAAATTGCCCGCGGTTACAGCGGTTATGGTCTACCTCTGGCCGATCTGATTCATGAAGGCAATATCGGCTTGATGAAAGCAGTTAAACGTTTTTCTGCCAGTCACGAGGTACGCCTGATTTCTTATGCCGTACACTGGATCAAATCAGAAATTCATGAATTTGTTCTGCGTAACTGGCGCATTGTAAAAGTTGCCACTACCAAACCACAGCGTAAGTTGTTTTTCAAATTACGCAGTTCCAAGAAACGTCTTGGCTGGTTTAATAGCGATGAAGTTAATGACGTTGCTAAAACACTCGGCGTTAAGCCGGAAACCGTCCTTGAAATGGAATCGCGTTTAAGCGGCAGCGATGTAACGTTTGATCCGCCAGGCAATGACAATGATGACGAACATCATTTTACACCGGCCGCCTATCTTACCGATGAAGGCACGGATCCGTCCTACCTGCTGGAACACGATGATACCCGCTCACAGGAAATGAGCCTGATGGCTGACTCGTTGAAAATGCTTGATGAAAGAAGTCAGGATATCATTCAACGTCGCTGGCTGAATGATGAAAAAGCAACTCTGCATGATCTGGCTGATGAATATCAGATTTCTGCTGAACGTATCCGCCAGATTGAAAAAAATGCACTGAACAAAATGCGTGTTGCTTTTGAAGCCTGAACAAAAAACCGAACATTAAAAAGCTTTTCTTTATAGCCGTGAACACAAGTGTTCACGGCTTTTTTAATGCCTTGAAACCTGCAGTTTAACTTTATAACCGGCAACACAGAAAAGTACTGAACACACATTTTTATGCCGCCAGGTTATACAGAATCATGCCGCTTGCCAATATTGTTAAAAAATAACTGAAGGCAGATGCTATTTGCCAGGCTCTGAATATAAACATCGTCATACCAATGGCATGCGCCAGACGCAATACAAGAAAGCTGAAAACCAAAAACTGAACAAGGCCGGTACTGGTATGCTGGGCAGCCAGAACAAAAATAATTAAACAAAACGGCAGAATCTGCTCAATCGCATTGGCGTGTGCCTGTATCGCATTTCGCAATATTTTATTATCTCTATCGCCGTGCGCGATACGCTCTTTATACCTGAGGCGGGAAACATTCATCGCCAGCAGAACAATCAATAAACAGCCAAAACTAACCAGCAGGTAAAAAGTTTCCATCATTACTCCCTAATAATTGGCAACAAAAAGATGTCTGCGCAAAACCCCTGAAAGCTATCGATTCTGATATCGATTCAGGTCAAAGATCCCCGATAATAACGGTTGTTCACGCTGATATTGCGCGTTAAACCAGTCGGCATGCCGCCAGAAATCTTCATTCGTACGGCGCATCCCAAAACGCATAACAAATGCTTCATAGTGTTCGTGATTCTCAATCGCATTATATTGCCTGACAAAATCCTCTATCTGTGCCAGCGGCACCACATAAAAAAAGCCGGGATAACTGCCTTCCAGCCAGGGTAAAACGGTAAGCGTATCAAAATGATAATCCCGATACTTTGCCAGTTCATCAGGCAATAAAAAACTGCTTACTGATTTATAGGCTTTATTATAAATCATGGTATAAGCAAGGTCATTCTCCGGTAGCCCGCCCATGACTACCCGGACAAAAGCAATATCAGATAAATAAGGAATGATTTCACCATTAAACTGGGCGACCTGTTTCATCGCAGTATCAGCGCGTAACTGTTTTTTATCCGCAGATCTGAGGCAGTTATCATCACTGCATCGGTTTATATAATCACCACTGCCTGCTATTTCACCCAGATGATTTTCAATATGCTGATAAAGTTCCCGCTGCGCATTACCGGTTTTATAACCTTTTACCAGTTCTTTATCTAACCAGTACACATCGCCCTGGTCATCCTTGTTAAGTTCACGAAGCCCCTGATACCATTGCTGTATTAATTCATGCCGGGTTTTTACCGGCAAAAAAGCCAGAAAATAATTTTCACCTTCGGTGCGTAAAAAATCCATATACAAACGAGTGTTTAACTGGTGTCCGGCATTTCCGTAAACATCAAAACCGGCCACCAGTAAATAATGAATACGTTCCAGTACAGAATAATCAATCACCCAGGCCGTTTCCGGATAGTCCCCCAGCAGGCCGAAGTTGACGGAGGCACTGTCAAGATGCCTGAAAATGGTTAACGCGGCATTTTTATTGGTTTTGCCATCACCATCCCAGATAAAAGCCATGGCATCAGGAAGTTCTATGGCTTTAAAATTCAGCACATCTTTTTCACGCTGCTGAATATATTCCTGAAATAGTTTTTTATAATGTAACTCCACACTTAACAGGTTAAAAGTATTACCAAGTTCAGCCGGAATCGCCAGCTTGTCGGCATTATTTTTCAGAAAATCATCATCTAAAGAATACGTTGGCGCATCGGGATCAAAAAACACGACCCAGAACTGGTCTTCGATAACACTAAGAGCCACCTGTCCTCTGCATACCGGACCTTTAATAAAACCCTCAATAAAAAACCGCGCTTCATCCAGCAGAAAACGATAACGTGAGTTCACCGGAATAGCGGCAAAGGCTTTTATCGGGTTACTGGCCACTTCCGGCTGGTATGACGGTAATTCAGTCACCGCATAATCAAGCTCATAAAATAATTCCTGATAACGCTGCATGCGTTGTGCCGACAACTCATAAACAATGTGCTGCTTTGCCACAATGCTGCCCTGTTTTCTAAGCAGGCGATAATACACTTCAGTGCCTGCGGCATTGTAGGGTCTGCGGGTAGCAATAATTTTTACGGCTTCAGCGGGCGGCGTTGACGAACGCACCAAATGATAAAACTCACGATTGCCGGTGTTTTCAAAATGTATATTTGCCTGAAACAGATGTTCATACAAATAACGTGAAACCAGTTTTTCTTTTTTTGACGGGCCATTCAGAAACTTTTCCCATTGCCTTATCTGTGCTGCTGCCGCTACCGATGGCAGCAAATCCTTTTCTACCGGCGCCCCCTGTGCCAGCCAGTGCACCAGTGTTTTATATTCACTTTTCTCCAGATTCGGCATACCATAGGGCATGCCGGCCAAAACATGTTCAGCGGCGTAGACATCAAACTCATTTACTGTCGGGCAACTCTGCTTTCGGTTTAATGACAAATCCAGATTATCGTTTAACAGGCCGGTACGCGCCTGTGGGTACAACTGCTTTAATTGCAGTACTTTATATAAAACAGAGTCCTGTAAATTCTGCACCGGATTATTATCTGGGTTATTTTCAGCAAGAATGGAGTGAAAGTCTTTTTGGCGCCATTCGGCCGTGCTGGTTGCATCAATAAATAAACGCGTGGGTTCGGTGGCGGTCACCCGTGTGCCGTCATAGACCTTCTTTTTATTAATACCACGATAGACTCCTTGCGCAGACGAAAGCTTTAACTGGCATGGTGCATCGTAACAGCCATGACAAACCACACAGCGTTTTTCAAGTACCGGCAAAACCTCTTTATTAAATGACAATGCCTGTTCGGGAACATCGTATAACAGGTCAAACTCAATCGCTGGCTGATCAATCGTTACTATACTTTCAGGCACCTCACATGCACAAAGCAGTAATAGCAGCAGAAAAACCATAATTTTCTTGCTCATGTTTTTCTTGCAAAATCTTCCAGCTTTATTGTTATTGTTTCTGCTTTTGCTTTCCAGGCATGGCCATAAATAATTTCATAACTTGCCGGCAGCACACCATTACATCTGAATTTTTCATACTGCTGACGAACCGTGTTTAATACTGTCCTGCCGGATAAGCCTGCTTTTCGCGCAGCCGTTGACGGTACCGTCACATTGGCTCCAATCGCCTTTAAATCGTGCATTAAATCATCAACCCGGGCATAGGTTAAAGTCATCATCTCTGCTTCCATTACCGGTTCGACAAAACCATCGGCTAACAGCGCATCACCGATATCATGCATATCAATAAACTGATTAACATGATTATCACTATTAATGGCTGCCCAGCTTTGTTTTAATTCTTTTAACGTATCCGGGCCAAAGCTGCTAAACACAAACAAACCACCGGGCTTAAGTACCCGCCGCGCCTCCAGCAGTGCAGCATTTAAATCATTACACCACTGCAGACTCAAACTGGAAAAAATCAGATCAAAACTTTCGTTTGCAAAAGGCAAGTTTTCAATATCAGCACAGACACAAGACGGGGAACGAAAAAAACCACCGTGCCGGGCAGCTTTTTGTAACATATTTTCAGACAGATCCAGCGCCACCAGCTGAGATTTCTTATACAGTGAATACAGACCGGGAATGGCGCTACCGGTACCAGAACCGGCATCCAGAATCAGTTGCGGCTTTATTTTAACAATCTCAAGTTTCTCCAGCAGGCGGGAACAAACTTCTTTTTGCAACACTGCAAACTCATCATAAGTTTCTGCAGCACGGTCAAACGACCGACGCACACGATGCTGTTCAAAATACTGGGGCGGATTTTTAACCGCCTGTTTCTACTCCTGACTCATTAACGAATTCTATCAGTTGTAACGAATTGCTTCAGCCATACTTATCAGCTGTTTGATAAAGTCATCCGGATGCGAAACAAATGGTGCATGGCTGGCCTGAGGATGCAGGATCACATCATGCTGCTTATATTGCTGCTGTAACTGAGAGGCCAGAGCGGCCGGTACCAGTGCATCTCTGCCCCCCAGATACCAGCTTAAAGGACATTCGATCAACGACAGGCTCGGGCGCAAATCACTTTCAAGCAGAATATTTAATCCTGAAGTCAGTGCCTGTGGCGTCGCTGAGCCGCGCGCCTGAATACTGTTCTGTAATTTTTTAATCGTAGTTTTTGCTTCGGCTAAACCGCTTACCTGCAGCGCCAGAAAACGGCGAATAGTTTTATCCTGATTTTTCGATAAATCGTCAGCAAACAGTTTAAACACTGACGGCTCTACCGCAGCCAACCAGTCCGTTTTCTGCACAAAACAGGGGTTACACGCAATCAGCAGCGCTGCGGCAACATGTTGCGGGTATAGCTCAGCCAGGCGCAGCACTGCCAGCCCGCCCAGTGACCAGCCCACCCACAAAACCGGTCGATGTACCAGCGGGTACAGGGTCTTCACATAATCATCAAGTGAATACGCCTTGACACCCGCCATCGTGCCGTGCCCCGGCAAATCAACCAGAACCACATTTATCCAGTCCGGCAAACGACTGACACAATCCGCCCATACCGCACTGTTCATCGCCCAGCCATGAACCAATATACAGGTAACCGAATTAGCTTTCATTTCTTATTTCCCGGCCTTTATAAATAAATAATGTCACTGCTGTCACGTTAACTTTGTACATAATTGATGCAGCTCACTGTAATATTTAATGTAAATAATTCTATTGAAATCCGAGGCATGAATTATCATGCTGTTACTTCGAGATGCGATAAACACGTCCTTGTACACTCGAATGCCGCGTCCATGCGACATACGGTCGCAGCAACGACTGATAATTCATGCCTCTCAGAGTTAACGGGACTGTAGTGAAATAATGTGCAGAAATTATCCAGTAGCTGAGGTAAGCTAGCGTTTTCAGACCGTCAGCCACTATTAATTTCATTACCCCTGTCACCATGGACAACATCTTCGATAATTTAATTTTTTCTGCCCTGTTTTTCTCAACGCTGTCCTACCTTACCGGCTCATTCTCCACCGCTATTATTACCTGCAAAATTATGGGTATCGAAGACCCCAGAACTACCGGCTCAAATAATCCGGGTGCCACCAATGTATTACGTCATGGTGGCAAAAAAGCGGCTATTATCACCTTAATCGGTGATTTGTTAAAAGGATTAATTCCCGTACTCATCGTGATTCAACTGCAGCTCGATACAACAGTTGTTGCACTGACCGCTTTGTTTGCTTTAATCGGCCATATCTTTCCTGTTTATTACAATTTTAAAGGCGGCAAAGGGGTGGCCACTTATTATGGCGCTATTTTTGCCATTAACTGGCAGCTGGGATTAATCGCCACAGCCATCTGGCTGGCCACTGCAGCAGTCTTTAAAATATCTTCACTATCCGCACTGCTGGTCCTTTTTTGCTCGCCTTTTATCCTCTGGCATTTTTCACATTCCGTGGCCTTAACCACAGCTGTCGCATTGATGAGCGCAATTGTTTTCTGGCGACATAAAAAAAATATCAAAGCAATGCTGCAGGGTTCGGAAGCTAAAATCGGTAAAACCACGAAATAAAATATACTCCCGGCATACCGGGCAGCAGCCATCGATCAATATCGCCACTTAAGGCAGCGCTGATTAATCTTTCAAACGGCGGTTAAGTCCTGCATTGACCAGCGCGCTCTGGCAGCAATTTCCAGTGGCTGGGTTTCACCGGCCATTAAGCGAAAACATCCGACCTGTGCGATCATTGCGCCATTATCAGTACAAAACTCAATATCGGGATAAAACAGCTCGGCGTCAATCTGCGCAGTCATTTCTGCCAGCACCTGACGCAAATGCCGGTTAGCACCAACACCACCCGCAATCACCAGGATTTTACAGTTTTGCTGTTGCAGAGCACGGCGACACTTGATTTTCAGGGTATCGGCTACCGCCTGCTCGAATGCCAGTGAAATATCAGCCTTGTCCTGCTGTGTCAGCCGGCCATCATCTGTATTTTCTCTGGCGGTTTTTTGCATGGTATTAAGGGCAAATGTTTTTAAACCGCTGAAGCTGAAATCCAGCCCCGGCCGGTCAACCATCGGCCGTGGAAACCGATAGCGACCGGCGCTACCCTGCAAAGCCAGCGCTGCCAGTGCAGGGCCACCGGGATACCCCAGTCCCAGCAATTTTGCTGTTTTATCAAAAGCCTCACCAGCCGCATCATCCAGGCTTTGCCCTAATATTTCATACCGCCCGATGCCTTTTACATAAGCCAGCAGAGTATGCCCGCCAGAAACCAGCAGGGCCACAAAGGGAAATGCCGGCGCATTATCTTGCAGCATCGGTGCCAGTAAATGCCCTTCCATGTGATGTACTTCAACTGCCGGTACCGCCAGCGACCACGCCAGTGAACGGCCGAAAGCAGCGCCGGACATCAGCGCTCCAATCAACCCCGGGCCGGCCGTATAGGCAACACCTTCGATTTCAGATTTATTTTTGCCGGTTTCAGCCAGCACCTGTTGCAGCAGCGGAATCAGGTAACGGATATGATCACGGGAGGCCAGTTCAGGCACCACTCCCCCGTATTCAGCATGTAATTCAATCTGGCTGTGCAAGGCATGCCCGACAAGCCCCTGTTCGCTATCATATAAAGCGAGACCGGTTTCATCACATGAACTTTCTATTCCTAAAACTAACATGATTCTCCAGCCTTTTTGGTAATTGTATAAGCGATAACAGCATGCGAAGTTAATTTTACGCTAATCCTGTCTTTTAAAACCATGGATTAATAGAAAAATGCGCTCAACTAAAAGTGCAATAATATAAATAATGCGATATAATTGGTCGTTTCACCGCAGTCAATGCGGTTTTTTGTGTGTCCCTTAATGATTTCAAGATGGTTTTAAGGATTTTTAAGGTGATTTTTTAGACCCTATTTATACAGAAGCAGAGAGCACTATGCCAGCAATACGAGTAAAAGAAAACGAGCCTTTTGATGTGGCTTTACGACGTTTTAAACGTTCATGTGAGAAAGCCGGTGTGTTAACCGAAATTCGTAAACGTGAAGCTTATGAAAAACCCACAACAGAACGTAAACGCAAAGCCGCAGCAGCAGTAAAACGTCACCTGAAAAAACTTTCAAAAGAACGTAACAAGTTTGCACGCTCTCCTCACCAGCGCCGCCGTTAAATTTAATTAGCCTGAGCCGTTAATTAAAATCAGACTTTGAAACTTTAGCGAACATGCAAAGACTGTTTCAGTAATGCATTTTCAGTCGCTAGCCCGCTGTTTCGACCCGGTAGACTTATGAGTGACTTAAACAAACAAATTCAGGCAGCTGCCATCAGCGCAATGAAAGCAGGTGAAAAAAAACGCCTTGCGGTTATTCGACTGATCACCTCATCAATAAAACAGATAGAGGTAGATGAACGCATCGAGCTTGATGATACCCGCATTATTGCCATTCTTGATAAAATGGTAAAACAGCGGCGTGAGTCCAGCACCCAGTTTAAAAAAGCTGCACGTGACGATTTAGTCAAACAGGAAAGTATGGAAATCGACATCATTCAGGAGTTTCTGCCACAGGCACTGAGTGAAGAAGAAATCGACAACATTGTGAACGACGCCATTAATAAAACCGGCGCCGGTTCAATAAAAGATATGGGCAAAGTCATGGGACTGGTTAAACCGCAAATTATCGGCCGTGCCGATATGGGAGAGATCAGCGGTCGAATCAAGTCTTTACTAAGTACCAGCTAGACACGGTAGAAAAATTTAACTCCTTCAGAACCAAGTACAACATAGCGGCCTCTCATCACCCCATGAGCAATTTAAAAAACGATCGATTTATTAAAGCCCTGTTACGTCAACCGGTAGACCGCACCCCGGTGTGGATTATGCGCCAGGCAGGCCGCTATTTACCCGAATACCGGGAAGTACGTGCCCAGGCAGGCGACTTCATGACGCTGTGCAGCACGCCTGAACTGGCCTGCGAAGTTACGCTGCAACCGTTACGTCGTTTTCAACTGGATGCCGCTATTTTATTTTCAGACATCCTGACTATTCCCGATGCCATGGGCTTAGGTCTGTATTTCTCTGAAGGAGAAGGGCCTAAATTTAAAACCACAATCAATAACGCAAACGATATTGAACAGCTGATCATTCCCGACCCTGCTGATAAATTATCCTACGTTACTGATGCAGTCTCTCTGATTCGCAAGGAACTGAACGGCGACGTCCCGCTTATCGGCTTTGCCGGCAGCCCGTGGACCTTGGCCACTTACATGGTGGAAGGCGGCAGCAGCAAAACCTTCTCTAAAATCAAAGCCATGCTGTTTGAAGACCCGGCATCCGCACACACGCTGATGGCAAAACTGGCAGATTCGGTTGCCCTCTACCTGAATGCTCAAATCGAAGCTGGCGCCCAGGCGGTAATGGTTTTTGACAGCTGGGGCGGCGCACTAACCACACCACATTACAAAGAATTTTCCCTGGCTTATATGCAACGCATTGTTGACCAGTTAATACGGGAAAAAGATGGCCAGCAAATTCCGGTTATCCTGTTCACCAAAGGCGGCGGCATGTGGTTACAGGATATAGCCAATACCGGATGCAATGCCGTCGGCCTGGACTGGTCGGTTGATATCAACCTTGCCCGTCAGCAAATTGGTGACAACGTTGCCTTACAGGGTAATATGGACCCCGCTATCATGGCGACCAATGCTGATGTTATTAAACAGGAAGTTGCTCGTATCCTGGCAGAATTTGGCGCTGGCAACGGCCATGTGTTTAATTTAGGCCATGGCATCACCCCCAATATTACCCCGGAAAATGTCAAAACTCTGGTTGATGCCGTGCATGACATTAGCGCACAGTATCACACCTGAAAAACACCCATTATCAAAAACATACAAGTAGTATAAAGTTTCGTTATACTACCGCTACTTTAGCTAACTCGGCATTGCGCCATGTCTCTTCGCAAATGTGATTTTTTCAAAATTTCATTTATACCGTTTGCACTGTTGTGCTTCAGCAAAATCGCCATCAGTGCTGATAGCCAGAATACTCCTGATACCTCAACCACATCCGATAGCGAAAATCGTCCGAAAATCGGCCTGGTATTAAGTGGCGGTGGTGCTCGCGGCTTTGCTCATATTGGAGTATTAAAAGTACTGGAAGAAAACAGTATACCGGTTGATTATGTTGTGGGCACCAGCATGGGCTCAATCATCGGTGGCTTGTATGCTATTGGATTAACTCCTGAAGGAATAGAAACAGGTGTGCGTGGCATTACCTGGGAAAAAGTATTCAATGATTTCGCCATTCGTGGATATAAATCATTTCGTCGTAAACAGGATGATTTTGATTTTTTCAGCCTGTATCGTATCGGCATCAACAATGATGGCCTGCAGATATCACCCGGATTAATCGAAGGCCAGCAAATCGAACTGGCACTTGACCGTCTGGCCTACCCGGGATTTCTGGTTGACGACTTTGACCAACTACGCATTCCTTATCGTGCAATAGCAACCAATATTGAAAACGGTGAAGCGTTTATTATAAAAAGCGGCAATCTGGCTCGTGCCATGCGCGCCAGCATGTCCATTCCCGGCGCCCTGCCACCAATCACTATTGATAACACCTTACTCATTGATGGTGGTATAGCCAACAACATTCCTATCGATGTGGTCAGGCAAATGGGTGCCGATATTGTTATCGTCGTTGATGTCAGTACGCCATTAATACCCCAGGAAGAGATTAAGTCAGGTCTTGATGTTACCGGCCAGTTAACAACTATTCTAACCCGGCGCGTCGCCGACACCCAACTCAAAACCCTGAAAAACAATGACGTATTAATCATACCCGGGGAGAAAGAAATCTCATCCTCTGATTTCTCTGAATACAAAAAACTCATTACCGCAGGTTACACTGCTGCCAATGAACAACTTGATCATTTAAAAAAACTGTCGCTACCGGCCGAGGCATATTCATCTTATGTTTCAGACCTGCCTACGGTGGCAGTTAAACATCCGATTATCGACTTTATTGAAATACAGAATAAAACCTCATTGCGTGATGATGTTCTGCTGGTACGTATAAATCAGAAAATTGGTGAGCCGCTGGATATCACGCAACTGGAAAAAGATATTTCTTTTATTTACGGTCTTGATTATTCAGGTTCTGTGGTTTATTCCATTGAACAACGCGACGATAAAACCGGTCTGGTCATTTACATCCGTGACCGTCAATGGGCCCACAGTTATTTACAGTTCAGTTTATCTATCGAATCCGCCTTTGAAGTTAACTCAATCACCAACTTCAGTGCTTCCTATAATAAAAACAACCTGAACGACCTTGCTGGAGAATTTCGCGGTGTTGCCACCCTCGGCAGTGAGCCGATACTAACGGCTGAATTTTACCAGCCGATCAATATTCAACTTGATACTTTTATTTCAGCAAAAACCGGTTTTAATACAGTTATCTTTCCAGTACTGATTGAAGACCGTGTAGTAACGGTTCAACGGATAAACAGGAAATTCCTGACGCTTTCCGCCGGTAAAATATTCTCACAAAATACAGAGTTAAGCATGGGACTCAGCTTTAACGATGGCCGCATCAACGTCATCAACGGCCTGGTAGTGAAAGAACCGGATTTCATAGAAAATTATTATTATGCAAAATTATTTCATGATTCCCTGGATAATTTAAGTTTCCCCAACAGCGGTTTTTTCAGCAGCCTCAGCCTTACAGCCAACCGTAAAAACATCGGCGCAGAACTGGACTATGAACAGCTCAGGATGGTTGTCAGCGGAGCGACCACTTATGAAAGCTATACTGTGTTCAGCCGTGCGCTAATGGAGGCAACCTCAAATTCAGATGACATTCCACTAAACGCCTACCTGTTACACGGTGGTTTCCTCGAACTATCGGGCACCATACGTAATGAACTGGTCAGCCCGCATTTTGGTTTACTGGAAGCAGTCTTTTACAAACGTATAGCAAATATCGCTTTTCTACCGATATACACAGGCTTTTCTCTTGAAGCAGGCAATGCCTGGTATCAACGTAGTGGAGTGACTAGCAACAATCTACGTTATGCCGGCAGCGCATTCATCGGTTCAGATACCTTTATGGGGCCGTTGTATTTTGCCATTGGTACAACCAGCAAAGGCGAGTACACGATCTACTTAAACCTGGGCAAGACCTTCCTTGTCGACTAAACAGCAGTTAACTCGGATTAGCTGAACAAGTATTAAAACAACTGCTCAGGAATCGCCGATGCATCGTTTTCACTTGCACCACCTTCATCCGGGTTAACGATAGCAGCAGACGGCGCTCTTTCTTTTCTGAAAATCTCAAACACAGCATCCGTATCGTTGTCACTGGCTGCCTTCCCGGTTTTTGCATTAATTTTCATGGTCACTAATCCATCCGGTCGCGGCAATTGCCGTTCCGGTTTATCAGCCAGTGCAACACGCATAAAGTCCATCCAGACAGGTAGAGCCGCACGGGCAGCATATTCCTTGTTGCCCAGCGGTTTCAGCTGGTCAAATCCAACCCATGCCGTGGTTACCAGGTCAGGGGTATAACCATTAAACCAGGCATCACGCTGATCGTTGGTGGTACCGGTCTTACCTGCCAGATCCTTTCTGCCCAGCTTCAGGGCACGGCGGCCGGTACCACGCAATACCACATCCTGCAAAATCGAGTTCATCTGAAACGCCAGTCGGGGTTCCAGGGTACGGTCAGCCTGCTTCGGTAATTTTGCCAGGGCATCATCCTCAACAATGTCCGTTGACCATTTTTGCTCGGCAATAACACATGAGGTACAGGCAACTGCCGGATCCGCTTCATACAGGGGGCTACCATCAGCATCTTCGATACGCTGAATCAAGTAAGGTTTAATCAGATAACCGCCATTGGCAAATACCGAAAAAATACGTGCCATCTGTAACGTGCTTAATTCAGCACTGCCTAATGCCAGTGATAAATCATGCGGTAACTCGCTGCTTTCCAGTCCAAAATTCTTTGCATAAGCAATCGCGTGTTTAATACCAATAGCCCGTAAAATACGAATGGACACCAGGTTACGTGATTTATACAAGGCCATGCGTAGCCGCGTAGGCCCATACGTTCTACCGCTATAGTTCTCCGGGCGCCAGGCACCTTCCAGTGCTTCATCTTCGAATACCACCGGTGCATCATTGATTAAACTTGCCGGGGTATATTGTTTATCCAGCGCAGCGGCATACACGATGGGTTTAAAACCTGAACCCGCCTGACGTTTTGCCTGTACTACGCGATTAAACTGGCTATGCTCGAAATCAAAACCGCCGGTTAGCGCCTGAATAGCGCCGGTATTAGGATTAACAGAGACCAGTGCCCCCTGCACTTCCGGTATTTGCGCCAGACTCCAGCCGTTCATAGCATCGTGCCCCAGCCAGACCACATCACCCGGTTTAATAACTTCAGATACTTTTTGCAGCTCATCACCCAGACGGTTCACGCTGATATAATCGCGCGCCCACTCGATACCACTCCAGGGGATACGCACCTGTCTTCCATCTTTTAACAACGCCTGTGCAAAACGGTTATCTTCATGGCTAGCAAGCTCTGCCTGCGCCTGGTCCGGATTATTTTCACCCGTATTTGCTTCCGCTTCGCCTGTCACCGCAATATCATCATTAACTGACAATATCAGTGCCGGTAAAAACCGTCCGTAATTTTCATCATTTTTTAATACTGCAGTCAGCTCTGATGCTTCTTCTATAGCGGATATATCAACATGTCTGACCACACCGCGATAACCATGACGGCGATCATAATCCACCAGTCCCTTCCAGATGCTGTCATTGGCGGCCTGCTGCAAACGCTTGTTAATAGTGGTATAGACTTTAAGACCACGTACATAAGCTTCTTCATCAAACTGTTTGGCTATTTCGGCACGCGCCATTTCATTAACATACGGAGCATAAACACCAATAGCACTGCGGTGACGTTTAGCAGTCACCGGGGCATTAAGCTGTTCATCATATTGACGCTGACTGATATAACCCAGTTGTCGCATTCGGCCCAGAACATAGTTCCGTCGTATGGTGGCACGCTCAGGATTGACTATCGGATTATAGGTTGAAGGCGCTTTCGGCAAGCCCGCAATCATCGCAACCTGCGCCAGAGAGAGCTCATCCAGCTCCACACCATAATAAATCTGCGCGGCGGCTGCCACCCCATAGGAACGATTACCCAGATAAATTTTATTCAGATACAGTTCCAGTATCTTTTGTTTATTCAACTCACGTTCAATTTTTAATGCCAGCAATATTTCATTTAATTTTCGCAAATAGGTTTTTTCACTGCTCAAATAAAAGTTTCTGGCCAGCTGCATGGTAATAGTACTGCCTCCCTGACCACGTTCCCCGGTCATAACCAGGTTAATAACCGCACGCAGGATACCCTGATAATCAACACCGGGATGCTCAAAAAAACGATTATCTTCAGCCGATAAAAAAGCCTGCTGCATTAATTCAGGTATTTCATCCAGACGTTTAGGTGTTCGCCGTTTCTCACCGAATTCCCCCATTAATGCGCCATCACTGCTATATATACGTAATGGTACCTGTAACTGGACGTTGCTGAGACCCTCAATAGAAGGCAGTCTGGGGTTCAGATAGAAATATCCACCAGCGGTGACCACTATAGCAAGTGATGTCATTATCAGAGTGATAATGAATAATAATTTAAAAATAGATAAAAAGTGCACGATTGCATTACCTGCGTCATATAAGACATGAAGACGATGAAGTATAAAGCTTTAATGATATTTTTTCGACAGCATTCTGAATCATCTAGCATTTTTCTACACTTAGCGTTAATATTTAATGCAAAATTTATAATATGTTCTATAACTACCTTTAAAATATAATATTAAGGGGATAAGCGTGGGCCTGCTAAAACGCAAAAAGCCAGCCATACTGGGGCTGGACATAAGCTCGACAACGGTTAAATTGCTCGAAATTGCTCAGGAAGGGGAAAAGTATCTTGTGCAAAGCCTGGCAATTGAACCCTTGCCGGATAATGCTGTGGTTGAAAAAAACATCCAGGATGTGGATGCGGTCGGCGAAACCATTCAAAAAGCGGTAAAAAAATCCGGCACTAAAGTCAAACTGGCGGCTGTTGCAGTGGCCGGTTCTGCAGTTATCACAAAAATCATCACCATGCCCGCAGGCCTGAATGACGATGCACTGGAAGAAGAAATTAAATCTGAGGCCGATAAATACATTCCCTACCCGATAGAAGAAATCAATCTTGATTTTGAAGTCATTGGTGAAACTGAAAACAATCCGGACACCGTTGATGTCCTGCTGGCTGCCTCGCGCAGCGAAAATATTGAACTTCGCTCTGCCGCATTAACATTAGGTGGTCTGACACCCAAAATTGTCGACGTTGAAGCTTATACCATTGAGAATTCGTCAAAACTTATCGCTCATCAGCTGGAGGGCGACAGTAATGACAAGTTAATTGCAGTCATCGATATTGGCGCCACCATGACCAGCCTTAACGTGGTCGAAAATAATCACCTTATCTACACCCGTGAACAAAGTTTTGGCGGCAAACAACTGACCGAAGAAATAATGCGCCGCTATGGACTGGCTTATGATGAAGCCGGTCGACTGAAAAAAGAAGGCGGCCTGCCCGATAATTACATTCCGGAAGTACTGGAGCCGTTTAAAGAAACCATCGCCCAGCAGGTTTCGCGTTTTCTGCAGTTTTTTTATACTTCCGGCCAGCATAATGCGGTCGATTTAATCGTCCTTGCCGGTGGCTGCGCCTCAATACCCGGCATCGATGAACTGGTTGAGTCCCATCTGGACACCGCCACCGTTATTGCCAACCCGTTTGCTGAAATGTCATTATCATCAAAAGTGAATCCGCAAAATCTAAGCAATGATGCCCCTTCGCTAATGATTGCATGCGGCCTTGCCATGAGGAGTTTTGACTAATGGCTCATATTAACCTGCTACCCTGGCGCGAAGAACAACGACAGGAGCAAACCCGTCAGTTTGCCACTGTTACTGTATTATCGCTGCTCTTAACCGCGGCCGCTATCTTTCTGGTTCATGTCAACTTTAACAACCAGATTGATCATCAGAAATTCCGTAATAATTTATTAAAAAATGAAATCAAAACCCTCGATGAATCTCTGAAACAAATTGCCGACCTTGAAAATAAAAAAGAACAACTGCTGGCACGCATGGATATTATTCAGTCACTGCAGCAACAACGTCCGCAAATTGTGCATTTATTCGATGATTTTGTACGTACCGTACCGGAAGGCATCTATCTGACAAAAATCAAACAGCGTGGTGAATCCCTGATTATCAATGGCGTTGCCGAATCCAATGGCCGTGTATCAGCTTACATGCGTGCGATTGATAACTCTGAATGGATGTCAACGCCTAAATTAAAAGTGATTGAAACTAAAAAAGGCACCTTACGAAGCAGTCGCTTTACCATAGAAACCTCACAATCCACCCCTGATAAAAACAAAACAGGAGAGGAAGGCTAATGGATCTCTCCGAAATTAGATTAGATGAACTGGATATCGATGATCTTAAGAAAATCGGTACTGCACCGATGCCGGTCAAAGCTGGCATTATTATCGTGTTATGTATCCTTCTCGCGGTTGCCGGTTACATGCTGGACACCACAGAACAACAAAAAAGTCTGAAAAAAGTCATCGCAGAAGAAGACAGTCTACGCAAGGTTTTTACTGAAAAACAGGCGAAAGCAGCCAACCTCGAAGCCTACAAACAACAACTGGACGAGATGAACACCTCGTTTGGCACCCTGTTGCGGCAGTTGCCTGATGAAACTGAAATTGAAACATTATTAACCGATATCTCACAAACCGGTATTTCAGCAGGTCTGGATATTGATTATTTCAAACCTGTGGGCTTACGGCCAAAAGAGTTTTATTCTGAATATCCGATAAAACTGAAAGTCACCGGTCATTTTCATGAATTTGCGGAATTTATCAGTGGCGTTGCAGCACTGCCACGTATTGTCACGGTTCAGGAAATATCCATATCGCCAACAAGCAAGAATACTAATGCAAAACTGACCATGGAACTTACCGCTGTTACCTATCAATATCTTGATGAATCCAATGAGGAGGCTGAATAATGAATACTGTAAAATCAGCTTTCGCTAAAACCGGACTACTTGGCGGACTTATACTGTTAACGGCCTGCAGCCAGGACATCTCAGATTTGCAGACCTTTATTGCACAGACAAAATCTGCACATGTCGGTTCAGTCAGTCCGATCCCGTCCTTTAAACCTTATGAAAGTTTTAGTTACAGCGCTAGCGATTTACGTGACCCGTTTGTTCCGACAACCAACCTTGAAGAAGACGACACCACCAGGACCAGCCTGTTAAACCCGGATTCAACTCGACCCAGGCAACCGCTAGAAGTATTTCCTCTGGACACATTAAGCATGGTGGGCATTCTTGAGCAGAACCAGCAACTGTGGGGGCTGATTAAAGATCCGCAGAATATCGTACATCGCGTTCAGGTCGGCAACTACATGGGAAAAAATGAAGGCCGGATTATTGATATTAATGAATCAGCCATTTATCTGGTGGAAATCATACCTGATGGAATCGGCGGTTATATTGAACGTGATGCATCAATCGCCATTGGTGGCCAGTAACAGGTGAATATTAGCGCGAAACAAAAAAGCGCTTGGAGAACAACATGTTAAACATAATAATAAATAAACATATGGCAAATAATTTTCTGGACGGGCAAAACATGAACTTACATTCACTGGGCAAATATATAGTACAGACAGTTTCATTATTCTGTCTGTTGAGCACCATGGCGATAGCAAAAACAGAAGCCACAGAAAAGTCCACGGCAAGCGGTCTTAACAGTATTCAAAGCGTAGAATACACAACCTTATCGGGTAATCGTCTGCAAATCAGCCTTGCCATGAGCAAAGAAGCCATTAACCCGCTGAGTTTTACCATTGATAATCCGGCTCGAATCGCTTTTGATTTTGCCAATACCGGCAGCAAACTACCAAAACGTTCACAGCCCATTGGTATCGGCATTGCCCAGTCAATTACCACCATTTCCACCAAAACAAAAACTCGCGTGATCTTAAACCTGACCGAAGTCGTCCCCTATCAGGTAACAACACAGGGTAAAAACGTATTAATCACCCTGGACAGTGAAGCCACCGGTGCCGCATTTGAAGAAACCATCGCAGAAACCAGCATTCCGGGTAGTGCACCTCGTTTCTCAGACAAGATGCGTGGCATTGATAATATCGATTTCAGACGTGGACAGGACGGTGAAGGCCGTGTGGTCATTCATTTAACAGATGCCAATATTCCAATGGACATCAGTGAAGAATTTGGCAAGGTTGTGGTGAAATTTCTTGGTATTAAACTACCCGATGAACTGCGACAGACACTGGATGTGATTGATTTTGCCACACCGGTTAAAACCATCAGCAGTTTTGAAGAAGACGATACCGTAAGAGTTGAAATTGAACCCATCAACAGTAATTATGAACACGTCGCCTATCAGGCCAATAATATTTTTACCATTGAACTTAAGCCCATCAGTGAAGAAGAACTTGAAGAAGTTAAAAAAGACAAATTCGGTTACACCGGCGAACGTCTGTCACTTAATTTTCAGGACATCCCGGTACGTGCGGTATTACAGTTAATTGCTGACTTTACCAGCCTTAATGTAGTGGTCAGTGATTCTGTCGACGGTAACCTCACACTGCGTTTGAAAAACGTCCCCTGGGACCAGGCACTGGATATCATCTTAAAAGCCAAAGGCCTGTCTAAACGTGAATCCGGCACTGTCATGATGATCGCACCAAGTGAAGAAATAGCAGCTCAGGAAAAAATTGACCTGGAAGCGCAACAGTCAATCACTGAACTGGCCCCGATCAGAAGTGCTTTTTTCACCATTAACTTTGCCAAAGTTTCTGATCTGGCAACCCTGTTTAGCGGTGAAGCAAGTGGCGGTGGCGATGATGAAGGTTTTAGCGATAGCAGTTCAAGCGGTGGTATTTTAAGCTCCCGTGGCAGCGTTATTATTGACGAAAGAACCAATACCTTAATCGTAAAAGATACCGAGGAAGTATTATCAGAAGTGCGCCGCACCCTGAAAAAACTCGATATCCCAATTCGTCAGGTGATGATTTCTTCACGTATTGTTATTGCAACGGATGAATTCACCAAAGAGTTAGGCTCACGTTTTGGCGTTACCAGCGCAAAAGCAAGTGGCAGCGGCTTTGGTACAACCACCGGTACTTTTGCCGGTGCCGATGCAATATCTTCCAGCGGCATTGATAACATTGCCGCCACCGGTAACCCGGAACCTTTTACTTTCCCAAGTGGCACGGCTGCATCCGATCGCCTTAATGTCGACCTGGGAACGGCAGGCGCTGCCGGCAGTCTTGCCTTTGCCGTACTTACCGGCAGTTCATTGATCGATCTTGAGATTTCAGCACTACAGGCTGAAAATGAAGGCGAAATTGTTTCCAGTCCACGCGTGGTAACGGCCGACAGGCATCTGGCACGTATTGAACAAGGTGTTGAAATCCCCTACCTGTCAGCAGCATCCAGTGGTGCAACCCGGGTACAGTTCAAAAAAGCCGTATTAAGTATTGAAGTAACACCACAGATCACCCCGGATGATCGTGTGATTATGGATCTTTCTGTCAATAACGACAGTGTCGGTGATATTTTTAACGGTATTCCCAGTATTGATACCCGTGAAGTCAATACGCAGGTATTAGTAAACAACGGTGACACCGTGGTCCTCGGTGGTATCTACGAACAGATAACGCGAAACAATGTTCAGAAAGTACCTTTCCTGGGTGACATTCCTATCATCGGCTACTTTTTCAGACACACTCTGGAGAGTGATGAAAAACGGGAACTGCTTATTTTTGTTACCCCTAAAATTCTTAAAGACGCCTTATCTTTATAAACAATTAAAGGCTTACACCATTCGAGTAAAGCTCGTTTTTGTGTGACCAGCTATTACATAACAGACAAAAGCTGTACGTTTGTCTGTTACTGGAGATCATAATATGTACTTACAACGTTCAGTAAAATTGATACGGATTTTTTCTTTACTTACTCTGGCAGCAATAACTTCTGCCTGTGGCAACGACAGCCCGTTCTCACCACCCCCTGTCAGTGATACCAGTGGCACTCGAATCGGTGCCAATATCAATGGCTCTTTTACTGAAGGCGCGATCTCTATTTCACCCGACGCCATCTCCACCGGTGAAACCTCAACCGTTAGCGTTGATATCGTTGATGTTAACGGTCAGGCAGTTCTCAGCAGTGCCTCGGTGACTTTTTCATCCACCTGCGTCACCAGTGGCGATGCCAGCTTTGGCAGTACCACAGTCACCACCACTACCGGTAACGCATCCACCAGTTATATCCCGCAGGGCTGTAGCGGACAGGACACCATTACTGCCTCATTGAATACCACAACACAAACTGCCACCGGCACAGTCACCATCGCCACATCAACCATACGCTTTGGTTCAACAGTCGATGGTACATTCATTGATGGTTTAGTTGTCGTTTCACCCGACAATATCTCATCAAACGGCACCGCCTCTATTTCAGTTGATATCACCGATGCAACCGGCAATCTGATCACCACCGGCTCCAGTGTGACCTTTTCGTCAACCTGTGCCAGTGCCGGCACCGCCAGCTTCGGCAATGCAACTGTTGTTACCATTACCGGCAGTGCGGTAACCACCTATAATGCATCCGGCTGTACCGGTATTGATACCATCACCGCAACCCTGGCCAGTGCCGGCTTAACCGCTACCGGCACTGTCACCCTCGGTTCTTCCACCACGGTCAGAATCGGCTCCTCTGTTAACGGGTCTTTTAATGAAGGCGTACTGTCAATTCCAGCCAGTGCAATTGCGGCTGGCACCAGCAGTGACATTACTATCGACATTGTTGATTCAGCAGGTAATCCGATAAACGCCAGCATTACTATCGATTTTTCATCGGCATGTGTCAGCAGCGGTAATGCCAGCTTTACCAATCCCAGCTTTACCACAACATCGGGAACAGCAACCACCACTTATCTGGCGCAGGGCTGTACCGGCAACGATCTCATCACTGCTACGCTGAGAGGAACAACGCAAACTGCCACCGGCACCATTACCGTCGCTACCACCACTACCCGTTTTGGTTCCACGGTAAACAGCACTTTTGTTGATGGACTTATTACTGTCTCACCCAGTATCGTCTCCATCGGCGGCCTGTCGTTTGTTTCTGTCGACATTACTGATGCCAGTGGAAATCTTAAAACCGACACTGCCACCGTGGTTTTCTCTTCACCCTGCGCGACGGCAGGCACAGCAAGTTTTGGCAATACCAGCGTAGTTACCATTACCGGAACCGCCGGCACCACCTATAACGCAGGCACCTGTCCGGCAGGTGCGGATCCGATAACAGCAACTTTTGGTTCCCTGTCTGCAACAGGAACGGTAACCATCGCATCAACCACCGCGAGTTCCATTCAGTTGACCGCGGTGTCCAATTCGATCATCGCACTTTCCGGCACCGGCAGCTCATCATTGCCGGAAAACGCCAGTGTAAGCTTCATTGTTAAAGACAACGATGGCCTGCCGATTCAAAACGAAAGCGTCACCTTCTCGCTTAACAGTACGGTAGGCGGTATTTCTTTATCAACCACAAACGCGACCACCGATGAAACCGGACAGGTGATCACCACGGTACAGTCAGGCACCGTCGCCACCAGTGTGCGCGTGACGGCAACCGTCGACAGTAATACCACCCTGTCAACAACGTCCAGTACCATTTCAATCTCCACCGGGCCACCGGATCAGAACAGTATTTCACTGTCGGCTTCCGAGTTAAACCCAAGAGCATGGAATGTTGATGGCAAAACCGTGACTATTTCGGCGCGACTTGCTGACCGCTTCAATAACCCGATCACCGATGGCACCTCCATTTCATTCACCACAGAGCTGGGCGCCATCGATGCCAGCTGCACCACGGTCAATGGCGGTTGTGATGTTATCTGGCGCAGTCAGTCACCCAGAACAAATGATCTACCCGCTCCCGGCCAGCCCGGCATCACCACCATTATTGCGACGGTCGAAGGCGAAGAGTCCTTCAGCGATGTTGATGCCAACGGTGTGTTTTCCGATGGCGACAGCTTTACTGATTTAGGCGAAGCCTATCGTGATGATAATGATAATGCGGCATACGATGCCGGTGAGTTTTACGTCGATTTTGACAGCAGCGGTGATTTAACCCCGGCAAACGGTTTATATAACGGCAAAGGCTGCACCCATTCAACCTTATGTGACCCGACCTCAGATGCAGTGACAGTACGTGCATCCCTGGTACTGGCCATGGCAGAAAATGCACCTAATATTACCAGTATTCAATATAATAACTCTGGTACCGTCGTCGCCGGTACGCCGTTTAGCACGGCTACCGACAGCAGTATTACCTTTACCATTACCGGTCCCACAAACGACAACATACTGCCGCTGGGCACCACCATTAAATTTACTTCCACCAACTCCAAGATTGTTGGCGGTGCCGAATATACGGTAGCGAATACCGTGTATTCAAACAATACCTACACCGTATTTATTATTGCAGATGGCAATACCGACCCCGGCGTACTCAATACCGAGATCACCATGGGCGACAGCGGCAGCACCTTCAACCTGACACCGATAGCCATTGACAATACAGTGGTCAGCGGTATCCGAATCGGTTCCATCATTTCCTCAGTATTTACCGAGGGTGTTGTTACCCTGTCAACCAACAGCATTACTGCCGGTGGCAGCACAAATGTCAGCGTTGATATTGTTGACCTTACCGGTACCCCGGTAACCAACATCATGACGGTTGATTTTGCTTCATCCTGCGTCAGTTCCAGTCTGGCAACATTCACCACCCCTACCGTGGTCACCACCAACGGCAATGCCACCACCACCTATACCGACCAGGGCTGCTCCGGTGCAGATCTGATTACCGCAACTATTGCCGGCACCACACAAACTGCCGCAGCGACGGTCAACATTAGTGCGACACCACCGGTGGCCGGCTCTATTGAATTAACCAGCATTGCAAATCAGACTATCGCTTTGGCCGGTACCGGCAGTGCGTCCGGTCTGCCGGAAACCACCAGCGTTACCTTTACCGTTAAAGATGCACTGGGCAACCCGGTACAGGGTGAAGCGGTCAGTTTTGCCCTCAATAACGTCGCCGGCGGGGTCAACCTGTCAAACACAAATATCATCAGTGATAATAATGGTCAGGTCAGTACCACGGTGCAATCCGGTACGGTTGCTACCAATGTGCGGGTGACCGCTACTCTGGACAGCAACACCGCGATCACCATCGCTTCCGACCCTATTTCTATTGCTACCGGGCCACCGGACCAGAACAGCATGACATTAAAATCAAATGTTTATTCACCAAGAGCATGGGATGTAGACGGTGCAGAAGTAATCATTACCGCACATGCGGCTGACCGCTTTAACAACCCGATTACTGATGGCACCCTCATTTCCTTTACCACCGAACTCGGTGCTATCCAGCCAAGTTGTTCCACAGTAGGTGGCAGCTGTAGTGTGACCTGGATCAGCCAGAATCCGCGTTCAAACACTTTTGATATTGCCAGTAATGTTCTTGGTGATGGTATTTCTACCATTCTAGCCACCATTGAAGGTGAAGAGTCATTTGTGGATGCTGACAGTAATGGTGTTTATTCCACCGGCGACAGCTTTACCGACCTGCCAGAAGCCTTTATGGATGTCAACGATAATGGCACTTACGATCCAGGTGAGTTCTTTGTGGACATCAACTCAAACGGTAGCTACGACACCGGTGACACCATTTATAACGGCAAAGGTTGCACCACCGGCGGCACCGACTGTGATCCGGCATTTGATGCCATTACCGTACGTCAATCACTCCAGCTATTATTAGCCGAAGACAATCCAGTAGTGACACAGGCAAGCTACAGCCCCGTCACCGGAGCAGTGGCGGTCAATCCTCTGCCGGCATTCAATACCAGCGTTGACAATACCGCATCCATTACGCTTGCCGGAGTCAACAATGGTAAAAACCTGCCGGAAGGTACATTGATCACTTTTAGCACAACCAACGGATCCCTTGATCTTGTCACAACTGAGGGACAAATATATTTCCGCGCCAACCCCACCGACCCTAGTAAAATCAACATCATCACTGTAGGCAGGTCATCAACGGCACAAATCTACGATGTCCAGATTAGTACCGATGGCACTCCGTCTGCTGATGGTTTTTTATACATTAGCGTTACGATACCATCCGTACCGAACGAGCCAGACATTCCACCGTTCAATATTCAATTAATGGATATTCAGGATTAACAGGACGCCTGTACTGCCGGTGACACTGTCACCGGCAGTACAGGCTTTTATCATCAGTAACGGCACAACATAGCCATATTAATTGCTTTTGATGATTTAACTATTCCTTTAATACCCCTATACTAAGCGGCCGGTACTTTATTCAAAAAGTCAGGCCGTTTTTTTATGCACAAAGCAAACAACATTATATTAATTGGTTTAATGGGCACCGGTAAAACTACCGTTGGGCGTCAGCTGTCGCGCAAATTAAAAATGGATTTTTATGACAGCGACCGGGTAATTGAGGAACGCACCGGTGCCGACATCCCCCTGATTTTTGAAAAAGAAGGCGAAGCCGGCTTTCGCAAACGCGAGCAGGCCATCATCGATGAACTCACGCAGAAAAAAAATATTATTCTGGCCACCGGCGGCGGCGCCATACTGAACCCTGAAAACCGCAATCACATGATTAATCGTGGCATTGTGTTCTACCTGAAAAGCAGCCTGCAAACGCTGGTAGAACGTACCAGTAAAGATAAAAACAGACCTTTGTTACACGCCGACGAAGCGGTGGAAGTTATTCTGCAGCGGCTGCTCGATGAACGCGGCCCGCTGTACGAAGAAACAGCTGATTACACAGTGGAAACCGTAAACAACTCGATTCATAGTGTAATACAGGCTATTATTAAGTCTCTGAATTAGTTACACCCATGTTTTTACACCACTATAGAAAAAAAACTGATGACAACATTAACTGTTGACCTCGGCGAGCGCAGTTATCCCATTTATATTGATACTGCCCTGCTCGGCCAGAACGATCTGCTGAAACAACATATTAGCGGCAATAGCGCGCTGATTGTCAGCAATGAAACCGTCGCCCCGCTCTACCTTGAAAAGGTACAGTCAATGCTCGGCGGACTGAAACACGAGGCGGTAATACTGCCTGACGGCGAAAAATATAAAAATCTGGAAGTGCTAAACCAGATTTATGATGGCCTGTTACGCAATCGATTCGACCGCAATACCACCATAATCGCACTCGGTGGCGGCGTGGTTGGTGACATGGCGGGTTTTGCTGCCGCCAGTTATCAACGTGGCGTCCACCTGTTGCAAATCCCCACCACCTTGTTGTCACAGGTAGACTCCTCTGTTGGTGGTAAAACCGGTGTTAACCATGCTCTGGGTAAAAACATGATTGGCGCTTTTTACCAGCCCAAAGCGGTTATTGCCGATACCGATACTCTGGACACCCTGCCCGACCGCGAACTCAGTGCCGGCATGGCCGAGATTATTAAATACGGCCTGATATGTAATGCGGATTTTTTCTCATGGCTGGAACAGAATATGCCGGCGCTTCTGGCACGTGATAAAAAAGCCTTAACCTATGCCATCGAAGTCTCCTGCCGAACTAAGGCCGAAGTGGTGGCAGCGGATGAGCGCGAAAGCGGCAAACGTGCATTATTAAACCTGGGACACACTTTCGGTCATGCCATTGAAAATGGCCTGGGTTATGGACAGTGGCTGCATGGTGAAGCAGTCGGTGCCGGTATGTGCATGGCAGCTATCATGTCTGAGCACATGGGCTGGATGGACAAACAGGACAAGGAAAAAACCATCCGTCTTATCGAACAGGCAAAACTGCCAAGCAAAGCCCCCGACTCTATGACTAGCGAACAGTTTCTGAAACTGATGTCGGTGGACAAAAAAGTACTGGATGGTGTACTGCGGCTGGTTTTAATGAAAGGCATCGGCAAGTCAGTGGTTACCGATGAATACAAAGCAGATGACCTGCGCACCGCCATCAAACTTTCATCCTGAAGGACCGGCTATGCCCGAAAGCACACAACGAGTTAATTACGCCAGCAACGACAAACAATCCATTGGCCGTCGTTATCAGGAATCACATCCAACCTATCGTAACCAGTATCAGCGAGACCGCGACCGGATTATTCATTCAGCCGCTTTTCGCCGGCTTGAATATAAAACACAGGTATTTGTTAATCACGAAGGCGACCTGTTCCGTACCCGTCTGACACATTCCCTGGAAGTAGCACAAATTGCCCGCAGTGTTGCCCGGGAATTACAACTGCATGAAGACTTAACAGAAGCCATCGCGCTGGCTCATGATTTAGGCCATACCCCCTTCGGACATGCCGGACAAACCGCACTCAATAATTGCATGCAAGATAGCGGCGGCTTTGAACATAATATTCAGTCATTACGGGTCATCGACAAACTGGAGCAAAAATACGCTGAGTTTGACGGTCTTAACTTAATGTTTGAAACCCGTGAAGGTGTACTCAAACACTGCTCAAAATTCAATGCCGGAAACCTGGGAGATGTCGGCCAGCGCTTTCTGCACAAGAAGCAGGCCTCGCTGGAGGCACAATTAACTGATTTTTCAGATGAGATCGCCTACAACAATCACGATATTGATGATGGTATTCGTTACGGCCTGATCAGTATTAATGATTTATTAAAAATCGAATTATTTCGCAAACAATACGATGTGGTAAACAAACAATACCCCGGCCTGGATGAAAAAAAACTGATCCATGAAATCATTCGTCGTATGATCAATGTCATGGTGGTCGATTTAATCGATACTTCCAGACAAAATATTGCCAATGCAAGGCTGGACAGTATTGAGGATATCCGTAACCAGGCACAAAGGCTTATGGCCTTCAGTGAACAAATGAATGCTAAAAAACACGAACTAAAGCAGTTTTTACGAAAGAATCTTTATCAACATTACCGCGTTCACCGCATGAGTAAAAAAGCCGCCGATGTCATCGAGGCATTATTTAACGCCTTTATCAATGACCTTAAAATTTTACCTACCGAAGCACTGCAGCATTGCCAGACATTAAAAGAAAAACATGGTGACGCCGGTATTACTCGCGGCATTTCTGATTATATTGCCGGCATGACGGATCGTTATGCCATCGTGGAATATGAACGCATCTTTAATCCAAGACAACTATCCTTTGTAAATTTACACCCGTAAACACCCGTGGCCGGCCTTATTCCACAAAATTTTATTGATGACCTGATTTCACGCAGTGACATTGTTGAAGTTATCAATGCCCGTGTTCCGCTAAAAAGAAAAGGCAAGGAGTTTACCGCCTGCTGCCCTTTTCATAATGAAAAAACGCCGTCTTTTACGGTAAGTGAAAACAAGCAGTTCTTTTACTGTTTCGGTTGTCACGCGAAAGGCAATGTTATTGGTTTTTTAATGAACTATGAACATCTGAGTTATGTTGATGCCATCGAAACCCTGGCCGCTGATCAGCATCTGGACGTGCCCCATGAAAATAATCCCGCAGCCGATCACAAACGCCAGGAAAAGCAGCCGCTATACGATATTTTACAAACGGCGGCTGAACTCTATCAGCAGCAGTTAAAAACGTCCGATCGTGCTATTAACTACCTGAAACAACGAGGACTCAGCGGTGATATCGCCAAACGGTTTAACATCGGCTATGCCCCGCAGGGCTGGGATTTTTTAGTCAGTAATATTGGCAATACCAGTAACCGACTGGAAGCTTTACAAAAAACCGGCTTGATTGTTATCAAGGATAATAACAAAACCTATGATCGTTTTCGCGACCGCATCATCTTTCCCATCAGCGATCAACGTGGTCGTATCATCGGCTTTGGTGGCCGCATACTTGATCAGGGTGAACCCAAATATCTTAACTCACCGGAAACCACCGTTTTTCATAAAGGTTTCGAGCTATATGGTTTATACGAAAGCAAACAGGCCTTAAGAAATATCGAACGTATTATCGTGGTTGAAGGTTATATGGACGTGGTCGCGTTAGCACAGCACGGTATTGATTATGCGGTTGCTTCCTTAGGTACCGCCACCACCACCGAACAGATTCAAAAAACCTTCCGCACTACCCACGAAATTATTTTTTGTTACGATGGTGATAATGCCGGCAAAAAAGCTGCCTGGCGTGCACTGGAAAACACCCTGCCGGTTATCCGCGATGGCATGGTCGCAAAATTTCTTTTTCTACCGGAAAAAGAAGACCCCGACACCATGGTACGCAAGGAAGGTAAACAGGCTTTTGAGCAACGCATTCAACAGGCGTCTACCCTGTCAGATTTTTTATTCAATAATTTATCCGCACAATCAGACATCAGCAGTAATGAAGGCAAAGCACAACTTGCCAGTAAAGCCAACGCACTGATTCAGAAAATGCATAACAGTCTGTATAAAGATTTATTAATTGAAAATCTTTCACAACTGGTGGGCTTAAGCCAGCAACAACTTGAATCCAAAATTTCCACTAACACACAAAAACCTTCCGCTAAAGCACAGCCGGTCACCGCGGTTCGCGGCCAGCAGATACTGCTGAACAAAACCCGGATTGCTATCGCCCTGTTACTGCAGAATCCGGCTTTAGCCGGTCAGCATAAAGTACCGGAGTCTTTTGTCCGGGCAAGCAATAAAGGCTTGCCCCTGCTTTACCAACTGCAACAGAGCATCGAATCAAATACTGATATATCGGCAGCGGCACTGCTTGAACGTTTCCGTAATACAGAGCATGAGAAAACACTCAGCATCCTGTCGATGCTAAATACTCCGGAAACTGAAAACACCGATAATATTTTTGAGGTTTATCGAGCGATCATTGAACGGCTGAATAATGAGCAGCGTGAACTTTACTTCAATGAAAAATTATCTAATAACGAATCCCTAAGCCCGGAAGAATGGCGCGAATATCTGAAAAGGCCAAACCAGGATCCGGAAAATAATATTTGACATATAAAATATTTGATGGATAATGTCTGTCACAGCGCTAATTTGTCTCAGATTGCGGGCGCTATATAAAATCGGCTAAAGCGAGTTTCGACACAGAATTTATCGAGAACCCGTTTCAGCAAAAACTGAAGCGGGTTTTTTTATGCCCAGGGATGGGCGGTATTCCGCAAGGAGCCAGGGATGGCGGTGCGGTTATGCCCATGGATGGGAGGTATGTCGCAAGGAGCCAGGGACGGCGGTGCGACGATGCCCAGACGGTATGTCGCAAGGAGCCATCGATGGCGGTGCGACGATGCCCAGACGGTATGTCGCAACAAGCCAGGAAAGGGAAGGCGATACGAAACACCGAGGTCGTAGTCAGTTTTTTATACAGGACTGGATCAGCCTGCGTAAAAACTGACTGCGACCCCTACGAATCATCATCAATTTAAAAGGTTAAACATGAGCAATTATTTATTTACTTCTGAATCGGTATCCGAAGGTCATCCTGACAAAGTCGCGGACCAGATTTCCGATTCTATTCTTGATGCCATTTTCGAACAGGACAACAAGGCCCGGGTTGCCTGTGAAACCATGATCAATACCGGCATGGTGGTTATCTCCGGTGAAATCACTACCGAAGCCTGGATTGATATGCAACAGGTTGTTCGCGACACGGTTAAAGAAATCGGTTATGACAGCTCTGACATGGGCTTTGACTATGCCTCCTGCGCCGTCATCACCTCCATTGATAAACAATCGGCAGACATTGCTGCCGGCGTTGATGAATCCTCTGACCACGAACAGGGCGCCGGTGACCAGGGTCTGATGTTCGGCTACGCCAGTAACGAAACCGATGTGTTAATGCCGGCACCGATTACCTATGCTCACCGCTTAGTTAAACGACAGGCCGAACTCCGCAAAAATGGCACCCTGCCCTGGTTACGCCCGGATGCCAAGAGTCAGATAACATTCCGCTATGAAAACGACAAACCCGTCGGTATCGACGCAGTGGTATTATCAACGCAGCATTCGCCGGATATTAAATATAATGACTTACGCGAAGCCATTATGGATGAAATTTTATTGCCTGAATTACCTAATGAATGGATCAGCAAAGACACCCAGTTCCACATCAACCCTACCGGCATTTTTGTTATTGGCGGCCCGGTTGGTGATTGTGGTCTCACCGGTCGTAAAATCATTGTTGATACCTATGGTGGCATGGCGCGTCATGGCGGCGGTGCTTTCTCCGGCAAGGATCCCTCAAAAGTTGACCGCTCTGCTGCATACGCCGGACGTTATGTTGCCAAAAATATTGTGGCAGCCGGTTTAGCTGACAAGTGTGAAGTCCAGATTTCTTATGCGATCGGTGTGGCTGACCCCACCTCTATTTCAATACAGACGTTTGGTACCGGCAAAATTGGCGATGACAAAATCGTCGAATTAATCGGTAAACACTTCAATCTGAAACCACGCGGGATCGTGGAGATGCTTGACCTGTTACGCCCGATTTACAAAAAAACAGCAGCTTATGGTCATTTTGGCCGTGATGAAGCTGACTTCAGCTGGGAAAAAACCGATAAAGCTGATGCATTAAAGGATGCAGCCGGCCTATAGCTACGGTATAATTCGTCCCACATTTCTGAGGAGCGCTGCAGCGGTATAGATATCCGTCAGGCTCAGAAGCAAGAATCCTTATCACCAGGTATCTTTTTAACAACGGCGCTCATTTCTTTAATTTTTAATGATTAGGAGATGAGCATGAATGCCGTTGTTGATAGTAACTCACAAAAAGACTATAAAGTCGCCGATATTTCACTGGCCGAATGGGGCCACAAAGAAATCCGTATAGCTGAAACCGAAATGCCGGGGCTGATGGCGCTGCGCGAAGAATACGGCGCGGAACAACCACTGGCCGGCTGTCGCATCATGGGCAGTATCCACATGACCATCCAGACCGCTGTGCTGATCGAAACCCTGGTGGCACTGGGCGCAGAAGTGCGCTGGGTTTCATGCAATATTTTCTCAACCCAGGATCACGCTGCCGCAGCCATCGCTGACCAGGGCATCCCGGTGTTTGCCTGGAAAGGCGAGACCATCGAAGAATACTGGTGGTGTACCGAACAGGCTCTGTTATGGCCTGACGGAAAACTGCCGAACATGATTCTGGACGATGGCGGCGATGCTACTTTACTGGTTCACAAAGGTGCCGAATTCGAAAAAGCAGGTTCCATCCCCGCCACCAAAGACGACGACAACGAAGAATACAAAGCGATTCTTGATGTCCTGCGTCGCACTATTTCTGACGGTTCCAGCACATGGACAGACATCGCTAACAGCGTGAAAGGCGTGACTGAAGAAACCACCACCGGCGTACACCGTCTGTACGAAATGCAGGAAAAAGGCGAGTTGCTGTTCCCTGCAATGAACGTCAACGACTCGGCCACCAAATCAAAATTCGACAACCTGTACGGCTGCCGCGAATCATTAATCGACAGTATCAAACGGGCGACTGACGTGATGATTGCCGGTAAAATCTGTGTCGTTCTGGGTTATGGCGATGTCGGCAAAGGCTGTGCACAGGCATTCAAGGGCATGGGTGCGACCGTATGGGTCACCGAGATCGATCCGATCTGTGCACTGCAGGCAGCAATGGAAGGTTACCGCGTGGTCGAGATGAACGAAGCTGCGGCGCTGGGCGACATCTTTGTTACCACCACCGGCAACGTCAACGTGATTGATCACGACCACATGGCTGCGATGAAAAACGAAGCCATCGTGTGTAACATCGGCCACTTCGATTCTGAAATCAACATCGCTTCTCTGGAAAAATACGAGTGGGTTGAAATCAAACCACAGGTTGATCACGTGATTTTTCCTGACGGCAAA
>JAJRUQ010000004.1 GCA_024277705.1 Gammaproteobacteria bacterium
AATTCACAATTCACAATTCACAATTCACAATTCACAATTCACAATTCACAATTCACAATTCACAATTCACAATTCACAATTCACAATTCACCTAGAAGTTCGGTTTAACCGGCGCTTCTTTATACATGGCCACGCTGGACATGATCTCCTGTTTCGCGTCTTCGATATTGCCCCAGCCTTCAACGCGCACCCACTTGCCTTCATCCAGATCTTTATAGTGTTCGAAGAAGTGGGCGATCTGATCGAGCAGCATGGGCTGCATATCATCGATGGTTGCAGCGTGCCGGTAGGATTTACACAGTTTATCGATGGGTACCGCGAGGATTTTGGCGTCATCTCCTGATTCATCGGTCATTTTTAATACACCAATCGGGCGGCACTGTATAACCGAGCCGGCGATTAACGGTACCGGTGTGGTCACCAGTACATCAACCGGGTCACCGTCTTTGGACAGTGTGTGCGGTACGTAACCGTAATTACAGGGGTAATGCATGGCGGTGCTCATGAAGCGGTCGACAAACATGGCACCGGTGTCTTTGTCGACTTCGTACTTGACCGGATCGCTGTGTGCCGGTATCTCGATAATGACGTTTATCTCTTCAGGAAGCTTGTCGCCGGAGCTGACTCTGTCTAAATTCATGGCTTTCTCTTTAATCAGGATTGTCTAATATAGATTCTATATTATTTTGTGAGCGTTGACCTTATTATGCGCCGATATTGAACTAAACTGAGGTTGTTCACGTAAAAAACATTGAAAATTTACCAAAAAAGTACGGCACTTTATGGCAAAAAATAACAACGACCTGGCCAAAACAAGCCATTTATCTGCAATAAACCCCTTCCTGTCACTATCTTCTGGTAATTCAAAATTACTGGTCTTAAATTAGAATCATGAAAAAGAACTCGGGATTCACATTAACTGAATTAATGGTAACGCTGGTGATTGTCGGCATTATAGCCGTGGTCGGTGTGCCATCATTAAGGACAATTACTCAGGGCGGTCAGCTGGTTTCATCGTCGAATGAACTGGTATCAGCAGTACACGTGGCGCGCAGTGAAGCGATCAAATTAAACAGAAAAGTCACCATCTGTGCCAGTGCGAATGGAACCTCCTGCAGTAACGGGGTGAAGTGGCAGGAAGGCTGGATTGTGTTTATTGATGCCAATGATGATCGCGTTGGTACGGGTGTGGCCTGTAGTGCTGCTGCGGATATAAACACGGATTGTCTGTTGCGTGCGCATGGCGCTATCGATGATGTAAGCCAGACCTTATCCATCACGGGTACTTTTGATTCTAATAATCTGCCGATTCAATGGTTTACTTTTACTTCCAGAGGTTTGCCAAAAGATGCCGGCGCTTCACGTTCCGGCGTTTTTTCGGTTTGCAGCTTTGATGGCTCAAATAATATTGTTGGTTCTCGCGCAGTGGTTTTAAGCATCGCCGGGCGGGTACGTATTTCTGATAATGCAGCGGTGATTTCCTGTCCGGCCGCTCCATAAAGGCATTAAGCATTATGAAAAATAAAAAATTCAACATAACAGGCAACCGGGGTTTTACGTTAATCGAAGCGTTAGTCGGCTTTCTGATTTTATCAATCGGTATGCTGGGTGTTGCTTCCCTGCAGGCAATTTCGCTTAAGGCAGGTAAAACATCTGTTTATGGCTCGGTTGCAATGATGAAGGTGGAAGAGTTGTTTGAGAGTATGCGGGTTAATCCTTCGCCCGCAGCCCTGGCAGAGTATGCGGCTTCCGGTTCCGGAACCGGTGCTGATAATAATTGCAGCGGCACGGTCGTTTGTACAGCGACAGCATTGGCGCAGGATGACATTTACTGGTGGAAGAAGAATTTGTCAGCGGGTCTGCCTGCGACAACCACCTCCATTACTTATGTCGCACCGAATGCGGCAACACCGACAAAGATGGCGCAAGTAACAATAAGTGTCAGTTGGGATGAGCGCGATAAAACGGCAGGTGGCAGTGTTTCAAGAACGTACACCACAACCGCTAATATTTGCACCGGTGTTCCCTGTTGAGTAACAAGGCTATGGTTATGACTTTAAAAACAAAAAAACAGTCTGAAGGTTTTTCACTGGTCGAATTGATGGTGGCGATGGTCATCGGACTGCTCATTATCAGTGGTGCATTCACCATGCATAACTCGACACGAAAAATACAGGTTAAAAGTGAAGAGCAGATGGATATGGTGGCTGATGCCCGTTTTGCTATTGAAATGATTGCGTATGATTTACGCCACGCCGGCTCCTGGGGAAACACCAATAAGGATGGCCTGATTGCATGCAGATCAACCGATACCGCATGTGCAACCCCGCCCGTTGTCAGCAATGATTGTGCTGTTGCCGGTAATCCGGTGTGGGCTTACGATTTGTCCCGTCCGGTTTTTGCTACTAATGGAACTAATCCATATGCCGCTACCTGTATTCCGTCAACTGAAGGCTATATGGCGGGCACGGATGTGCTGGACGTTCGTTATGCCGATTCTAACGTTATTCCATCGGCTAACCTGCAGGCGGGTCAGGCTTATGTAAGAAGTAATTTTATTAATGGCGAAGTTTTTACCGGTAACACCCCGCCTGCACTGAAAGCCTATGATTCGTCTGCGCTGACGGGCAACCATGAGCTGCACGCCTATGCCTATTATATCAGTGATCATACCGATGCTGCTGGTGATGGTATTCCATCATTGCGCCGGGCATCGTTGATAAGCGGGCCGGCGATAGATTCGCAGACGCTGGTTTCCGGTGTTGTTGATCTGCAGGTGCAGTTCGGTGTGGATACCACGGGTGATGGTTTTGTAAACCGTTATGATTCACCTGATACAGTAACCGCCGATGATAACTGGTTCAATGTTTACTCCGCCAAAATCTGGTTACTGATGCGCACCGATAAACGACAGTTGGGTGTTGATACATCGAAAACTTTTGATATTGCGGGCACGTCTGTAACACATGGCGGCCAGGATGATTTCCGTTATTTCATGGTTTCCAGCGTTGTTGATATGAGAAACCTTCGGCAGTTATAGGTCGTTTGAGAGAAAATTATGTATGCAAGAAAACACAAAAACAGTAAACGATTAAAAAATAATCAGCATGGTTTCGTGCTGGTTCTGGCGCTGGTGCTGTTGACAACAATGACATTGATCGGCGTGTCATCAATGGGCGGTGCCAGTATGGAGTTGAAGGCAGCGGCCAATGCGCGTCAGCATCAGATTGCATTTAATGCTGTTCACTCGCTGCTGGAATATACCTTGTCGGCGGATGCGATTACAACAGCAAATGTTCCGATTGATTATCAAATTGCTGATACAACTGTAATACAGAATGTAACGCAGACTCTGCCAAATGCATCATCTTTGCAGGCATCTATTGTTTTTGCAGGCTGTTCTTCAGGTGTTGGCAGCAGTCTGGAAGCAGGCAAGGGTGTGAGTTATAACTTTTACAATATTACAGCCAGCGGTTCCAATACAACTGGCACATCAACATCGTTACAAAACCGGGGTGTACGTTATCCATCTGCTTCGTGCGGATCTTTATAATAGGTGAAAACATGAAAAATTATATACCAGTAATATGTTTAATGATGGTCGCGCCGCTTACTGTGTCGGCCAGTGATTCACCGGTGCCAGCCCGGCTGAGCATGGTGCATCACAGCGTGATGGTTGAAACCCATAATGCGATTGAGGCCAAATCGCTGCGTATCAGTCTTGATAACAGTCTTAATGGTTTTATCGAAGGTAAAGTGTGTGATTCATGTGAAGAAATACAGGTAACCATCACGCCGCAAACAAAGGCCTATGAAAATAGAGTCGAAGTGCCTCTGAAAAAAGCAGAGTCGCGTATAGGCCGACATGCCACTGTTATTTATGAAGTGAAAACAAAACAGGTTAGTGAGATTCGCTGGTAACAGCGGTCTTAAATAATACGTATTGAATTTGATGATTAGATCTTGTTGTAAAGTATTTTAAATATATAAATGGCATTGCAATCATAAAGCAGGAAGAGAGAAATATTATGTTTACGCTTACGAAAAAATTAAAATTTACTTTGATTAGTGCGTTGTATGGAATGATGATTTCATTTCCTGCGGTTGCTGAGGATATTGAGATATATACCTCATCAAGCTCAACAAGTTCGGCAGCGCAGGCAAACGTTTTATTTGTGCTTGATACTTCCGGCAGTATGGATTCGCTGGTTTCTACTCGAGTGCCCTATGATCCGGCAATAGATTATTCCGGTGGTAACGGCTGTTATGACAATAATCGTGTCTACGCAATTGTCGACCCCTACGACTTTCTGTACGCTGGAAGTAACGGTGTAACCAATGCTGAAGTCCTGTGTACTTTCAGCACAAACGGCTTTAATACTTATGTGCGGCAGGTTAATAGAACCGCAGTGGTTTGTGATGCGGCAAGTTCATTAGATAGCACGGGTTTTTATACCGGAACCATTTCACAATACCGTAATGATAACTGGGACAGCAGCCTGGCGGTGAATGACTTAAATGCTTTTATCGAGTGTGAAGTTGACAGAGGTGTGCATGGAGAAGTTAGTGGTGATGCAGCGGTGTGGGCATCAAGTAATAGTCCGCCGGCCTGGTCGACTTCGTCTCTAAATGAAATAGACTGGGGGAATATCGGTTTCAGCAAAAGTTTGTATAGTGGGCGTTACCTGAATTACATCATCAATATACCGCCTATTAGCAGCCGGTCACGTATTGATATCATGAAGGATGTAATGACTAATCTGGTGAATTCGATTACCGGTGTAAATATTGGTCTGATGCGGTTTTCAAGCAATGGTGATGGCGGGATGGTTGCAACAGCGATTGATGATATTGGTCCGGCTAGCGCCACCGGCCCCGGAACGCAGCGTCAGATATTCATTGATGAGCTGAACAATATGACGGCTAGTGGTAATACGCCCTTGTCAGAAACTTTTTATGAAGCGGTAATGTATTTCCAGGGTAAAGGCGTTGATTACGGTCTTAACTCAACAGAGGGCAGCTGGTCTAATGGAACGCTTTATCCAAGTACAGCAGCGTCACGCTCAGGAAATACATACATCTCTCCTATAACCAATGAATGCCAGAAAAACTACGTGGTTATTTTGACTGATGGTGATCCGGTAGATGATGAACTGGATTCAACACGCCGGGGCCGGATAGGAAATGATGTTACCGGTTGTGGCACCACAAATAACTGCCTGGATGAAATTGCCAGATCAATTGGCAGCAACGATCAAAGTCCAGTGTTAAATGGCGATCAGGTTATTTCTACCTATACCATCGGCTTTGCGAATGCGAATCCATTGCTGCAGCAGACAGCGGATGAAAGTCTGGCGGCGACAGGTGTCGGCGAACGTTTTTATGCGGATAATGCGATATCACTGGCATCTACTCTGAATAGTATTATTGGCAATGTTTTTGATACCAATGCTTCTTTCTCTTCGCCAGCGGTTTCGGTGAATGCGTTTAACCGTTCAGTACATCTTAATGATCTGTATTTCACCTTGTTCAAACCTGTTATCGGTGCGCGTTGGCCGGGCAACTTTAAGAAATACAAGCTGGAATTTATAGTTGATACCAATGATGTGGATAATGATGGTGACACAACCGAGCGTTTACCGATTATTGCGGATGCAAACAGTACGACTTTAGCGCCAGTTAATGCGGTTGATCCGGCGACGGGTTTCTTTTCTGATACTTCACAGAGTTACTGGTCAGATAATGTTGATGGCTCTGATATCAGAGAGGGCGGTGCCGCCGGTGAGTTTGAGAATAACGGGCAGCGCAGTGTTTATACTTTTACTGGTACTTATACTGACAATAATGGTGTTTTTACTCCCAGCGCAACCTCGGGTGACTTGACATCAACGGTTAATGCAGTTGATAAGACTAATACTAATATTACAGAAGGCATGTTAAATATCACCGCGTTGCCTCCTAAAATATCGACAACACCGCGTATTGAAACCTTGCTGGACTGGGCATCCGGTCTTGATGTCTTCGATTTGCACGGAGCAAGCGGAACCACCAATGACCAGCGCCTGGAGATG
>JAJRUQ010000077.1 GCA_024277705.1 Gammaproteobacteria bacterium
AAATATTTCTTCTGCCAGATCAATCACCCCTTCCATTTTTGAGCTACCGCCGGTTAACACCACACCGGCAGCAATAATTTCTTCAAAACCGCTGCGACGTAACTCCGCATGAACCAGATTTAACAGTTCTTCATAACGCGGCTCCACTACTTCAGCCAATGTCTGGCGTGACAGCTTGCGCGGCGGGCGATCACCAACACTGGGCACTTCAATTGTCTCTTCCGGATTGGCCAGCTGGCGTAATGCACAGGCATATTTGATTTTTATGTCGTTAGCACATTGTGTTGGTGTGCGCAGTGCTACAGCGATATCATTAGTCACCTGATCACCGGCAATGGGAATCACGGCGGTATGGCGAATTGCCCCCTCGGAAAAAACAGCAATGTCTGTTGTGCCACCACCAATATCCACCAGGCAAACACCGAGCTCTTTTTCATCGGTAGTCAACACCGAGTAACTGGATGCCAGTTGCTCAAGAATAATGTCATCAACCTCAAGTCCGCAACGGCGAACACATTTAATTATATTTTGTGCAGCACCCACCGCTCCGGTGACCAGATGTACCTTTGCCTCCAGGCGAACTCCGGACATACCGATGGGGTCGCGAATACCTTCCTGATCATCAATAATAAATTCCTGCGGCAAAATGTGCAGTACACGCTGATCGGCGGGTATGGCGACTGCCCTTGCCGCATCAATTACCCGGTCAAGATCACTGTGTGTTACCTCACGTTCACGAATAGCAACAATACCGTGTGAATTCAAACTGCGTATATGACTACCGGCAATGCCCGCATAAACAGAATTGATTTCACAGCCTGCCATTAACTCTGCTTCTTCTACCGCATGGCGAATCGATTGCACGGTGGACTCGATGTTCACCACCACACCTTTTTTCAAACCATTGGAAGGGTGTGAACCCAGACCAATAATTTCAATCTCACCATCGTCGTTTACCTCGCCGACAATTGCTACGACTTTTGAGGTGCCAATATCCAGACCAATCAACATGTTTTTATCTGACTTGTTTGTCATTTTTAAGCCTCTCTCATTCGCCGTGATGACAATTGCACGGCAAAACCATTGGGGTAACGCATATCTATAACGCTAATAATTTTCTTATCGCTGGTTTTATTTGCAGCCGGCAGGTCAATACCATCATTCATATCCTGAGTATTCGCTATTAACACCGGCAATACCCGAATAAAACGCTGCAACCGCTTTTCCGTTTCAAAACGACCTAACTTGACCATAATACCCTTATCCTCAAATTCGCCAGATGTATTCATCAACGCGCTGACATCAGTAGCAATCACCATCTGCCAGGCCCTTCGCTCATCCAGGTCCAGGCGGATGACCTGATAGTCATGCAAAGCCATTTCACTATAAAGCACATTCATAAACTTCCATACATCGGCATGATGGCCATCAGGACCACTCAACACCGGCAGCATTAAATTATTGATTCTTTTCTCCGGTTGAAAAATATCACCACTCTCGCTTAAGTAAGCATCCTGGTTCCAGTAGGCAACCGGTCGTTTTTCTTCAACATAAACATTAATACCAGCCGGCCACTGTCTTCTTAATGACACATTTTTTATCCATGCCTGTTGCATAAGTAATTCACGCAAGCCGGTTAAATCAACCGTAAAATACCCGCCATCAATATTCTGTTCCAATAAACTGACAATTTTATTTTTATCCAGAAACTGAAAATCACCTTTCACCTCGATTGTTTCCAGCGGCAATATTTCCGGCATATCAAACTGCCTGAGCAGAATACCTGCATAAACAACAGCAATAACAAACGAAAACATAAACAGTGTTTTAAAAAACGTTATCGATGTTGCTGCCACCCGGGTTTTTGATTTATTTTTTTTCATCATTATTTATCTTTATCAATACACCTGCCGTTAACAGTGTTCACATTCTGCCAGCGACAATATTTTTACCACCAGCTGCTCAAACGATAATCCGGACTGTTTTGCCGCCATGGGTACCAGTGAATGATCGGTCATTCCCGGTACCGTATTCACTTCGATCAGCCATATTTTTCCGTCATGATCAACCATAAAATCAACACGCCCCCAGGCTTTTGCATTAACTGCATCAAATGCCTGTATTGCAATGGCAGAAAACATTTCCTCCTCTGCCTCTGACAGGCCACAGGGGCAAATATACTGTGTATCATGCGCTTTATACTTGGCATCATAATCATAAAACTTATGCGTGGTTTCAAGTTTGATAAGCGGTAATATCTGACCCTGGAGAATGGCCGCCGTATACTCACTACCTTCAATCCAGCGCTCAGCAATAACAGTACCTTCACACTGTTCTGCTTTTTGCCATGCGCTAATCATTTCCTCTTTTTTTTCAACTTTACTCATACCGATACTTGAACCTTCAAGCACCGGTTTGATAATGATCGGCAAGCCCAGCTCTTTCAGCGCGCGCTTACAATCTGTTTCATTTTGTAACACCTGATAGGGCGGTGTTGGCAAATCCATTGCCTGCCATATCTGTTTTGTTTTTAACTTGTCCATCGCCAGCGATGAAGCCAGAACGCCTGAGCCGGTATAGGGCATATTCATCACTTCCAGCAAACCCTGCATGGTGCCATCTTCACCACCACGACCATGCAATACGATAAAGACTCGCTGATAATTTCCAGCTGCCAGTCTGCTGATAACCTTCTCGTCAACATCAATACCATGCGCATCCACGCCGTGACTTATCAGGGCAGTTAATACTGCCTCTCCACTTAGCAGCGAAATTTCACGTTCCGCCGACATGCCGCCCATTAACACTGCCACTTTACCCAGCTGCGCCGCATCAACATTCATTACGCAACAACCTCGGGCTTGCCATTAGCCGGCAAGTCTTCACCGACAATCCGCACCTCGGTATGCAGCATGACATGATGTTTCTGTTTTACCTTTTGCTGTATCAAACGGATTAACCTTTCTATATCACTGGCACTGGCAGCATTGTCATTAATAATAAAATTGGCATGTTTCTGTGAAATAACCGCACCACCAATACGTTTGTTTTTCAGGCCGCAATCTTCAATCAGACGGGCAGCATACAAGCCTTCAGGATTTCGAAAAACGCTGCCACAACTGGCCACACCCGTGGGTTGCGATGCTGCCCGTTTTGCCAGTAGCTGTTTTATATCGATAGTACTATCCGTCTCAATTCCCGGCTGTTTTTTTGTCAGCCTTAATGTCGCACTGACAAACCATTCATTGGCAGCACCTTTAAGCGAACGGTAACCATATTCAAACTCATCGGCCTTGCGTTTCTTTATTTCGCCATGCCGGTTTAATGTTTCCACTTCAATAACCAGTGGCCAGGTTTCACCACCAAAAGCACCCGCATTCATCGCCAATGCGCCTCCTATTAATCCGGGAATACCGGCAAAAAACTCAGCACCGGTCAAACCATGTTTTGCACAAAACTTTGCCAGCTTGGCACTTGCCACACCTGCACCCACGTAAACAATGGTCTCATCGACTAACACTAACTGCGACATAACACCCTGGGTAGCGATTACCGTACCGTTAAAACCACCATCACGAACCAGCGTATTACTGCCCAGACCCAGCCATAACAATTCCTCGTTCTCCGGCAGGCTGGCAATAAAAGAGGCCAGCGCGGTTAATGACGATGCCTGCACATATTGCTTAGCCACCCCGCCGGTACGCCAGCTGGTGTGTTTTGACATCGCTTCATTTTTTATAATGCTTATGTCCTGTGTTTTTGTCATGGCCTTCATCACCCGCTTATCCGGCTTCCAGTGACGTTTTCAAACCGGCGACGATCCTGCCGATACTACCTGCACCCATGGTTAACACCAGATCACCATCGAGTAACACGGCCCGCAAATCAGCATCCAGGGTTTCAATATCCTCAATGAAAACCGGGTTCACCTTGCCACGCGCTCTTATCGCTGCACATAACGCCCGGCCATCAGCACCGGCGATATGTTCCTCACCGGCGGCAAAAACTTCTGTCAGCAGTAACACATCACACTCGGACAAAACCAGAGAAAAATCTTCAAACAAATCACGGGTGCGGGTATAACGATGCGGTTGAAAGACGGCAACCAGTCGTTTTTCCGGCCAGGCAGTTCTGGCAGCGCTAAGCGTGGCTGCCACTTCAGTCGGATGGTGTGCATAATCATCAACGATGCTTACCGTAATAGCGGAAGCATGGCTAATACCCCTGACGCTGACATCCCCGTACATATGCATACGCCGGCCGATACCTTCAAATCCGGCCAGTGCCTTTTGCATATCGGCAGTGGAAACACCGAGTTCATAGGCAACACCAATTGCTGCAAGTGCATTTAATACATTGTGACGACCCGGCATATTGAGTGTAATTTCGATAGCACTATCCGCTTCCGGCAGGATCACATCAAACACCGAGACAGAACCCATATAACGGATATTCGAGGCACAGACATCCGCATCAAAATCAATCCCGTAACGCAATACCGGACGCGTTATATCCGGCAACAGACTGCGCACCTCCGCATCATCCACACAAACCACTGCCAGACCATAAAAAGGTAAATGATGCAGGAACTCAACAAAGGTCTGTTTTAAGCGGTTAAAGTCACCGCCATAAGTCGGCAGATGATCGGCATCAATATTGGTCACCACTGACATCATCGGCTGCAAATATAAAAAAGAAGCATCACTTTCATCTGCTTCTGCCACCAGGTATTTGCCTTTACCTAGACGTGCATGAGTAGCGGAACTGTTTAGCTTGCCACCAATAACATAAGTGGGATCAAGCCCCGCCTGTGCCAGCACACAGGTCACCAGCGATGTGGTTGTGGTTTTACCATGGGTACCGGCAACTGCAATACCGTGACTGAAGCGCATAAGTTCTGCCAGCATCTCTGCTCGTGGCACGACCGGAATACGCCGTGCTTTTGCCGCCGCAACTTCCAGATTGTCAGCTTTTATTGCGGTTGAGGTCACCACCACATCGACATCACTGACATTCTCCGGCGCGTGTGAATGATACACTTTTACCCCGGATTTTTTCAGCTGCTCGGTTACGGCATTACTGGCCACATCAGAACCGCTGACCTGGTAACCCAGAGTATTCATCACATCGGCAATACCACTAATACCGGCGCCACCGATACCGACAAAATACACCTTGCGAATACGCCGCATAAAATTATCAGCAGAATGTGGCATCAGGCAGCACCTCGCAGTGATAAGCAGGCATCAGCAATGGTTTTTGCCGAGTCCGGTATCGCCAGCTTTCTGGCTGCAATAGCCATCGCCAGTAATTTTTTACGGTTGCCTGAAAAATCATTAATAACATCAACCAGCCAGCCACTTGATAACTGATCCTGCTGTTGCACAATCGCGGCACCTGAACGGGCAAGATACAGGGCATTACGGGTTTGATGATCATCAACCGCATACGGATACGGTACCAGTATTGCAGCAATACCGGCAGCGGCAAGTTCAAAAACGGTCATTGCACCGGCGCGACAGATAACCAGATCCGCCCAGGCATAAGCCGCCGGCATATCATCAATAAAGGCTTCAACTTTTGCTTCCACAGCGTATTGTCTGTAAATCGCCTGTGCGCTTTCAATATTTTTAGCACCGGTCTGATGAATCACTTCGGGCCGTTGATCTTTATCTATTTCTGCTAATGCCTGCGGGATAATTTCATTCAGTTTTACCGCACCCAGACTACCGCCAATGACCAGCAGACGAATGACTTTTTGCGGATGCTCTGCCAGCCGAACATCCGGCGGACTTAACTCACAAATCGATTGCCTGACCGGATTACCGGTGGTTTCAGCATTGTCAAAAACCCCAGGAAACGCCTGCAGTATGACACTGGCAAACCTTGCCAGAATTTTATTGGTCAAACCTGCGATGGCATTCTGCTCATGCACAATCAGCGGTTTTCGCAGCAGCCATGCCATCACTCCACCAGGTCCGGAAGCAAATCCACCCATACCCAGTACCGCCACCGGTTTTATTTTCAACAATACAACCAGCGCCTGCCAGCAGGCCACTGTGATCCGCAACGGTGCCAGCAACAAGGTGATTTTGTTTTTACCTCGCAAGCCAGTTATTGTCAGCCACTCAATCGGGTAACCCGCCTGCGGTACCAGTCGTGATTCAATACCGGCTTTAGTCCCTAACCAGACCACCGGGATACCACGCGTGCTTAATTCGTCCGCCACTGCCAGTGCCGGAAAAACATGGCCGCCGGTACCACCTGCCATTATTAGTACCGGACGAATCGATGCTGCAGAGATTTTAGTCATAATCACTCGCCTCAATGATGGCCGTTTCTGTGCCAGGCTCGGTAGCAATCGAAGCCGCCCTGCTTGCTTTTTTTCTTTTTCTGTTGCCGCGCGATTTGCACGACATTGCTCTGCGACTGGCCTGTTTAAGCAAACCGGACGTTTCATAATGAATACGAAATAACAAACCGATAGCCACGCAGCAAACAATCAAACTACTGCCGCCATAACTCATCAATGGCAGCGTCAGACCTTTGGTTGGTAATAAACCGATATTAACGCCCATGTTGATAACTGCCTGCATGGCCAACCAGATGCCAATACCATAGGCCAGGTAAGCAGCAAAATAATTGCCCACTGCTTCCGCCTGTGCCGCAATTTTAAAGGCTCTGTAAAAAACTACGGCAAACAGCAATACCACCAGACTAACCCCGGCAAAGCCCAGTTCTTCTGACAATACTGCAAACAAAAAATCGGTATGCGACTCGGGTAAATAAAATAATTTTTGTACACTGCCACCCAGCCCGGTACCGAACCAGCCACCGGTGCCAATCGCAATCAGTGATTGCGTCAACTGAAAGCCACTGTCGAACGGGTCCGCCCACGGGTTGGCAAAGGAGGTTAAACGCTGCATACGATAGGGTGAAGTAACCACCAGCAGCATCGCCGCACAGGCAAACAATGATACAAATGAAATAAACTGAACAAAGCGGGCGCCGGCTAAAAAAGTCATCGCCAGCACACTGCCCATAATAACCACGGTTGCCCCAAAATCAGGTTCCATTAATAACAGTAAACCGGCGAAACCAACCATCAGCATTGGTTTTAAAAAGCCCCACAATGACTGTCGCACCGCATCACCATGGCGCACCAGATAACCGGCCACATAAATCACCAGAAACAGTTTTACCAGCTCAGAAACCTGCAGGTTAAAGACTCCCAGAGGTAACCAGCGGGTACTGCCATTCACCGTTGTGCCAATCCCGGGGATCAATACCAGCAGCAGTAAAAACAGAGCAAAAATCAATAACGACATACCTGATTTTTCCCATTGCACCAGCCGTATTTTAAACACCGTTAAACTTGCAATCAGGCCGATAAATACAAATATCAGTTGCCGCTGCAAATAATAAAAAGGGTTGGAAAAATTTCGCTCAGCAACACTGATTGATGATGACGCTACCATAATCAACCCGATACTAAGCAGTGCAATAAAAGCAATTAGCAGCACCGGATCAAAATCGTCCAGATCTATGCGCAAGCCCGGAAATGTCAATGATGACAGATTCGGAGCCGTTATCGATGACAGCAAATTCAGCTGCATACCCGGCTTCATCGCGCTTAGTTTAGTCAACATACCGGCCGTAACACTCATGACTGCAAAGCCTCGACCGCCTGTACAAAAACATCACCCCGGTGCTCAAAGTTATCGAACATATCAAAACTGGCACAGGCCGGGGCCAGCAAAACATTGTCACCGGGCTGCGCCATCGCCTGTGCTGCCGCCACCGCTGCCGGCATATCACTGAGTACACGAACATTTACCGCCTGCGGCACAATTGATTTTATTTTTTCAGCATCTTTGCCAATGAGCACCACGGCCCGGCAATGTTTTGCAATAACGGCTGTCAGCATTGAAAAATCGGCACCTTTAGCTTCGCCGCCAGCAATCAATACATGCTTTCCGGGCAAACCTTGCAGCGCGGCAATACAGGCACCCACATTGGTTGCCTTGGAGTCATTAATCCAGTTCACCCGGTTAATTTGAGCAACAAATTGTGACCGATGCGGCAAACCGGTAAATTCTTTCAAGGCGCTTATCATCTGCTCAAAAGACAAGCCAAAGGCATGTCCTAGCGCTAAAGCAGCCAGCGCATTCTGTAGATTATGCCGGCCTTTTATTTTTAACTCATCGGCTGCTACCAGGTATTTATTACCAAAACACAGGCTTATTGCTGCACGACTGTTTTCTGTATTGAAATCATCACACTTGTAATATTCACAAAAACCAAACTCATTTTCTGCGGCCGCATTCAGGGTAAACATAAGGCGTTTTTTTGATGATGCGACAATTCGACTGGCCATTTCATCGTCTTTATTCAGCACCAGTACATCCGCGTTTTCGTAAATCACCTGTTTACTCAAAGCATATGCGGAAACACTGTCATAACGGTCCAGATGATCAGCACTGATATTAAGTACCACTGCCGCTTTCATGGGCAACGAATGCAAGGTCTCGAGTTGAAAACTGGACAGCTCCAGCACATAAAGATCAACATCATCGTCCAGTGAGTCCAGTACCGGAGTACCGATATTGCCACTGGCGACAGACTTATACCCCGCGTGTGAGGCCATCAACGCCAATAATGTGGTAACCGTTGACTTACCGTTAGAGCCGGTTATACCAATCACCGGCGCACTGACTTCATGGGCAAACAAATCGATATCACCAATAATTTCAATATTATTGTTTTTTGCGGCCACTAAAGCAGGCTCGCTTAAGGCAACCCCGGGGCTGACAATAATACGATGCGCATTAACAAACAATGAAGCCGTAAAATCGCCGGTATGGCACTGCACATCACTGAAATCACTGCGCAAATCATTAAGCCCCGGTGGCATGTCACGACTGTCTACAACAATAATATTTTCACCCAAACCACGTAAATAACGCACCACAGACAAACCGGTTTTACCCAGGCCGACGACCAGTGTATACACAGCTTGTTCAGGTTTAACCGTCATTTTGTTTAGTGCTCTCATTAATCTTTATGGTAATAATGTTATGGTTTATCGAACCTTGAGTGATGCCAGACCAACCAGCACCAGCACCACAGTAATAATCCAGAAACGAACGATCACTCGTGGTTCCGGCCAGCCTTTTAATTCAAAGTGATGATGTATCGGTGCCATTCTGAAAATTCGCTTGCCGGTTAATTTGTACGAGCCTACCTGCAGGATGACGGAAACAGTTTCCATAACGAATATACCGCCCATAATAAGCAGCACCAGTTCCTGACGGACATACACCGCAACGACACCCAGCGCCGCACCTAAAGCCAAAGCCCCGACATCACCCATAAACACCATGGCAGGATAGGTATTGAACCAGAGAAAACCCAGACCGGCACCAACCAGTGCGCCGCAAAAAATAGCCAGCTCGCCGGCTCCTGCGACATAAGGGATACCCAGATAATTCGCAAACGTGACATGACCGCTAAGATAAGCAAATACACCGAGCGCTCCCGCCACCATTACCGTTGGCATAATCGCCAGACCGTCCAGACCATCCGTCAGGTTCACTGCATTACTGCTACCAACAATCACCAGATAGGTTAAAACGATAAAACCGCCGCCTAAAGGAATCATCACATCTTTTAAAAACGGCACGATTAATGTTGTTTCCACCGGTGTCTTTGCACTGTTGAACATATACACAGCTGCCGCCAAACCAAATACCGTCTGCCAGAAATATTTTGCCCGGGCAGATAAACCTTTAGAGTTTCCATATACCAGTTTTTTATAATCATCAACACCACCGATTAAACCAAAGGACAGGGTAACGCCCAGAACCACCCACACTTTGTCACTGGATAAATCACCCCATAATAAAGTGCTAATAGCAATAGCCACCAGGATAAGCGCGCCACCCATGGTAGGCGTACCGGCTTTTGATAAATGTGATTTCGGTCCGTCATCACGCACCTGCTGACCGATTTTATAACTGGACAGCTTACGTATCATGACCGGCCCGATCACCAGTGATAAAACCAGTGCGGTAATGGTGCCAAAAATGGCGCGAAGCGTAATGTACTGAAACATGGAAAAACCACTTTCGTACTGTTGCAGATATTCAGCTAATGTTAAAAACATTAGTTCACCCTCTTATTATTCGGCAATACTTCCTGCACCGCACTATTAGTGCCCTTCTCTGAGCGCATATCCCGGGTTAATATCCATTCAACAATCTCCTCCATCGCCGCACTGCGAGAACCTTTTACCAGTACAACTTCATTGCCTGACAGGTTTTCATTTAATGCTGCCATTAATGATTTTTTATCTTTAAAACAAAAACCGTTCTCACCAAAAGCCGCTGCCGTGCCGGCACTGAACTCTCCGACACTATATAAATAATGTATACCTGCTGCACTGGCTTTAACACCGATTTCAGTGTGTAACTTTCCGGCATCTTCACCTAACTCGGCCATATCACCCAGCACCAGAATCGTTTTTTCTTTTTGCATACCAGCAAGCACATCAATAGCAGCACTAACCGACAATGGATTGGCGTTATAGGTATCATCAATCACCTGTGTTCCGGCCGCAGAAAAGCCGGTCGTCAACCGTCCTCTGATGTTTTCAAATGCCGACAGTGATGCACATATCACCTGCAGAGAAAGGCCCAGTGAATAAGTTGCCGCTATTGCAGCCAGCGCATTCATCACATTATGCTGACCGGGAACCTTCAGTGTTAATGTCGCCTGCTCAGCATCCGCAGTAATCCGGTAGCGGTTGCCGCTGATTGCTTTTGCATAGACTCCGGCACTGCTATCACGCATTGAAAAACCAAGTGTTTTAATATCCGCGCAGCAATCCTGCCAGTAGCAGGCATAAGCATCATCCAGATTAAAAACCGCAACACCTTTTGCCGACAGGCCATTAAATATTTCAGCTTTGGCTTTTGCAATATTGTCCAGTGAGCCAAAACCCTCGAGATGTGCAGGCCCAACATTGGTAACAACAGCAACATCGGGGCTGGCAATGTTTGTCAGGTAATCTATTTCACCAATGTGGTTGGCTCCCATTTCAATAACCGCAAACTGATGCTGCTCACGCAACTGCAGCAGTGTCATCGGCATACCGATATCATTATTCAGGTTACCACTTGTCGCCAGCACCGAAGCTTCACCCGCATAATCACCAAGAATTTTGCTACACATTTCCTTAACCGAGGTTTTGCCATTGCTACCGGTAATACCGATTAACTCACCACTAATCTGCTGGTGCCAGTACTGGCACCAGTATGCTGCCAGCTGCCCCAGAGCCAAACGTGTATCGTCAACCTGTACCTGCGCTGCATTCAGCAATGTTTTTTCTGTTTGCAGGTCACTAACCAGCAAACCTGCAGCGCCGGCAGCTTTGGCACTGGCAACAAACCGGTGACCGTCAAAATGCTCACCCTTTAAAGCAACATACAAATCGCCCGCCTGAATATCGCGACTATCTTTTGACACCCCGGTCATCAATACATCATTGCCATGTAAAGTGGCACCCAGCGCCTGCGCGACCTGAGACATCATCATCACAGGGTTTCCCCTTTTTCTCGCAGCGCCAGAAATTCACGTGCTACCCGGCGATCATCAAAAGCGATATGCACGTCACCAACAATCTGGCTGGTCTCGTGTCCCTTGCCGGCAAGCAGCACAACATCCGCGGGTTGCGCATTACAAATGGCAATATCAATGGCCTGTCGCCGGTCCAGCACGGCTTCAACATTTTCTGTCGAAGCAAAGCCAGCCATCACTTCATTAATGATTTCCTGAGGATCTTCATGCCGGGGATTATCGGTAGTAACAATGATTTTATCGGTATACTGCTCAGCGACTTTTGCCATTAACGGACGCTTGCCACGGTCCCGGTCGCCACCACAACCAAACACGCACCACAGCTTGCCGCTGAAATGCTCACGGATTGAACTGCAAACTGCTTTCAGCCCCTGCTCGGTATGTGCGTAATCCACCACCACCACCGGTTTATCCTGCTCACTGATAATCTCAACACGACCATCAACCGAATGCACGGCGGTCAAACTTGCCAGTGCGTGCTCAAGCGTGAACTGACTGGTCAGCAAGGTAGACAATACCGCCAGCGCATTGGATACATTAAAGCGACCCAGTAACGGCAGATCAAAACTGCCCTCACCTTTTGGCGTCTCCACCGTAAGGTGAAAACCACGCTCATACGCCTGTATCTGTTTAGCGTTAACAAAATAATCTGCATAGTCCCGGTAAGCCGATATATCACTTTTCAAACTAAAGCCCCAAACATTGACATGTTCACGCACTTCTTTTGCCAGCTTACGGCCATATTCATCATCCATATTAATTACCGCTGCACCCAGACCCGGCGTATAAAACAAACGACGTTTTGCATTAGCGTAGTTATCAATAGTGCCATGATAGTCCAGGTAATCAACCGCCATGTTGCTGAAAATGGCAGTAGTAAAGGCCACTCCGTTTACCCGCCCCTGATCAAGGCCATGTGATGACACTTCCATGACTGCATAGCGGGCGCCTGCCTGCTGGATATCAGCCAGTGTTTTCTGCACCAGCAAAGCATCAGCCGTAGTCAGACCGGTGGGATGCAGATCATTGATAAAACCATTTCCCAGAGTGCCCAGCACACCGCAATGTACATCGTATGAATCCAGGCACTGCGCCAGATAATGTGCAATCGATGTTTTACCATCGGTGCCGGTAACACCAATAACATTTAACGACAATGAAGGCTGTTCGTAATAACGTGAAGCAATCGAACCCACTTTTAACTTCAGTTCGGGACAATGCAAACATAAAACTTTATTGGAAATAGAATCCAGTATTTCACTTCTGTTTTCGACATCACCGTCCCAGAGAACAACACTGACACCTTTGGCAACCGCATCCTGTGCATATAACAAACCATGGGTATTGAACCCCTGGTGCGCTATAAACAAATTGCCACTGCGTGCTTTACGGTGATCCTGTACCAGCGCATTCACTGTAATCCCATGGCACAACTCGACCAGAGAGTCATCAATAAACCCTTCCAGTAAAAAATCCAGTGCTACTTCATTTTGCATCTGCTTAAACCTTCCCGCCGGGTGCTGTTGTTGTTTTCACTGAGGTCGCCGCATTCATCAGCCGCTGCTCAGAAATCTGGTCAGGCGTTACATCAAGCAGGCGCATGGCGCCCGACATTACTGTGCTGAATACCGGCGCGGCAACTAGACCACCGAAATGTTCGCCATTTCTTGGCTCATCTATCATCACCACCATTACCAGTTCAGGCTTGCCTGCAGGAACCATGCCGGCGAAAACAGACAGATAACGGTCTTCAGCATAACCGCCGGCAATAAATTTATGCACGGTTCCGGTTTTACCGGCAACGCTGTAATTAACCACGCGCGCGCGTTTACCCGTGCCCTTGTCAGATACCACACGCCGCATCATTTTGCGGACTTCGCGCGCAGTTTCTGCCGACATAACCCGTTGCCCCTGGCTGACCTTATGATCATTGTTTTTTTCTTCCATTAAAAAACTCACCGGATGCAAAATACCATCCGCAGCAATTGCTGAATATGCATGCGCCAACTGTAAAGAGGTAACAGAAACACCGTAACCGAAAGCCATGGATGCCCGTGCAAAATCATTATTGAATGCATTTAACGATAACTGGCCGCTTACCTCACCGGGAAAACCACTGCCGGTAGACATGCCCAGCCCCAGCTTCTGATACATCGACCACTGCTCTTCTGCATCCATTGCCAGCGCAATCTTGCTGATACCCACGTTGCTGGATTTTTCAATAACCCCACCAACATCAAGAGTACCGTAATCTCTTTCATCACGAATAGTGTTGCCTTTAACGCGCATAAAACCCGGTGAGGTTTTCACCTTGTAATACGGTTTCCAGCGACCACTTTCCAGTGCTGCCGCCATGGTCAGTGGTTTCATGGTTGAACCGGGCTCAAACACATCGGTTACCGAACGGTTTCTGCTCGCCTGCGCGGTCAGCTGCTTTCTGTCATTAACATTAAACGATGGCTGATTCACCATCGCCAGCACTTCACCGGTCGCCACATCCAGCACCACAGCGGAGCCAGCAACGGCATTATGTTTTAATACCGCCGCCTTTAACGTGCGGTAGGTTAAGTACTGCAAACGTTTATCCAGACTTAACTTTATCTGTTTGCCCGGCTGTGCCGACTTTATTCTTTCTATATCATCGAAAGCACGGCCCAGGCGATCACGAATCACTCGCTTCTTTCCGGGACGACCTTTTAACCAGTCATCAAAGGCCAGTTCTATACCTTCCTGACCGTTATCATCAATATCCGAAAAACCAATAACGTGAGCCGCCACTTCACCGCTGGGGTAATAACGACGATACTCATTCAACAATGCTATACCCGGTATTTTTAGCGCCATCACACTGTCCGCCAGCTCCGGTGATGCATGACGCTTTAAATACATAAACTCACGAGCCGCATTGCGTTTAATTTTTTCTTTTAAACTAATCACATCCAGCGACAGTAACTCAGCAACTTTTTCTATTTCCGGTAAATAGTCTTTAGCAACACCGGGATTCAGCCAGATACTGTTCACCGGCGCACTGACTGCCAGAGGCTCACCATTACGATCAACAATATCGCCACGATGCGCCGAGATTGACACGGTTCGCAACTGCCGTGCATCCCCCTGCTCTTCAAAAAACTCACTATGTAAAATTTGCATATCCAGTGTTTTTGCCAGCAGAGTGGTTGCCAGCATGACAAACACCAGCGCCACCGATGAGCGCCGCCACCGAGTCAGTGGTTTAGTTTTTTGCTGCTTGCCTTGATACGCTTTCACTGTTTTACAAAGACCACTTCACCGGGCTCCGGCATTACCATTAATAATTTTTTCCGGGCAATACGCTCTATGCGACCATGCCCCGACCACGCACTCTGTTCCAGCTGCAACTGACTCCACTCGGTATTCAGAGCATCAACCTGATGCTTCATCTGCTGCAACTCAACAAACAGTTTTCGACTCTGATGCTTGCTGTAAACCAGCACAATCGCTGACGCCAGCACCAGACTGAACAAAACAGTTACCACCAGAAAAATGCGTTGTCTGTCATTCATACTCGTCGCTCCAGCACACGCAAGCGTGCACTCCTGGCCCGGGGATTAAGCGCCAACTCTTCCTTACCGGCAACCAGTGGTTTCGACACCAGCCGATAAGGCACCTCAACATCCACTTCCATTATCGGCAGACCGGCCGGGATTTTTGGACGGCTACTGATATCACGCATAAATCGTTTGACGATTCGGTCTTCAAGCGAATGAAAACTAATCACCGACAGACGCCCGCCTTTTGCCAGCACCGAAGCAGCACCCTGCAAACCCTGCTCAATCGCTGCAAGCTCCTGATTCACATAAATGCGAATAGCCTGAAAACTACGTGTTGCAGGATGCTTATGTTTTTCTTTTACGGGAATGGCATTGGAAATAATTTCAGCCAGATCGCCGGTTTCGGTAATCGCCTGCTGCTCCCGTCTTTCGACAATTGCAGTGGCAATTCGTTTGGCAAATTTCTCTTCACCGTATCGTTTAAGCACATTGATTAAATCTACCGCTTTCACTTTCGCCAGCCACTGCGCAGCAGTAATTCCCCGCGCGGTATCCATGCGCATATCCAGCGGCCCTGAACGCAAAAAACTAAAACCACGACCGGCATCATCCAATTGCGGCGATGACACACCAAGGTCCATCAGCACACCATCAATTTTTCCTGCCAGATTATATTTCTCAACCACGTCAGCCACCTGATTGAAGTTACAGTGTTCTATGGTTAAACGCGGCTCGTCAGCAAACTGCTGCTCAGCATAAACAATCGCCTCGGGGTCCTGGTCAAACACCAGCAAACGACCCGTTTCATCTAACTTCTGCAATATGGCACGACTGTGACCACCCCTGCCAAAGGTTGCATCTATATAAATACCCGATGTACGAATATTCAGCGACGCCAGCGCTTCATTCAAAAGCACGGCCTGGTGATTGAAATCGCCCATCTAACGACTAGAGCGACAGTTCTTCCAGCGCAGCTGGAAGCTCACCATCATCGTCCTGTACCGCAGCCAGCCACTCCTGCTGACTTTCATTCCAGGTATCTTCGTCCCAAATCTCCAGTTTTTTGCCCTGCCCGATTAAAATAGCTTTCTTTTGCAGGCCGGCGTAATCACGTAACACCGCAGGCAACAGTACCCGGCCCTGAGCATCCATTTCCAGCTCAGTCGCGTAACCAATCAATAAACGTTGCAAAAGACGAGCCTGTTTGTTAAAAGTAGGCAGAGCAATTATTTTTTCTTCAATCACTTCCCATTCAGGCAGAGGATAAACCAGCAAACAATGATCACGATCAACCGTTACCACCAGACGCCCGCCACAAGCTTCAAGCAAACGCTCGCGATAGCGGGCAGGCATTGCCATTCTGCCCTTGGCATCTATAGAGATATTGTTGATTCCGCGAAAATGCATTTTTTATTGTTGTTATCGTTTCCTGTTAAACCTGAGCCGGGATGAAAAGTAAGAATAATCCACAATTCCCCACTTTTACCCACATATTGACACTATAGGTATTCCAACCCCCTGATGTCAAGCACTTTTGACTCTTCAAATACAAAAAAAACGTTATCTGACAGCAACTTAGCGTTTAATTCAGAAAAACAGGAAAAACTAATACAGGATATGTTTTTTAAATCATCAACTTGATAATAAAAGCTAATAATTCACTTTAAGTTAGAAATATTTTGAGAAAGATATGGAAGCTGTTTTTATATGAGGATTCCGGTAAATGGCTATTTATTGATCAAAAATAGTAAACATTCGCCATTAATGATGACAAACCGGTGGTTGATAACTAAAAAAAGGAAGTTGGCCGATAAGCCGGGTTCTGTCGAGGGCAATCATTCATCTGGAGTACATGTCACCATGCATCTCAAGCAACCTACCCGGGAACAGCGCGGACCACGCATTATGTTCCCCTATTTGGTCTTGCTCCGAGTGGGGTTTACCATGCCACAAACAGTTACCTGTTGCGCGGTGCGCTCTTACCGCACCATTTCACCCTTACCTGATTGCATAGGGCCAGAACTAAAGATCTGACCCCAGGCTAAAAGGCGGTTTATTTTCTGCTGCACTTTCCGTAGGCTTTCACCCCCCAGGCGTTACCTGGCACTCTGTCCTGCGGAGCCCGGACTTTCCTCCCCGAATAACCCAAAGATTATCCAGCGCGATTGCCTGGCCAACTCCCGGTCGGGATTTTACACTATAAAACTTTTGTATTGTCGCCTTTCGGCCAGAAAGAGACGTTGGCAGTTTGCAGTAGGCAGCTAAAAAGCGTTATTCTACTTACGGGCGTCCTGCCCTAATTCGCGGACCATTGTTTTTAAAGTTTTTAAACTTGCAACTTCTCTTAAAACTCAATAACTGACTAGTTAAACAGCAGCGTATGCACGGTGATTAGCGGGCTTTTCCGGCGCAACAAACGACCAAAAAAGCGATTTATTTTATGCCCACGGGGAAGAAAGGAAAGAGCTGCTCGCTTACGGCAGTCTAACTTTGCACAGGCATTATTAAGTTGTATATGGTCAGCATCAATTTTGACACCATGACGGATAGCATCGACAGCACGCTTACGATTATTACTGTGCCACTCAGCACAGGCCAGATTCAAAAATACGCCACCATCAAAAACTTCGTTGCTGGCAGCATCACGGCACAATAACAAACCGTTCTTATTGCCGGACAACACCTGCGCCAGACCATAACAGGACAGAACATCGGTATACTCATTATCGTGCTCATCCACAGAATCCATAACTATTTTAAAAGCCCGTTCAGCGGCTTTATAATCCTGCTTCTCTAATAAATTTTTTCCATTCTGGTATGCTTGTGTATCCAAGGGGCCTCCAAAAATAATTTAAACAAAGTCACTGATAAAAGTTTTTGTACACTGGCGATTAATTACCATGAACTTTATTTTCGGCTTAGGCTACACTGACTAATGCTAAATTTCCATCTATTTGTATAACTTATGAACTGGCTACAGATTTCTATCAGCACCAGCAAAAACCATGTAGAACAGGTTGAAAACTGTCTGTTTGATATTGGCGCACAAACCGTCACTTTAACGGATGCAGCAGACCAGCCTATTCTTGAACCGGCACCGAATGAAACCCCGGTATGGAACAGGGTGATTATTACCGGCTTATTTAACAGTGAAAACAAACACAGCGGCAAACATCAGAACCAACAACTAGACAGAATAAAAGCCGCGTTGAGCGACATTGACTTCAGCTGCAGCACAGAAATACTGCAGGATAAAAACTGGACACGGGAATGGATGGAGCATTTTCATGCAATGCCATTCGGCCAGCGTTTATGGGTATGCCCGTTACACATCGAGCCACCGGTCGCCGATGCCGTTAATCTTCGCCTCGACCCAGGGCTTGCTTTTGGCACCGGCACGCATCCGACTACATCATTATGTCTACGCTGGCTGGACCATAACATCTCAGAAAATAATGCGGCTCATCACACACTGCTGGATTACGGTTGCGGCTCAGGTATTCTGGCGATAGCTGCCTGTATGCTGGGGGTATTGCACGCCGATGGTGTTGATATCGATCCACAGGCATTAACCGCCACCACTGATAATGCCCGAGTGAATCAGGTTAGCGGCAAAATAAGCACCTGGCTAGTGGATGATTACCGGCAGCAACATGCTAGCCGCCAGTACGACATTGTTGTTGCCAACATACTCAGCGGCCCGCTGGCCGAATTGGCGGCAACACTTGCCGGGCACACAAAAACCGGTGGCGATATTGTTTTGTCCGGTATCTTAAAAGAACAGGCAAACAGCGTTATTCAGGCATACAGTGATTTTTTCAACATGGACGCGCCCGTTTATGAAGAAGACTGGGTACTATTGCATGGCACAAAAAATTAACAGGTTTTTTGGCGCCAGTCAGAAAAACTTAATGGCTACAGGCAGAAAATCCATAACCTGTTTTATAGCAATTAAAAATCATTTCCGTATGTAATAATACAAATCATCAAAAAACAATATCTTTACTCACACTCATAACATCAAGATTATAATCAACATTATCCTCAGGCAAAAATTCAGCAGGTAAGCCTAATAATATCTGCTGACAGTCCTGCTGATTCAAGAACAGGGCCACTCCCTTTGTTAATGCCGGGTCCAGCATCCCGTAGGGTGAATCGAATACGACAGGAGGATTAAACTGCAGTACTTTGCGGACAGCAAAAACAAATGCGTACCCCAGACAAACCATTTCGCCTGTGGCCATAAAATCAGGATTTAAATCCTGATGAATCTTTATTTGTGATGGCTTGTTACATAATAGCTGGCTGAAGTTTTTTCGCTCCTGATCTCTTATCTTTTGTTGCTGCTCACTATCGATACCATATTCAGACATCATCTGCTGACGCTCACAAGCAAGCGTCTGCGCAGCATCACTACCAAGAAAAATCAGCCGCTGATAGTTTTTGATAAATTCAGCACAACCGGCAATCGAGACTTTCACCGGAACATCTCTTTTTACTTCGTCATCATCAATTAACGATGACTGTCCAGCAAACTGAGGTTTAGCCAGTGCATTAAAAATAGTGGTCTTACCACTACCGTTCCCGCCGACAATGGTAGTGCGCTTACGCTTAAACACAAGAATATTCAGCCCCTGAAATACCCCGTAATCATTAAGCCGCATTTCATCAAAGCGAAGATAGTCAACACTCTTTTTTTTCATAAATGTAGTGGTCAAGTAAATATGTACACATTAACAGGAACAAATTAATTCTTCTGCCGTATTAGGCGACAAATAGTTAAAAGGTGACGGAGGGATTTAAAAATGACCAGTAACTGGTTAAAAAATAATCCCTCCGTCACCTATTTCCTTGTCACCTATTTCCTTCCGGCGCTGACAATTCACCCTGGTTCAACCCAGACAGGTTAAACAGCAGCTTAACCAGTGCATGATTTACATAATAATTTTCCCTGCCAAGACGATGTTTGTTTAATATCCCGTCTTTTGACAGTGTATCAAGATATCGTGTTGCCGTTGCCCGTGACACGCCAAGATCTGCTTCCAGAAACGCTACCTTTGTGTACGGATGACAAAATATATTGTTGATTAAGTCCTGGCTGTAGAATTTGTAGTTGTCACGAATATGCAGTTTATGCTGCTGCAGCAAGGCACGAATATCTTCTACCAGCCGGGTTGTATGTTGCGCAGTAACGGCAACACCTTCTAATATATAGATAATCCATTGTTGCCAGTCATTGCTGTCTCTAACCTTTTGCAAGCTAGCGTAATACTGCCCTTTTGTCTGACTGATATAGCGGCTTAAATACAGTATAGGAGCATCGAGCAGGCCTTCTTTTACCAGGTAGAGAATATTGATAATACGTCCGGCACGACCATTACCGTCATAAAAAGGGTGTACGCTTTCAAACTGGTGATGAATAAGCGCCATACGCACCAGTGGATCCAGCACACTACTGCTATGAATGAACTGCTCCAGCTGGTTCATTAAGGCCGCTATTTCATTGGGCGGTGGCGGCTCATAAACAACGCTATCGGTTTGCTCATTTTTTAACACTGTGCCGGGGGTTTGACGAAAACCGGCATCGTTACCTTCCAATATTGCCTGCACTTCCAGAATAGTGTTGAGAGTCAGCAAGCCTGTATCCCGTACCTGCTGAAATCCGGCATTAAGCCCATCTGCGTAGTGCGCCACCTCCTTACTTACCGGGTCAACAGCATTGGGCTGAAGCTGGTATTTATATAAAGCATCCTGTGTAGTAATGATGTTTTCTATCTCAGAGCTGCTCTGTGCCTCCTGCAATGATAAGGTCGATACCAGCAAACCCTCATTGGGAATAGTGCGAGCCATGCCTTTCAGTTCTGCCAGATAGCGATGTGCTTTTACCAGCGAACGGAGAACCCTGTCACTCTCAAGAAGCTGCACGGGCGGAAAATTCGATAGTGAGTATTTACTCATTTTGGTCTGTTATTAATCAAATTGTAGACTTACTTCTCAAATATAGTGTTTTTTGAGAAATATAGCTATTTATTTCTCAAGTTTTCTAATTTTTGAGAAATAAAACCCATGGTTTCATTAAGAGGCTTATCACGATGCCACCCATTCCCGCCATCCAGCCATCATTGGAAAATACAAAGCCAGCCGCATCGGATTGTCTTCAACACGTCTCATAACCTCAGCATAAACGGTCAGTTGTTTACTATAATGCACCTGCTCTTCATCAAGAAATCCTTCGAGTCCACCACCATGTGAACCCGTTTTATAATCAATTATCCAACGAATGCCTTCTTTATCTAGAAAAGGTGACGGAGGGATTTAAAAATGACCAGTAACCGGTTAAAAAATAATCCCTCCGTCACCTATTCCCCCTATTTCTAAAAAATATGGCCTACTTGAAATATAATGCATGCATACCCTCAAGCAGCTCGTCAGTAATCTCGTAATAGTCTTTACGAGGAAGCACTGAGTCTATGCAGCATTTCGGGCATAGCGCTGTACGCTCACTGTCACTGGAAGGATTAAAGTCACGTTCATCAAGCCAGTCCACAATTTCATCCGGAGCGAATGTACTGATACAATAAAAACAACCACAAAACCAGCTATCCATCACTGCTTTTTCGTTATAGCTACACTCTTTATGAACTTTATAGTAAAGAACAAGACCCATAATAAAATACCTGGCAACGAAAACTGCAACAAGGATAACTCACAGCACCGTCAATTTTTGACGCTTTAGCAAAATATTATTCATGAATGAATAGACACACCCTACAGGCAGAAATGCAGATTTTTATAAAGTACGTCATTATCTGACGCAACGCCGCTGTAACATCAACGCATACAACAACATTAATGACCGCAACCTTACAACAAGAGAACGCAACACGATGGACAAAAAATTAACGATCCTACTGAATGAAGAAACCACCGAGAACTATTTACGTTTTTCTGTAAAAAACACTGAATCTGAAATCAATGAAGATTGTATGCCTTCCGGCCCGAGATTGTTAATAGAGATATCACCGCTTTTTGGAGATATTATCTCAATAGCTGCTGGTGAAGAGTGGAAACACTTAGGCCAGGCGTCTGTTGAACTGGCGTAAGCCACGCCGGCAATATTGACTCATGGCAAACACCAGCACAGCACCTGTTCAACTGAACTTATCCGGGCAACTCTACGATATCCGCTCATTCCATTTTGATGCGCAACACAATGAGATATTCGTTATCGGCCTATATAATCAGATCGCCCTGACCACACTCTCCGGTCAACTGATAACCATTCAGGAACTAACCGAAGGCACCGATGTTATCGCGCAGCAACGCAATGCCACCTCTTTAACTTAAGGACACCCTGGATTATTCAGCTTTGTCATCACGAGCGTAGACGGTCTTACATAAATGCCATTTATTAGACAATGCAGGCGTCATTGTCGACCAACCTAAAACAACATTATTATCAACAACTTACGGAAAAAAATATTCTTCAGCAACCACACCCGAATTGCCCTGATACCGTCCTTCCATGGACATATCGCTAACGTGCTGAATGACATTCATCAGACGCCCCTTAAAGCAACAACCGTACAGGATACACAACCTTGATTAATCCAACATAAAACACTAAAATATCCCGTACAGGAAACATAAACACATTATGAAGCAACACCGTATCTTTCATACACCCGACGAACTCGGCAAACTGGCCCGTGCCGGCAGAGAAGCGCAGAAACTGGCACTGCGTGCGGCTGCCCCGCAAGCCAATGTCGGCCCCCGGTTCCTGTCTGAATTTGAACGCGGCAAACCAACAGCAGAGCTGGCCAAGGTAATCTCAGCAGTCAATGCTGCCGGTTTAGATCTTGCCGTCATCAAACGTCCGGCCACTAAAACCGGTGATGCAGATAATAGCCTCCCCTATTCAAAGCGATTAAACACAGAATTCCCCTATGACTGGTCAAATAGCCAGATGGATGCGCCGGTGTTTATTCGCAACGTACTAAAGGCCGGCCGTTTTAACGATGTGCTGAAAACGGTCGCCTATTTTGGTTTCGATACGGTATGTAATGAATTGCCCTGCGTGAAAGACGAGGCGACAAACAACAAGATTATCTCAATGCTATTACGTATCCAGAAAGGCATGTTATTAGCGCGCTGCCAGCAAACCACAGCCGATCATGAAGGATCGTAATGCAACTGAAGCGTAATATCTTACGCCCCGAAGCGACCAAACTGTTCGAGGTTTTGTGCCGCGCACCTGAAATGGAAGGGCTAACCCTTATCGGTGGAACGGCTCTGGCTTTGCAGCTCGGGCACCGCATCAGTCTGGATTTTTATTTTGCACAGTTTGGCGGCACACTGCCCGGTTTTAACATTGATCGATTAATTTCTCGCCTCAAGCAAGAAGGACATCAGGCGCAAATAATTACCAGCCCTGCTCAAATCGCCCAGTTTAAAATCAACCACGGCATAAACTTACTCGACCGTGCCCGGGACTACGTTATCGATGGCGTAAAAGTCACTTTCTTTGTACATGGTGAAAATAAGTCACAGGAAGATTTTTATAAAGCCGCCAAGAAAGTTCAGGAAGAAAACATGAGCTTCGATATATTAGGAATCGAAGGCATTAAAGTTGCCAAGACGCTGGTATTTGCCGACCGGGTTCGCTCACGTGATTTGTATGATCTCTATGTTTTAATGCGCGACCAGAACTATACACTTGATGCTTTATTTTCCATTGTCAAAGAAATTGGCACCATCGATGATGCCGAACATTACAAGGCAATCATGCGTGGTGAAATCCCACTGGATGACGATGACGAAGGACTTGAAGCGGTTGATTTAAACTCAGATATTAAACAGGTTTACGAATATTGTAATCATATCATTGATGAGTACGAAACAAATATGGCTCGTGATTATTTTCTTATTGGTAAAAAAACGGATTAGATATGTACCTGCACGACTTATCCGAGCAGTACCGCATGCTTCTCAAAACAACACATTCCGGGTAGACG
>JAJRUQ010000078.1 GCA_024277705.1 Gammaproteobacteria bacterium
ACCTCTGCAAGATTAAATTAGAAGTTTCTGAACACAGCGGCACAATCAGAACTTGGGGTTTGTAACTGGTACACTTTATTAGGCGCAGTACCGGTTATACATCCTGCGGATTTCGACCAGTTAGTTCCATCTATACCCAGTTGCATTGCACCGGTGGCAGGTTCGCCGTCATCAACTTTTCGATCTAACTCGGCAATCACTTCAACCGGAATACCGCGCCCGGTAATTAATTCATGCGCCTTCACACCGGGCTGCGCCTGTTGCAAATCGCCGTAATTTAAATTCATACCTGAACCGAAGCCGTTATCCGGGCATACCGTTACCGGGCAACCGTATTCATCGGCTTTGGCCACTGTTGCATTTTTATCGTCATAGCGTCCTGTTATATAACCGGCCGACTGTAAATGCATCCACACCATGGCACGTTCTGATGGTGAATCATTACCACCATTATCGCCAACCAGCCCATTACCATCACCGTTGGTTGGAGCACCACGCAAATTCACATCGGCCTGTGAATAATCGCCGGGAAACGCACGATAACGATCCTGAAAACTAAACCAGGCGGCGGTTATACCATCAACCGTATTATTCAGGGCACGTACTCTGGCAGTATTAATAAGCTCCTGCCCTTTTAATACACCGCCCAGCAATAAACCTATAATTACCAGCACAATGGCTATCTCGATAAGGGTAAAGCCTTGTTGCTTCAATACTTTATTCATCATATTTGTCTCAATCTAAATTGCATTATATTTATATTCTTATTATTCATAGAGCAATTACCATACCAACCTTATATAGCCCATATAATGCGGGTTTGCAGTAAATATACAAGATTTTTTCATAGATAACTGTCTATCTTTCAACACTTTGTCGTTTTTTTAGCATTTTTTCTTCTAACGTGATGATTTTCTGGGTCAAAAACTTCAGTTCATAAGGATCGCTTATTTCGCCACTATCAATCAGTGCTCCAACTAAAATTTTCGCGGCTTCTACCTCACCCATATCTTCCAGCACGATAATGTTCAGATCTTTGGCCAAGTACGGTACATTTTTACCGGTTGCCTTCTCCGCCAGTGCGTAGGCATATTTCAATGCCAGTTTATTATCTTTTACTTCGTGTTTCGCCGTGATTATCGCATGTGCCAGCCAGCGCCAGTATTTGTTCGGATTCTCATTAAACTTATCAAAGATATACTCCGTCATAATACGCTGTTTTTCCGGATCCTGAATGCTGCCGTATACCCTCGCTGCAACCAGCATCGGATAATGTCCCCGCGGATCAAGCTCAAGAATGGTATCCAGCCATTTCGTCAGCAGGGGGTAGTTTAACTGATGGAAAGAGATACTGGCACCCGGCTGATTATCAAAAGCCTGTAGCCAGAGATTCAAAAATTTGGACGCCGCTATCGGCTCACCTAGCGAACTCATCACATAAGTGCGCGTTGATAGTGGCGCTGCCAGGTCTTCAGCTTTAGCAACTACCGGCTCCTGCACACCGTGCCAGAGTAGTTGCAACATCAGTGCCAGAATAAGGGAAAATTTTACCGTCCAGGGCACATCGTTAAGTGGCCTTTCCTTGTGTAAAAAATAATTGTATTGCATCGCTGATCTCTAGAAATTTTTTCTATAGAAATCAAACAGGGCAATGAAAGACAGAAAAACAAGATAGATAATTGTCTGCCCGAACAGCGGTAACAAAGTGGCCCAGTCAGCGGTGTTGTATGTGAGCCATTCCGTTTGTGTAAACCGGTGCAAATCCGGCAATAACCAGGTCAGCAGCTCAATAAACGCATCCATGAATTGCTGCTCCATGGATGTATGAGCAACAATAGGGTATTTAGCCATTAAAAAAATTGACGTTACGACACGTGAGGCACCATAAATAATAAAAACGGCGGTCAGCGCTGAAGGCACCTGATTAAAAGTAAATAACATCACCAGGCTCAATGCTACAACCAGCACCAGCTCCAGGAACAGGGATATGCCCCAGATCATTACCTGCTCAGCATCAGCATACAGCAGTAACAAAGTGGCGAATATAACAGCAATAATAGCCGCAATATAAAGATACCCGATCAACTTTCCGAGATAATAACTTCCCCGACGAATAGGCATCGCCAGAATCATCTCCAACGTTTTATCATGTAACTCTCTGACCGTGCCCGACACCACAAACAGGGTAATCATCACTACCGCACTCATCCGCAAAAAAGCCGCTAGAATTGCTGCCTGTGTTACCCGGTGCTCGGTGATTGCCAGATCGCCGATAAATTCAACCATCGCAAAGCTGATAGCAATGACCAGAAATGACAACAGTAACAGGCGATTCCTTAATGACTCAATGATAGTGAATCTGGAGATTGTAAGAACCTGGGTAAACATTCTTTTTATTTACACCTTATATATGCGGACAGATCATAACTGTACTGATTATAACCATAATAATTCTATTTCGCAGTTATCCTTCAATTATCAAACGCATTTTAATGCGCTAAACAGCAGGTGAATAACTACCAACTTGGCTCTGTTGTTCTACAATCCTATGGAATCACCAGAATAAAATAAAATGCCAACAAACAACCAGTTTCTCCTTAATAATGAGCACCGCTTATTAGGCTTAATCCTGTTCAGCCTGCTCGCAGCAACCCACCTCGGTGATGGCGGAACCATCACGCAAAGTTTTTTAATCGTTCACTTTGGTTTTTTTCTTCTCTGGCAGCCTGTGGTCAAACAACAGGCCTCTTTCAGTACCAAACAGATTGTCATTTTATTTTTATTAATCTTTGCCTTTATATACTGGTTTAACCCCTGGTTAAATGCTTTCTGGACATTGCTGTTACTCACATTATTGACCGGCCGTATTTTTGCGCGAGGTCTTGCACGAGCGGCTTATGGCCTTGCTGTTATTGTTCTGTTTCTGGAACTTGTATTGATTACTACGCCAGCTTTATTTCATCTTTCGGCGATTACTTCATCATTACAAACACCTTTCCGTGCGTTTATTTTAACCCTGCCGCTGGTTCTGCTTCTTTTTCCTGCGACCGATGTGGCTTCTAACCAGGTGGATTTTATCCGTGGATTTCTCATCGTATTGCTGGTCATTTTTTTATGTATGAGCAGCGTTTTAATCAGCCTTACCACACAACAGATATACATTGAATCTCTAGCTATAAGCGTCATCATCCTGAGCCTGTTTTTATTGTTAACCGCTTTTTTATGGGCACCACGCGCCGGCTTTACCGGGCTGGCAAAATTACTGGAAAAATATGTATTAAATATTGGCGGGCCTTTTGAAGAATGGTTTGCGCACATATCAACACTGGAAGCGAATACCGGCCTTAGACCGGAAAATTTTCTTAGCGCCAGTCTGCGTTACCTGATGCAGCAACACTGGATATGCGGTGTCCACTGGCAAACAGATCTGGCAACTGGCACCGAAGGTGAACTTTCATCGCATCAGGTCAAGGTCGTCGATGAAAAGCTATCATTAACTATCTACACTTACACGCCGGTCGGGCCTTCATTATTATTACACAGTAGATTATTGCTCAGCATACTGACCTTTTACTACCGGGCAAAACTACAGGAACAACTGCTGCTAAAACAGGCGCATATGCAGGCGATCTACGAAACCGGCTCAAAACTGACGCACGATGTAAAAAATATTTTGCAGTCAACACACACCATGACCCAGATCATTAATGATAATGAGGCACAGATGCAGGAGAAAATTGATGTGCTGCAAAAACAGATGCCGATCCTGACTCAACGAC
>JAJRUQ010000079.1 GCA_024277705.1 Gammaproteobacteria bacterium
CATCAATAAAAAAGGCTGGTTTTTAAATTCGCGTCTTTTGCGTTCTCGATAACTGCTCCTGCGTTATTCTACTTACGGGCGTCCTGCCCTAATTCGCGGACTAACACTTTTTAGCTGCCTACTGCAAACTGCCAACGTCTCTTCATGGCCGGGGTAAGGAGTAGCTGGATGACACGATTTCGCTGCCTTGAGTCTGCCATTGTTCATCAAGGTAAAACTGCAGTGGTTTGAAATTGTTTTTATAGTGCATTTTAGGATGGTTTTTTATCCAGTAACCCAGGTATACATAATCCAGTCCCAGTGTTTTTGCATAAGCAATCTGCTGCAATATACAAAAGGTTCCCAGGCTGCGACGGCAGGCTTGCGGGTCAAAAAAACTGTAAACCGCTGATACTCCATTGCTGACAATATCGGTAACGGCTACCGCCAGCAGCTTGTCATCTTGGCGGAACTCGAGAAACTGTGTCTCGCTCCAGTCACAATAGAGAAACTGCCTGAAATCACTTTCATCGGGATTGGTCATCGAGCCGTCGATATGGCGATGATTAAGGTAGCGGCGGTATAGCTCGAAAGTCTCATCACTGAAACCGGCGGTTGAAATACTGAGGGTTAAATCAAGGTTGCTTTTCAGGCAGCGGCGTTGCGAGCGGCTGCTGCTGAAATCGTTGACCGCAAGCCGGCAGGCAATACAGGCCTGGCAGCCCTGTTTACCGCTATGGCAGTGTGGACGATAACAGTGCGCGCCGCTACGGCGAAAACCATACTCGATCAGCTGGTTATAGATGGCTGTGTTCAGTGTTAACTTCGGATCCGGAACCAGGTTTCGACTTACCCGGTTAGAAAAATAACCACAGGGAGATTGTGTGGTGATATACAGTTGTAACTGGCGTGAAGTCATGGCTTTAAGTGTAGCCTGAAAAACGGCTTAATGCCCGTGCGCGAGTCATTGGTAGCGTTATCTGGACGCATGCAGTCAGCTGCGCTGTCACTGTATAAGTGAGACAATAAAATGCTATAATCGTCAGCTATTTTTTTACTGAAAAAAACGTTATGACCATGACCCGGGAACAGCGCATTGCGCAACTTCATACAGCCTTAAAGCAACGTATTCTGATACTCGATGGTGCCACCGGCACTATGATTCAGCGTCATAAACTGGATGAAGCGGCTTATCGCGGCGAACGTTTTGCCGACTGGCCGAGTGATGTAAAAGGCAATAATGATCTGCTGGCCATTACTCAGCCCGAGATTATACGGGGTATTCATGAGCAATACCTGGATGCCGGTGCTGATATCATCGAAACCAATACCTTTAATGCCACCAGTGTGGCGATGGCCGACTACGATATGCAGGATCTCAGTTATGAGATTAATGTGGCCGCTACCAGACTGGCACGGCAGGCAGCGGATGTTTTTTCGACGGCTGATAAGCCGCGGTATGTGGCCGGCGTGTTAGGGCCGACCAACCGAACCTGTTCCATTTCACCGGATGTCAACGATCCCAGTTTTCGCAATATTACTTTCACCGAACTGGCCCAGGCATATTGTGAATCAACCCGTGCACTGATTGAAGGCGGCGCTGATATTATTCTGATCGAAACCATTTTTGATACGCTGAATGCCAAAGCCGCTGTTTTTGCGGTAAAACAGGTATTTGATGAAGGTGATGTCGAGTTGCCGATTATGATTTCCGGCACCATCACCGATCAGTCGGGCCGCACCCTGACCGGCCAGCTTACCGAAGCCTTTTATAATTCACTGCGTCATGCACAGCCGATATCCATTGGTTTGAACTGTGCCCTGGGACCGGATGATTTACGCCAGTATGTGCAGGAAATATCCCGTATTTCTGAGGTCTATGTCTCCGCCCATCCGAATGCCGGCCTGCCCAATGAAATGGGTGGCTATGATCTGGATGCAGACGATATGGCGGAGGCCATTGCTGAATGGGCGAACAGTGGTTTTCTTAATATTGTCGGTGGCTGTTGTGGTACCACGCCGGATCATATTCGTGCTTTTGCCAACGTGGTCGCACAGGTCAGCCCCAGAGTCCCTCCTGAACTGCCGGTGGAATGCCGTCTTTCAGGTCTGGAGCCGTTTAATATCGGCAAAGATTCATTATTTGTTAATGTCGGGGAACGTAATAATGTGACCGGCTCGGCCTTGTTTAAACGCCTGATTAAAGAGGATAAATACGAGGAAGCATTGAGCGTTGCTGCCAACCAGGTGGAAAACGGTGCACAGATTATCGATATCAACATGGATGAAGGCATGCTGGAATCGAAAGAAGCAATGGTGAAATTTCTTAACCTGATTGCTTCTGAACCGGATATTTCCCGGGTGCCGGTGATGATCGATTCTTCGAAATGGGACATTATCGAAGCCGGTTTGCAATGTGTACAGGGCAAGTCCATCGTCAATTCGATTTCACTGAAAGAAGGTGAAGAAAAATTTATTAACTATGCCCGGCTGGTACGTCGTTATGGCGCCGCAGTGATTGTCATGGCCTTTGATGAAGATGGGCAGGCGGATACCTATGAGCGCAAGGTTGAGATTTGCAGCCGTTCTTATAAAGTACTGACCGAAGTGGTTGGCTTTCCACCGGAGGATATTATCTTCGATCCGAACATCTTTGCGGTGGCTACCGGTATCGAAGAGCATAATAATTACGCGGTTGATTTCATTGAAGCCACGCGAACCATCAAGCAGACGCTGCCCTACGCACTGGTTTCCGGTGGTGTCTCCAATGTTTCCTTTTCCTTTCGCGGTAACAATCCGGTGCGCGAAGCGATTCACTCGGTATTTTTATATCATGCGATTCAGGCAGGTATGGACATGGGCATTGTTAATGCCGGACAACTTGCCGTGTATGACGATTTACCCGAGCAGCTACGGCAGGTGGTGGAAGACGTTATTCAGAATAAAAGTGCGGATGCCACTGACCGTCTGCTGGACATTGCGCCGCAATTTATGGGTGATGGCAGTGTTAAAGAAAGTAAAAAAGATCTCGCCTGGCGTGAACTGCCAGTGTCAGAGAGGTTGGCTCATGCGCTGGTAAAAGGCCTGACCGATTTTATTATTGAAGATACGGAAGAGGCCAGGCTGCAGGCAGAACGGCCCTTACATGTTATTGAAGGGCCGTTGATGAACGGTATGAATACCGTGGGCGATCTGTTTGGTGCCGGCAAAATGTTTTTGCCGCAAGTGGTCAAATCAGCACGGGTAATGAAAAAGGCCGTGGCACATTTGATGCCTTACATGGATGCTGAAAAAGAAGGTGATCTGCAGACCAACGGCAAGATTCTGATGGCTACGGTGAAGGGTGATGTGCATGATATCGGTAAAAATATTGTTGGTGTGGTGTTGCAGTGTAACAATTACGAAGTGATTGATATTGGTGTCATGGTACCGGCAGAAACCATTCTGGCCGAAGCAAAAAAACATGATGTTGATATCATTGGATTGTCCGGATTAATTACTCCGTCACTGGATGAGATGGCACACATGGCCTCGGAAATGCAACGGCTGGAAATGACTATCCCGCTGCTTATCGGTGGTGCTACCACCTCGCGTATTCATACCGCTGTCAAAATTGACCCGAAATACAACCATGCCGTGGTTTATGTGGCGGACGCTTCGCGTGCGGTCGGTGTGGCCGGTGATTTGCTGAGTGAAGAACGCCAGCAGGAATATACGCAGAGTATCAAGGATGAATATCAAAAAATGCGCGATGAACGCAGTAAACGCACCGCTAACCGTAAAACGTTCAACTTGCAGCAGGCCAGAGCCAATGCCTATAAAGGGGACTGGTCTAATTACACACCGCCACAACCGACTTTTCTGGGCATAAAAGTATTTGATGATTATTCCCTGCAGGAGCTGTCCGAATATATCGACTGGACGCCTTTTTTCCATGCCTGGGAGCTGGCAGGGAAATATCCAAAAATATTAAACGATGAAGTGGTTGGTGAACAGGCAGGACATTTGTTTGACGATGCGCAGCAGCTGTTAAAGCAGATTGTTGATGAGAAATGGTTGCAGGCGCGTGCTGTGATTGGTTTCTTTCCGGCGAACAGCATTGGCGATGATATTGAAGTTTACCGTGATGATGATCGCACGGAAGTACAGGCGGTGCTGCATCATTTGCGCCAGCAAATGGCCAAACCGGCTGACCGGCCGAACAGTTGTATTGCCGATTTTGTGGCCCCCAAAGACTCCGGCAAGCAGGATTACATCGGGGCGTTTGCGGTTACCGCCGGTATCGGCATTGATGAACATGTGCAACGTTTTGAAGCTGAGCATGATGATTACAACAGCATCTTATTAAAAGCACTGGCTGACCGTCTGGCGGAAGCGTTTGCTGAACGTTTGCATCAGCGGGTACGCAAAGAATTCTGGGCGTATGCCGCCGGTGAAAAATATTCAAATAACGAACTGATCAAAGAAGTTTATCAGGGCATACGACCGGCTCCCGGTTATCCTGCCTGCCCGGATCATACCGAAAAAGCCACTCTGTGGTCACTGATCGAGCCGGAAAAAAATGCCGGCATCAGCATTACAGAAAGTTTTGCCATGCTACCAACGGCAGCCGTTTCCGGTTTTTATTTTTCACACCCGGATGCAAAATATTTTGGTATCGGCAAAATCCAGAAAGATCAGGTCGAGGACTACGCCAGACGTAAGGGTGAAAAGCTTGCGGTGATTGAACGCTGGCTGGCGCCGGTGCTGGCCTATGATACCTGAAAAAGTACTGCTTACTGACGATGACCTGTCGGAATTGTTAATTATAATAACAGCTGGTTTTCTGCAATTAACTGCTTGTTTTTATATGGAATAATCGTTTTTTTGATAATGGCAGGTGTTTTTTTAACGTCGGGAAATGTTACAAAACGAACATTGTAAAATATTAGAAGGATCACGGCAGTCGGCGGTCTGTTAATTTTTTCAGGTTGAAAAATAACTGTAAATTCAATTGTTTGCGTGATTCTCACGTGTCTGCTCCGGCATTGTTTAAGCGCTTGTTTTGTTTTTGGCATGGTTGATGCATTAGTATTTAGTATATTCAATCGATTTCATGTTTTTTTCGACATGAATATGCGGTGTTGACGAATATATTGAATAGGGCTCATAGTTGTCATCACCAATGAGTAAGACTCTCTCATCTATTAGCCGGTGCATTGCACCGGCTTTTTTTGTCTGAAAACAGCTGACCGGCAATGCCTTCCGCTAAATACAGCATAATTGTAGTGTCTCTGGTAAAAGTGATGCACTTCTCAGTCCATAGTCGTGTGTTTTCATGCCAGCGTTTTTCAGTGTTTTTTCACGGGCAATAAATTTTTCGATGTTTTTCTCTGCAGGCAGTGCTTTACTGTAAAATTCACGTTATGTCTTTAATACGTTTACGCAATATACACGTCAGTTTTGGCGGTCCGGCCATCCTTGAAGCGATCAGCATGTCGATTGACAGTGGTGAAAGGCTGTGCCTGCTGGGCCGAAATGGCACTGGAAAATCAACCCTGTTAAAAATTATTTCAGGCGAGGTAAAAGCCGAAAGTGGCGAGCTGGAGTTTAAACAGAATTTAAAACTGGCGGTGCTTGATCAGGAACCACGGGGCAACCTGGAAGGTAGTATTTTTGATATTGTGGCGATGGGGCTGGGGGATAATGCAAAATATTTGCAGGATTATCATCACGCACTGCACAATTTTTCGGAAAATAATAATGATCAGACCATCGCTGAGCTACAGCGCGCGCAGGATCAGGTGGATATTCATAATGCCTGGCAGTTGAATCAGCAGGTCGAAGAAGTCTTAAGCCGAATGCAGCTCGATGGTGATGCCGATTACGGATCCTTGTCCGGCGGCATGAAACGCCGGGTACTGCTGGCAAAAGCACTGGTAATAAAGCCGGACATTCTGTTGCTCGATGAACCGACCAATCACCTGGATTTAACCGCCATCCAATGGCTGGAAGAACAGCTGTTAAATTATAAAGGCGCTTTGATGTTCATTACCCATGATCGTTCGTTCATGCGTCGATTATCCACCCGGATTATTGAGCTCGACCGTGGTGAGCTGACCAGTTATCCCGGTAATTACGATACCTATTTACGGCGCAAAGCAGAAGCCCTGCATGCAGAAGAAGTGGCCAATGCCCACTTTGATAAAAAACTGGCGCAGGAAGAGGTGTGGATACGACAGGGCATCAAGGCGCGCCGTACACGTAATGAAGGGCGGGTACGTGCGCTGGAAAAAATGCGTAATGAACGCAGTGCGCGACGGCAGCAGGTTGGCAAGGTTTCCATGGTGACAACGCAGGCACAGCGTTCAGGCAAACTGGTTGCAGAAGCAGAAAATGTCAGTTTTGATTATGAAGACAAACCATTAATTCAGGGCTTGAATACCACCATATTGCGTGGTGATAAAATAGGTATTATCGGTCCGAACGGTGCCGGTAAAACCACATTGTTACGTTTGTTACTGGGGGATTTAAAACCGACCTCAGGTAATATTCAGATCGGAACAAAACTGGAAGTAGCCTATTTTGACCAGTTTCGTGCGCAGCTGGATGATAACGCCAGTGTTATTGATAACCTGTCACAGGGACGGGAATTTGTTGAAATCAATGGTAACAGAAAACATGTTATCGGTTATCTGCAGGATTTTCTGTTTGCCCCGGAGCGCGCACGTTCACCGGTAAGCATGTTGTCCGGCGGTGAGCGTAATCGTCTGTTACTGGCAAAACTTTTTTCTAAACCGTCCAATATTCTGGTACTGGACGAACCGACCAATGACCTTGATATAGAAACCCTGGAACTGCTGGAAGAGCTGGTGATGGAGTATAAAGGGACCGTGCTGGTGGTAAGTCATGATCGAGAGTTTGTTAATAATGTGGTGACCAGTACCCTGGTATTTGAAGGTGACGCACAGATTAATGAATATGTAGGTGGCTATGATGACTGGTTAAAACAGGCCGCACACAGCAATAACGCGCAACAAAAAAAACCGGAGAAGGGTGCTGAGAAAAAAGCGGTGCCGGATAAAAAAGCGAGCGCCAAAAAGCTCAGTTATAAAGAGCAGCGTGAACTGGAGACACTGCCGGCACAAATAGAGCAGTTTGAAGAAGAAGTTGAGTTGCTGCAAAATACCATGAGCCAGGAAGACTTTTATAAACAGGACAAAATCGAGATAAAAAAAATACAGCAACAACTTGCTGATACACAGGAAAAACTGTCATTTTGTTATAATCGCTGGGAACAGCTTGAGTAATAACAATGATTCTGTATAGTTATTAGCGAGCAGTAAGCTATTGAAATCGTCGCTGATAAGGTTCAGGAAACGTGTCAGCAATGGAGATAATAAATGTTGAATAATAAAACCGGTGCATATATCGTTGGTCTGTTTGTTTTGTTGCAGTCCTTCAGCTTGATGGCAGAGCAGCCAAAATATCGCGGCAAAGTATTGCAGGTTAACGGTGATGTTGAGGTAATTGACGCCAAAGGTGAAAAACGCAGCGTTAAAGATGCCGGCGAACCATTAAATGAAATGGATACCGTGGTCACGAAAAAGGGCGGTAGCGTTATTGTTGAGATGAACGATGGGGCGCTGTCAGTGCTGAATGAAGAAAGCCGCCTGCGCGTGGAAAAGACCCGCTGGTTTTCTTATCTTGGCGGAAAAATTTACTTTACCTTTAAAAAAATGTTTGGTGAGCCGCGCCGGGTACGAACCCGGTCAGCGACAATTGGTGTGCGTGGCACCACGTTTATTATCAGTGATAACGAAGAGCAGGGCAGTGAGTCTGTGGCATTAAAAGAAGGTTTGCTGCAGATTGAATCCACCGGACCTGCGTTTGAAATTCACAAGAAAAAAGTACTTGATGAGTTTGAGCAATACAAGCTGCAAAGCCATCAGGCACAAAAGAAAATGAAAGACGAGTTTGAGCAATACAAGCAGCAGACCATGAAGGAATATGTCGAGTATCAACGTGAGTTCACCCTGCAGCCAAACCGTGTCATTACCCTGTCGGGTTATCGTGTGGATGAAACTGCGATGAACGCATCCAATAAGGCAGACTTTGCAGCGTTTGAGTCAGAAGCTGAGGAAATGATAAAAGCCTTCCGGGCCAGGGCTGAAAAAGCCGGTCAATAATTAAAAGCTAAAGAATAAAGCTGATACACCTAATACACCTGGGTAAGCTCTGATTAATTCATTCACTAATTGATCAGTGGCGCCTCAGGATGATGGCAAGCTCTGAATGAATCAGAGCTTGCCAGGGTGAAATAGTTATTGCTCAGCTTTAATGGATTCCGCAAGTAATGGCACGCTAGCCATCGATGCAAAAACCGTGGCCGCTAATATTGCTGCAATATTGGTAGCGTCAACCCCCTTAGGCGGTATATCGTGCTCTGCAGTAATTTCCAGCTCAAGATGAATATTATCATTTTCGTCTGCTGCGCTATATTCGAAGTAGGCCTGAAAACCAGTAACATAAGTCAGTGCTGAGCTATCATCGGTTGGATTGTTTTTGAAATATTCTTCCATTTCGTTCAGGGTCATTGATGTTTTCATTGTTAAATCCTGTGTTTTTTCTGGGTTACATAATAGAAATTCTGCGTGCCTGACAGTATTACTAATATAGGGTTGGTCGAGGAAGTCATTCTGATCTAAAGCCCCGTCATTTCATGTCGTTCAAGGTTAACGGGGCAGCAGTGAAGGTAATATTAAAAGGTAGTTGCGTCATGAGGTGACGTGAATGCCTGCTAGCATGAATAACTTGTCATTACATAATATATTTAAAATCACTATGAGCAAATTAACCATCGCCATTTCTTCCAGAGCATTATTTGATATGGAGGAAAGCCACCGCGTTTACGTAGATGAAGGTATTGAAGCATATTGCAAGTATCAAATTGCGCACGAAGACGAAATGCTTGATGAAGGTGCCGCCTTTTCGCTGGTAAGAAAGTTACTGGCATTAAATGACCGCTCTGCTGACAAACCCAGAGTAGAAGTGGTGCTGCTGTCAAAAAACAGCGCCGATACCGGCTTGCGGGTTTTTAACTCCATTCAGGCGCGTGGCCTGGATATCAGCCGTGCCGCATTTACCAGTGGCGATACCCCCTACCGCTATGTAAAGCCGTTTTCAGTGGATCTGTTTTTGTCCAATGATGCACAGGATGTAAAAGAAGCACTGGAAATGGGCTATGCCGCTGCGACGATTGTACCTTCAAAACTTTCAAATCAGGATAGCGAACAGTTACGCATCGCCTTTGACGGTGATGCGGTACTGTTTTCTGATGATTCAGAAAGAGTGTATAAGGAGGAGGGCTTGAAAGCTTTTGTACAGTCCGAGAAAGATTCGGCCAAAGAGCCGATGCCAGGCGGTCCGTTTAAAGAGTTTTTGTCATCATTGCAGCGCCTGCAGGCGTCTTTTCCAGCGGATGAATCACCGGTTCGCACCGCCCTGGTCACCGCCAGATCCGCCCCGGCACATGAACGGGTCATCCGTACATTAAGGGCCTGGGATATTCGCATTGATGAAGCATTATTTCTTGGCGGTATGGAAACAGGTGAATTTCTAAAAGCCTTCAAAGCCGACATGTTTTTTGATGACCAGTTAACGCACTGTGAGTCCGCAGGGGAACATGTGGCAACGGGGCATGTGCCGCATGGTATTGCCAACAGCAAGTAGCCCTTTGCATAATGGGTTAATCACAGGAATTAATGCAGGTACTGAAATGAAAATTCTACTCGATCAAATGCATCCTTTTGGCAGTGCTTATGTGGCGCTAAATGATGATGGAACAGTCATTATGGGAAGCTGGAGTTTGAATACTAAAACATTTAACTCTATCCATGATGCCCTGGATTATATATATGAAGAGCAGGAGGTTTCTCCGGATCATATGAATATTGCAAAAGCTGAGGTATTAAGAAAAGCGCTTAATCTGCCTTTGCACTAATGGCTGTTGAATGCAGATATATTTATTTATATAACTGTACTGCAGCTTTAATGGTCTCAGCAATATCTCGCTGTAGACTTTTAGGTTGAAGAACTTTGATCCTGTCTCCCATACCCAGAATCCACCACTTAAGCTCGATGGTTTCATGTATTTCAGCACTGACAATCAGACCATCATCAATATATTTGATTTTCTGGTCAGGGCTAAGACGAGTTTCGAGTATATGG
>JAJRUQ010000080.1 GCA_024277705.1 Gammaproteobacteria bacterium
AACTTGTAACTTAAAACTTCTCTTAAGGCTCAATGACAGACAGGAACAATTGGTAACAGAAAATTGCTATAGTGAGAGTTTGTAAAATATGGTCAAATGTCAGCTAAGGTGTTGTTTTGATACGTTGCTGAGTAAATCAATATTCAATGGAAATTAAATTTACAAAAATGCATGGTTTGGGCAATGATTTTGTGGTCATTGATGCTATTTCGCAAGCAATAACATTGAGCCGGGCACAGATCCAGCAAATAGCTGATCGTCATTTTGGTGTCGGTTGTGATCAGCTGTTGCTGGTGGAAAAGCCGCAGCATTCAGCCGCAGAGTTCCGCTACCGGATTTTCAATCAGGATGGCAGTGAAGTTGAACAGTGTGGAAACGGTGCAAGGTGTTTTGCGGTATTTGTACGTCAGCAGGGGTTAACTGCCAATGAAACAATAAATGTCGAAACCGCCAGTGGATTAATAACGCTGCAGGTGAAAGATGGTATGGTTGAAGTTGATATGGGAGAACCCGACTTTAAGCCGGAAAGCCTGCCCTTTTTGGCAGAAAACCAGCAGGAAACGTACAATTTGATGGTGAATGGCGCTGAATATGCTATAGCTGCTGTATCAATGGGAAATCCCCATGCAGTTATGCTGGTTGATGATCTGCAAAAAGTTGATATCGCCACCCTGGGGCCGGAAATCGAGACACATGTCCTGTTTCCGAACCGGGTAAATGCCGGTTTTATGCAGATTGTCAGTCGTGACGAAATCCGGCTTCGTGTGTTTGAGCGGGGCGTAGGTGAGACCCGGGCCTGTGGTACCGGAGCCTGTGCAGCAGTTGCCGTCGGCCGCAAACTGGGGTTATTAAATGCACAGGTCAGCGTGCATTTAAGCGGTGGTGATTTATCTATACAATGGCCGGGTGAGGGTCATACATTATTAATGACAGGGCCGGCAACAACGGTTTTTCAGGGGCAGTTAAATTGTGAGTAAAACAGAAATAATTGAAAACAGGGTAAAAAAGCAGGTTTCAACAAAAGAGGAAACCTCGGAATGTGAGCAGCAGCTGGCCACAGAGTTGCAGCTGGTTAGCCTGCTGCGTGAAAATAACGATATACTATTACGCCATCCTGAGCTGCTAACTCTGCTTGAAATACCTCATCAGTCCGGCAGTGCCGTATCCTTGATTGAAAGACAGGTTGGTGTGTTACGTCAGCAGCTTAAGTCTCAGGAAAAACAGTTGCTGGAGATGATGACACATGCGCGAGACAATGAACGCCTTACCCAAATTCGCCATCGTCTGTCTTTAAACCTGCTGTCGGCCCATGATATTGATGATGTGGTCAGCCTGGTACTGGATACCTTAACCAACGAGCTGTCTGCGGATCATGCAGTAATAAAACTGTTTAGTGATAAACCGCAAAAAATTAAACAGTCATCCGGTCTGTATGTTGACAGTAAAGATGAGGCGCTAACAGCCTTTAAAACAATGCTGCAACATAAAAATACGGTATGCGGTAAATCCAGCAGTGAGCAGAAGGCCTTTTTATTCGGTGAACAGGCTGAAAACGTCAGGTCCGTTGCTATTATTCCTTTAATATCCGGCGCCAATCTCGGTCTTATCGGCTTGGGGGCAAACAATGTGTCGCGCTTTAATGCCTCCATGGGTACGGAGTTTTTATCGCAGACCGGTGAGCTGATCAGTGCATCGCTGGCGGTTCATATGGAAACCTGAGTTTCCATGCCGGCGCTCACCTTACAGCAGGATCTGGCACAGTTTTACCGTTATCTGCAGTCCGAGCGACGTTATTCGACGCATACGGTGCTGGCATACCGGCGTGACATTCAGCATTTTATTGATAGTTGCTTTCTGGATGAGTCACAGTGTCTGCCATGGGATGATATTAAACCGGCAGATATTCGTCGATGTGTCGCCACCTTGCACCGGAAAGGTCTGTCAGGGAAAAGTCTGCAGCGCTGGCTGTCCTCAATTCGCAGTTTATTCAACTATTTATGTCGCTTTAAACGAGCATCCAATAATCCGGCTATCGGCATTCCTGCGCCCAAAGTAGCCAGACGCTTACCGAAAACACTAAACGTGGATGAGATTGACCGGTTATTGCAAACCGGCACGGGGAAGACCGCCGCAACCGCTGAGAATAAGCTGCTGAGCCGCGACAATGCCATGCTTGAGCTGATGTATGGATGTGGTCTGCGGTTATCTGAATTAAGCGGATTAAACCTGTCTGACATTGACTGGCAGCAGCAAATAATAATGGTTACCGGTAAGGGGAAAAAGCAAAGGCATCTGCCTTTTGGTGGAAAAGCGAAGGCGGCCGTCAGTCACTGGCTGGATTTTCGTATACAGCTGGCGCAGAACGATGAAATGGCATTATTTGTCAGTAGCCGAGGCAGTCGTTTGAGTAACAGTAGTATTCAGAAGCGATTAAAAAAAACAGCAATAAGGCAAGGTTTAAATGTCAATGTAAGCCCGCATATGTTACGTCACTCTTTTGCTTCACACCTGTTAGAGTCGTCAAAAGATTTGCGGGCAGTGCAGGAATTACTGGGGCATGCAAATTTGAGTACCACGCAAATTTATACCCATCTTGATTTTCAGCACCTTGCCGGTGTTTACGATAACGCGCATCCGCGTGCCAGAAAAAAATAAACCTGCAGCGGTCCTGTTACCGTTGTTGCTGCGTGTGGAAAGCGTTATTGCGCCTGCGTCCTGTGCTGCTATCTGCTCATCCGGGAGATGAATGACGCCTCCATGCGGCATACGGTCTTAGCAGCCGCTGGTCATTCATCTCACGCATGGATAACGGGGCTGCAGTGATAATAACCGTATGTTTGTTATGAAATAATCGACTTCAACAGTCGTTTATAATAGCCATCGATCCGTCCGTTTTCCGGGCATACCGTAGAGAAAAAAATGATCATTACACTATCGCCATCCAAAGGCCAGGATTTTGAACAGGCCGGGTTGTCAAAAAAATACAGTCAACCTGCTGATCTGAACGATTCCGAGCGACTGATAAAAGAATTAAAAAAAATAAACAGGGAAAAGCTTCAGCAGCTGATGAGCATCAGTGAAAATATTGCACAGTTGAATGTGGCTCGTTTTCAGTCTTTTAAAACCCCGTTTACCCGCAAGAATGCCAAGCAGGCCCTTTTTGCATTCAAGGGTGATGTTTACGGTGGCTTTGATCTTGCGGCATTTAGTGATGATGACTATGCCTACGCGCAGGACCATTTACGTATTCTTTCAGGTTTATATGGTTGTTTGCGCCCGCTTGATTTGATACAGCCCTATCGCCTTGAAATGAAGACAAAGTTAAAAAATGAACGCGGGGATAATTTGTACCAGTTCTGGGGTGATCGTATTACCGAAAGTCTCAATAAAGAGTTAAAAAAGCAGCAGCAGGCGGTACTGATTAACCTGGCTTCCAATGAATATTTCAAATCGGTAAAACCAAAATTGCTGGCGGGCCGGTTGTTGAATATAACGTTTAAAGAAACAAAAAACGGTAAAACACGGGTGGTTGCTATTTTTGCCAAAAGAGCACGCGGCTTAATGGCTGATTATATTATTCGTCACCGGATTGAACAGCCGGAACAGCTTAAAGCATTTGATCTTGCAGGTTATCAATTTAACGAAAGCTTATCAGATGACAGGCAATGGACCTTTGAGCGGCCGCAGCCCTAGTCCGGAATTCTGCATTCCAGTGCAATCTTCGGGCTGGTGTGATTAAGCGGGTTTACTCCAGAGGTAAAACGTATAAATACACCGAAATAAAATGGCAGGTGCTACCGATTAATACAAAAAAATGAAAAATAGCATGATTGTACCGGATGCGGTCAATGCTGTATAAAATTGCACCCAGGGTATAAGCCACACCACCGCTGACCAGCCAGAATAGGCCTTCCGCAGATAAATTTTCAATCAATGGCTGAATCGCAAAAAGAATAATCCAGCCCATAAAAACATACATAATGGTCGATAAAATGTCGTATCGTCCGGTAAAAAATATTTTCAGGGTGATACCGATTGCTGCCATCAGCCAGGTAATACTGAAGATCGTCCAACCGGTGGGACCGTTTAATGTAACCAGGGTAAAGGGAGTGTAGGTGCCGGCAATTAACAGGTAAATGGCCGAGTGATCAAGTATTCTTAAGCGGTTTCTCAGGACGGGATCTTTGGCATGGTGATAGATGGTTGAAATAGCATATAAAATAATCAGGCTGGCTCCGAATATGGCAAAACTTACGATATGCCAGATGGTACCGTACTCAAAGGTTCTGACATTTAAAAAGACCAGTGCGAGAATGCTTAAAAGGAAGCCGAGCGCGTGTGAAGAAATATTGATTTTTTCTTCAAGCGCAGAGTATTCGTTAATAGTGGTATCAATATTCATCCTGACATCGATGGTTTTGTGTTATAGTTGTGTACAAGTGTACGCTGAAAATCATTAAATGTATAGCTTTTTGAAAACTTGCAATAGTTTTATTTATACAGATGTTAATTCATTGTTAGCAGCGTGATAAGCTTTTCCGGTGGATACGGGCGAAGATGACAGTTAACAGAACTCTGCAAAAAGAAAAAACACGCCGTTTGATTATTGGTGCAGCGTTTCAGCTGCTGGGTCAGGATCGTGATTATTCCAGCATAAGCCTGCGTGAAGTCAGTCGGGAAGCCGGGCTGGCAGCCAATTCTTTTTATCGGCATTTTGAAGATATGGAGGAGCTGGGGTTAACACTGGTAGATGAAAGCGGGGTGGCGCTGCGGCAGTTAATGCGTAAAGCCCGGCAGCGTATCAGTGAGCAAAGTGATGTTATCCGTATTTCTGTAGAAACCTTCATGCAGTATATTTACAAAAATCCCAACCTGTTTTATCTGTTATTGCGTGTTCGCACGGGCGCTTCATTAGCGTTTCGTAAAGCGGTGTCACGGGAACTGCAGTATTGCATTACCGAGCTTGCTGATTATATTCAGCAGACACAGGGATATGCTGCCGTTGATGCAAAAATTCAGGCCGAAGCAATGGTGATAGTGGTATTTAATGCCGGTGCCGAGGCACTGGACTGTAAACCGGTAGAATTAAAGCGGTTAACTGAAAAAGCGATTACCCAGCTGCGTTTTATTGCCCGGGGTGCCGATCAGTTTTTAAAAGTGCAGCGTTAATTCGTGTCCCGGTCTGATGAGTGGTGAATCCCTTGCGAGCGGTGGTATGAGCCGGCGGCTGCATAGTGTAAAATTCGGCTACATTTTTAAACGTAGCGATAGTGGTGGCGATTTATGCTGACCACGGTGGCAGTGTTCAACGTTATCTTCCCGGAGTAAAAATTGGAAACATTTCATGGTACGACTATCCTTACGGTGCGCCGTGCGGGTAAAGTGGTGGTAGGTGGCGATGGTCAGGTGACTCTGGGTAATACCATCATGAAAGGTAATGCAACAAAAGTTCGAAAGATATATGGCGACAAAGTTATCGTGGGGTTTGCCGGTGCTACCGCAGATGCATTTACCCTGCTAGAGCGATTTGAGGCCATGCTGGAGCGTCATAGCGGCCAGTTAAAGCGGGCAGCGGTAGAGCTGGCAAAAGACTGGCGTACCGACAGAGTATTAAGAAAACTTGAGGCTATGCTGATTGTTGCAGATGCGGAAGCTTCTTTGCTGGTGTCTGGAACCGGGGACGTTATCGAGGCTTTTGATGATCTTATTGCCATTGGCTCGGGTGGTAGCTACGCACAGTCGGCGGCAAGAGCTTTGTTTGATAATACCGATTTAGCAGCAAAAGATATTGTAGAAAAAAGCCTGGCCATTGCTGGAGATATCTGCATTTACACCAACCAGACGCGTACCATTGAGCAGATATAATATATTTACAATGTACGGTAAAGCACTGGCGATAATAAAATAATGATAAAGGTTTACCATATATGTCTGAAATGACACCCAGAGAAATTGTTCAGGAACTAGATAAACACATTGTTGGTCAGGATGATGCCAAGCGTGCAGTCGCTATTGCGCTGCGTAACCGTTGGCGTCGTATGCAGGTGGACAAAGCGCTGCGCGATGAAATTACACCGAAAAACATACTGATGATAGGCCCGACCGGCGTGGGAAAAACAGAAATAGCACGTCGTCTGGCACATCTTGCCAGGGCACCATTTGTCAAGGTTGAGGCGACCAAGTTCACAGAAGTTGGGTATGTCGGGCGTGAAGTTGATTCCATTATACGCGATCTTGTCGATATGTCGGTAAAGACGACACGCGAACAGGAGATTGCTAAAGTGCGTCATCTGGCGGAACAGGCGAGCGAGGACCGGATACTCGATGTTCTGTTACCGCCGGCAAGGAATGAATTTGGCGAACCGGAGGAAAACAGGGAAAATTTAACCCGGCAGAAGTTCAGGGAGAAGCTGCGCAATGGTGAGCTTGATGATAAGGAAATCGAGCTGGAAACGGCGGTTGCACCGGTAGGTGTAGAAATCATGGCACCACCGGGTATGGAAGAAATGACCTCGCAGCTTCAGGGTTTGTTTCAGAATATGGGCGACAGCAAGAAAAAAACCAGCAAAATGAAAATTGCCAAAGCACGGAAAGTTATTCTTGATGAAGAAGCCGCTAAGCTGCTGAAAGAGGATGATATAAAAACGCGTGCGGTTGAAAATGCCGAGCAGAACGGAATTGTTTTTATTGATGAAATTGACAAGGTTGCAAAACGTACAGAAAGTAGCGGTGCAGATGTTTCACGTGAAGGTGTGCAGCGTGATTTATTGCCACTGGTTGAAGGCTGCACGGTTTCAACGAAATATGGCATGGTAAACACCGACCACATCCTGTTTATTGCTTCCGGTGCTTTTCATTTGACCAAACCCAGTGATTTAATTCCTGAGTTACAGGGGCGCTTGCCGATAAGAGTCGAACTTTCAGCATTAAATGCGGCTGACTTTGAGCGCATACTGACCGAGCCGGATGCGGCATTAACCGTGCAGTATAAAGCGTTGATGGCAACGGAGGGTTTTAGTATCAACTTTACCGAAGACGGGGTAAAACAAATTGCCCGTTCCGCTTTTGAGGTTAATGAAAATGCTGAAAAGATCGGTGCCCGTCGTTTGCACACGATTATTGAGCGATTGCTGGAGGATAT
>JAJRUQ010000081.1 GCA_024277705.1 Gammaproteobacteria bacterium
GTTGGCAGTTTGCAGTAGGCAGCTAAAAAGCGTTAGTCCGCGAAAAACGCAAAAGACGCGAAAAAAACAAAACAATAATTAATGGTAGAAACACTGGTCGGGCATTGCCCGGCAGAACAAAGCTTATATACTTAAACAACGGCGAGTACTGCTCGCCCAAAAAAAACCTGGATTTTTTTGTGGTTTTTTTTTGCGTCTTTGCGTTCTCGATAACTGCTCCTGCGTTATTCTATTTACGGGCGTCCTGCCCTAATTCGCGGATCATTGTTTTTAAAGTTTTTAAACTTACAACTTGAAACTTAAAACTTACAACTTCTCCTAAGGTTCAGCAGCGGACTTCCATGAAAACTATTTTTTGTCACTTTGTGTTCATTGCGACATAAAATAGCTTTTAAGCTTATTAATGACTTAGCGTATAATGCGCTTTTAAAAATCCAGAGCCGCGATTGCGGATACCCATGACCGATACCCAAACAGCTAGAATTCGCGAAATCCCCTATAACTACACGTCTTATTCCGACCGTGAGATTATTATCCGGTTTCTGGGTGAAGAAAGCTGGCAGATTATTGAAAAATTACGTGGCTCTCGCCGTACCGGTCGCTCGGCCCGGATGCTGTTTGAAGTGCTTGGTGATATGTGGGTGATTAAACGTAACCCCTATGTCAAAGATGATCTGCTCAATAATCCGAAACGTCGAGCAGCATTAATCAATGCACTAAAACACCGTTTGAACCAGGTGGAATTACGCGCCGATGGCAATAGCGATGCCCTGACGCTGCACGCAAACTGCCTGAAAGCTATCAGCCGGTTTGAGGACAGTTTACTGTCACAGCTGTCACTGCGACAGAAAACACGCAAGGTACTGGGCAAAATCACCTCTAAAAACAATATTGATTTCAGCGGACTGGCACGGGTTGCACACTCCACCGATGCAACTGACTGGCGCATTGCTATGCCATTTGTGGTGATAAAACCGGATACCGAAAAAGAAGTGGCCGCCATCGTGCGCGCCTGTATTGAACTGGGTTTAACCATTATTCCCCGTGGCGGCGGTACCGGCTATACCGGAGGTGCCATTCCTTTGCACGCCAATACCGCCATCATCAATACCGAAAAGCTGGAAACCTTAAGCAGCATCGTGCCAACCGCCTTGCCTGGCGTTAAACACAAACAGGCCGTTGTTGAATGCGGTGCCGGGGTCATTACCCGTCGCGTTTCCGATCTGGCCGAACAGCAAGCGTATGCTTTTGCGGTCGACCCGACGTCACAGGACGCGTCCACTATCGGCGGCAACATTGCAATGAATGCCGGTGGCAAGAAGGCCGTCATCTGGGGCACTACACTGGATAACCTGGTGTCATGGCGCATGGTAACCCCGGACGGTTTATGGATGGAAATTGAACGCCTGAATCATAATCTTGGCAAAATTCATGAACAGAATCTGGTCAGTTTCAAAATCACCTGTTTTGATGTTGACGGTAAAACCGTTATCGGTGAACCCAGACAGCTCGACATGGCGGGCAAGGATTTTCGAAAATCAGGTTTAGGTAAAGATGTCACTGACAAATTTTTATCCGGCCTGCCCGGTGTGCAAAAAGAAGGCTGCGACGGCCTGATAACCTCGGGACGCTTTTTGCTGCACAAAATGCCACAACACAAACGTACCATCTGCCTGGAATTTTTCGGTACGGATATTGCACAGGCGGTGCCGGCAGTTGTTGAAGTCAAACAATTGCTTGATGATAATTCACAGGTTCTACTCACCGGTCTGGAACATCTTGATGAGCGTTATATCAAAGCAGTAAAATACACCACCAAGGCCACCAGCACCGATGGAGCTCCAGCCGGCAGACCAAAGATGGTACTACTGGCTGATATTGCTGCGGATGATGAAAACCAGGTAGATGCTACTGCTAAAGCGGTTATCGACATCAGTAAAAAACGTAATGCTCAGGGTTTTATTGCTATCAGTGCAGAAGCCCGCCGCCGTTTCTGGCTGGATCGCGCCAGAACCGCTGCAATCTCAGCCCACACCAATGCCTTTAAAATTAATGAGGATGTGGTGATTCCACTACCACGTCTTGCCGAATACAACCGCGGAATTGAATGCATCAATATCCGCCAGGCCATTGATAATAAAATAAAAATATGTGACGCCATCAACCTTTACCTAGAGGAAGGCGTACACGGCCACCTCGAAGAAGCCAGAGAAGATGGTGAATACATTACCAGTAAAGAAGCCCGGCAGATTGTCAGCAATAAATGTGAAAATGCGCTGCAACGAGTCACAGCATGCAGAAAGCGCTGGCTTTCTATTTTGCACAACCTCGAATCCAGCGCCATACAGAACAAATCGCTATTACTGGAAAGTGAACAGCAAAACATCCAGCATGATGACAAACTGATCGACCTGATATTACGCCGTGAATGTGTGCTGTCTTATAAAACGGAGGTTTACCTTTCCTTAAGTGAAATTTTTTCCGGTCAGGATATGAAAGCGGTGCGGGACAAATTCAGGAAAATACATCAAAAAGTCCGTGATGCCAAACTGTTTGTCGCCCTGCACATGCACGCCGGTGACGGCAATGTGCATACCAATATCCCGGTACATTCCGACAATTACAACATGCTGCGCGAAGCCGATAAAATTGTTGACCAGATTATGCAGCTGGCACAGTCACTGGATGGTGTTATTTCAGGCGAACATGGTATTGGCCTGACCAAAATACAATATCTGGAAACCGAAAAACTGGAAGCCTTTGCCCGCTACAAAAAAGACGTAGACCCTAACCAGCATTTTAACAAAGATAAATTACTGGCCGCATCCAATCTCGACCTGGCCTATACCCCCTCACTGCGACTGGTGCAGCAGGAAGCCATCATTCTTGAAGACAGCGAGCTGGGTAAGCTAAACAGCGAGATTAAAAACTGTCTGCGCTGCGGTAAATGCAAACCCAAATGTATGACCCATGTGCCACGGGCAAACCTGTATTATTCACCCCGCGACAAAATTCTGGCCACCGGCTTAATGATTGAAGCCTTTCTGTATGAAGAACAGACCCGGCGCGGGGTTTCATTGTCACACTTTGATTCGATGAATGATATTGCCGACCATTGCACCACCTGCCACAAGTGTTTGAACCCCTGCCCGGTGAATATTGATTTTGGTGATGTTTCCATTCACATGCGCCAGCTGTTAAGCAAACACGGCAAGAAAAACAGTAATCTGGCAACCAGAGCCGCGATTACCTTCCTGAATGTAAAAAGCCCGTTCAGTGTCAAAGCATTACGCACCGTACTGGCCATTGGTGGTTTTCAGGCCATCAATAGCGGCCACTTTTTTGCAAAAAAATTCGGCCTGCTGGGAAAGAGTAACCGGATCCCCCCCAGTACCACCGGTGCGGTTGATCAAAAAACACAGATGGTCAACCTGGTACGCAAGCCGATACGTGTTGACGTGCCACGCAAAACCAGTCGCGCACTGCTGAACCTGGAAGACACTGATTACGTTTCTATCATCCGCAAGCCTGATATTGATTTTGATACTGCCGATGCTGTTTTTTATTTTCCGGGTTGTGGTTCAGAACGTCTATTCAGTCAGATAGGCATGGCAACCCTGCACATGTTGTATGAAGCCGGCACACAAACAGTATTGCCACCGGGTTACCTGTGTTGCGGTTACCCGCAAAGCTCTGCCGGTCTTTCCGATAAAAGCAAATCCATCACTACCGAAAATCGGGTTTTATTTCATCGTATCGCCAACACACTTAATTACCTGGACATTAAAACTGTAATTGTTTCCTGCGGTACCTGCATGGACCAGTTATTAAAGTATGAATTTGAAAAAATCTTTCCGGACTGTCGCCTGCTGGATATACATGAATATTTAATGGAAAAGAATATTACCTTATCCGATAAAAATGCCAGTGGCAGTAACTACTTATATCATGACCCCTGCCATACACCGATAAAGCAGCATAACCCGATTACGGTCGCTTCAACACTATTAAACCAGACGGTCAGCTTAAGCGATCGCTGCTGTGGTGAAGCCGGTACCCTGGGCACCGGCAGACCGGATATTGCCGATCAGCTGCGCTACCGTAAACGTGAAGAATTGACTAAAAACATCCAGAATATTACCGGTAACAATAAAGCAGAAAAAGACAATGTTAAATTATTAACTTCCTGTCCTGCCTGCCAGCAAGGGCTGGCAAGATATACCGATGATACCGGCCTGAAAACTGATTACATCATCATCGAAATGGCCAATCAGCTGCACGGCAAAAACTGGGAAAAACAGTTTATTCAGAAAGCGAATAACGGCGGCATTGAGAAAGTTTTACTTTAGAAAAAGCATTAACCGATATCAAAATACCAGGAGTACTGACAGAACCGGAGATCCCGGTAAACAGACAACTACAATGAGCCTTAAGAGAAGTTGTAAGTTGTAAGTTTAAAAACGTTAAAGCAAAAGAAGCTTGTTAAACAAAAGGTTATCCAGCTTTTAACTTGCTACTTAATAACTTATAACTTACAACGTCTCTGTTCAGGTTTTTTTTAATACGCCATCTTCCAGGCTATAAAGCGTATCCATGCGCTCTGCAATTTTCACATCGTGGGTTACGATAATCAGGGAGGTGCGATATTCTTTATTCAAGTTAATAATTAAATCAATCGCCTGCTCGGCATTTTTCCGGTCAAGGTTGCCGGTTGGTTCATCGGCAAAGATACAGTCGGGCTGATGGATCAGGGCTCGGGCAATAGCCGCACGCTGGCGTTCACCGCAGGACAGTTCACCGGGTTTGTGATGAATCCGCTGTTGCAGCCCGACATCTGCCAGCACTTTTTCCGCGCGTTGTTTTGCCTGTTTCACCGGATCACCATTGATTAATAATGGCATCGCTACATTTTCCAGTGCGCTGAATTCAGGCAGCAGATGATGAAACTGGTAAATAAAACCGAAGTGCCGGTTTCTCACCGTACAGCGTTTTTTCTCACTCAGCTTGTGTACATCAACGTCATTCAGGAATACCTGGCCACTGCTGGGTTCATCCAGCCCCCCCAGAATATTCAGCAGAGTTGTTTTTCCCGAGCCGGAGGAACCGATGATGGCAGAGGTTTCGGCATGATCCAGAGTGAAATTGATATCCCTCAGCACATGCAGATCATTGCGTATGCCATCGTTATAATCTTTTGCAATATTGACCGCTTTTAACATTTCGCTGCCTCCGGAATCGCCTGCCTATTCATAACGCAAAGCTTCCGCAGGTAAAGTACGCGAAGCACGCCATGCCGGGTAAATGGTGGCAAGTATGGTGACACTAAATGCAGACAAGGCATAGGTCACCACTTCACTGACTTTGACATCCGCCGTAATGTCGCTGATGTAATATACATCGCTGGGTAAAAAGTCGGTGTTAAATATCTGTTCCAGCCAGGAGACTATTTCAAAAACATTTTGTGCCACAGGCACCCCGGCAGCAACACCGATTAAGGTACCGAACAGCCCGATAAAGGCTCCCTGAATAATGAAGATAACCATGATGCTGGACGGACGTATGCCTAATGCACGCAGTATCGCAATATCCGCCTCTTTATCGGTAACCGTCATCATTAAAGTGGAAACAATATTAAGCGCAGCCACGGATACCATCATTAATAATATTATGAACATAACGGTTTTTTCAGTTTGCAAGGCGCGGAAAAAATTCTTGTGCTGTTTTGACCAGTCTCTTACCCAGTAATCTTCACCAAAACTTTTTTCGATATCACGGGTAATGCGTGGTGCCTCGAACAGGTCGGTTAACTTCAGGCGTATACCATTGACTTTATTCTTGTAACTGAATAATTTTGCAGCATCTTCCAGGTGCATATAGGCCATGGCCGCATCATATTGATGCATGCCCACCTCAAACACACCAACCACCCGGAAACGCCTTAACCTCGGCATAACCCCGACAGCAGTAATGCTTGCCTGTGGCGTAATCACCGTCACCCGATCACCCTCATAAACATTAAGCGCATTGGCCAGTTCCCGGCCGATAACAATGCCGTACTGTCCCGGCTTTAAATCCAGCAGACTGCCGGAAATCATTTTTGATTCCACCAGTGAGACTTTACTTTCCAGCTCCGGCTGCACGCCGCGAATCAATGAACCACTAACCCGGCGTCCGTTGGAAAGCATTACTTCTTTACTGATGTATGGAGCGGCCGCCAGCACTTCCGGCTGCTGCTCAGCCTTTTTCAGAGCAGAATGCCAGTCACGCATATAACCATCATAACCGCTGATGGTAGCATGTGAAGTCATACTTAAGGTACGGTCACGCAGTTCATTGCCAAAACCGTTCATCACTGAAAGCACAACAATCAACGCAAACACACCCAGCGCTACCCCGGCAATCGAAATAAAGGCGATGAAAGAAACAAAATGGCTTTTGCGTTTTGCGCGAATATATCGCAAACCTATAAAAAGTTCTTTGGGCTGAAACATTAACTGACTGGCGTTAGCGGCTTGGGTACAGGTTGAGTGAAATTATGTCGGTAGAATTCAAGTTAAAAATATTAAACACTGAATGCAACTATTGAAAACGGCTGATTATTCTTAAGCTTCATTTTAATAGCAGAACAAGCAGCCGTTTATAGTATTATTTTGATTTTATTAAGTGCTTGTTTTCCAGGTCATCTATAAGCAATTTTGTTAAATCAACAATCACTTCTTCGACTGATTCCGGCGAGAATGTCCGGCTGCGTGCAGACCAGACCAGTTCTTCCGTTTCAACATCATATAAATTGGTTTCCAGGGTATAGGTTTCATGGGTGGTGTAGTACCCCGGTTGATGCACATAGGTATTAACATGCGGATAATAACTGTACAGACCACCATAATAACCACCACCATACATTGGCATATAATCCATGGTTGGACGGTAGATCGTTTCCTCATCCACAGCGACCATATGAGTCAGGATGACCCCGTCTATGCCCAGGCCATCGATGGCTTTAACAATCGTCTCCCTGTCGATTTTCTCACTTTGCCGTATTAGTTTATAACTGGCCTCAGCTTCAATACCGCGAGCACTTAATTCTTCGACAAAATAGCTTTCATAAGCACGACGATTCTGTTCACTTTCACCAATACCGATAATTAACAGGTCTTTGTATAGTTTTTTATTATCCGGTTCAACCCAGGTTTGTGAAAGCTTGGTATTGCTACAGGAAACCAGCAACAAGCCTGATACCATAATAAAAATGACTTTACTTATATTTTTGCTAATTAGATTCATGGTACTTCCTTTATTAAACAGGGTTTATGGTATGCATGATAACAAGTACACAATAAAACTCAATCACTCAATTTATATTACAGCGCACGCAGTTAAAGAAAAACTACTTCAATATGCCATCATTCATTAACGCTTCAACTAACAGTTCAACAACATCGGTGACTACTTCATCGATTGATTCCGGTGCAACAGTTCGTGTTTGTACTGACCATACTAATGTATCCAGGGCAACATCATATACATCGTTTTTCAGAGTAATAATTTCAGTACTGCTGGTACGGCCCCGTGTTGAAATCATGGTGGCAGAAATCTGGTTATTTTCCACATTATCAGAATAGCTGGTACTCAGCGGTGACGCCCGGTATGACACCTCGACATCCGAAGCGATCAGATACGACACAATAACCGCATCGATGTCGGTATTTTTTATGGCAGCAACCACCATTTCACGGTTCATTTTCTGCTTGCTGTTAATCAGCTCATAACTGGGAGTGGAGTGAATACCGTGTTGTTTTAATACTGAGACAAAATAATTCTCGTAAATGCGGCGTGTTTGCTGACTATCGGAAACACCGATAATCAGGGGATGCTGATAAGTTTTTTTATACTCCGGATCGGCCCAACGGGTGGTGATTTTTGAATTGGCACATGATGCAACAAGCATACATATCGATAAAACCGCAAAAATTCTGCCAGCTGTTATTCCTCTAAACATTCTACATCTCATCATCTTAAAATAATTCAAGTCTTTCAAAAAACCAGTACAAACCAACCACCGATATTAATATTGAGCCCGGCATTACCACCATTTTCCGATACCGCTGCCGGTTTTTAAACCAGACACTTAATAATACAAAAGCCAGTGAAATCACCGTTATCTGACCAAGCTCCACGCCCACATTAAAACTGATCAGTGCCACCGCAAAATCATCTTCCGGCATGCCAAAATCTGACAATACACCGGCAAAACCAAGCCCATGCAGCAAACCGAAGATGAAAACCAGAATCAGCCGGCTTTTATGCAAGGTTCTGGTGGTCAGATTTTCGATGCCCACATAAGCAATCGACAGGGCAATTAACGGCTCGACCACATTTGCCGGTAATTCTACGACATTATTCATCGCCAGTCCCAGTGTTATTGTATGCGCCACGGTAAACATGGTGACCTGCATAAGTAGCGGCCGCCAGTGCGTTGACAGCAGAAACAGACCCAGAATAAATAATATGTGGTCCTGTCCCTTGGGTACAATATGAGAATAACCAATGACAATATAGGACGAAATCACGTCCAGCAGTGGTTTATCTGCCACTATTTCAGTTAAGGAAAACGGCTCACTGACCGAATCGTCACGTATCCACTGCCATTGCGACCAGTGCCACAGATGATTTTCCTGGTCTATCTGCCGCAAACGAACCGCATGATCACCAAATTTCGCCGGGTAGTACCACTGCAGTGATTGCGCATCATCAGGCAGTTTGCCACTCATTTGAATCACACTGATGCGCGGTACTTTGGTGTAACCGGGTGGCGGTATGGTGACGCCATCAATACTCAACAGCAGATTCTGCCGCTGTGTATTACCGGCTATTTTCAGGTAAACCTGCTGCAGGAACGGCTGTTTAAAGCTTTCAAATGAATGCTGTAACTGCTCTGCTGTCATTTTTCGGTAAACATCATATTGCGCAGCATTGGGCGCCTGCTTTGTATTTTTATATTGTGCATTAATACCGGTGAGCAGTGCTTCTATGCTTGCCCTGATCTCAATATTAACGGTTTTGTCTTTTTTAACATTTATTTCAACCAATGCCGGTTTAACAACATCAGCCATAACCGGATTAACAAACAGACCGGAATATAACAAACAGATAAACGTCAAACAGTTAATTTTAGAGATCATAAGGACGCGAATAATACACAAAAATGGTGGCTTATTTTCAGCCTTATTTAGAAAAACCATAAATTCTCTAAATATATGAGTAAATTTTAAGCAGCTTACTAACTATCTGTAAAATTTTGCGTTATGATTGACTGCTAAAATCTGATAAAAAAACCATGAATAATAAAATTAAAAATGCTGATTGAGGAATCTCCATGCCAACAATAGATCGCCGAACCTTTATGAAATTGATGGGATTAAGTGCCGCTGGTGGCACCGCTATACTGTCTGCCTGCAGTGATAAAACACCTGCACCTTCATCTGCACCCGGTCCAGCTGCTGCTGTTACCCCGCAGGCCAAAATAATAGCCGATGATTTTTATGATCTTCCCTTGCAGGGTAACGTCCGTATATTGCACACCACTGATTTCCATGGCCAGTTATCACCGGTTTATTTCAGAGAACCCAATGTCAATCTTGGTGTTGGTGATGCCTTCGGCCGCCCACCTCATCTGGTCGGTAACAAACTGCTGAAAGCCATGAATTTAACCACTGACACTCCGGAATCCTATGCCTACACTTATCTGGATTTTGAAAAGGCAGCAGCCAAATACGGCAAAACCGGTGGTTTCCCGCAAATGAAAACCCTGCTGGATCGCTTGCGCAAACAGGCCGGTGGTCGCCAGAACACGGTAACCATCGATGGTGGTGACTTATGGCAGGGTTCCGGTACTTCATTATGGACCCGTGGCGTAGACATGGTAGAAGCCTCAAACATTCTGGGCATCGATGTCATGGTTGGTCACTGGGAATTCACCTACAATGAAAGTGAAGTATTAAGTAACGTCGCACTGTTCAAAGGCGATTTCATCGGTCAGAACGTTCGCGTAAAAGAAGACTCCTTAATGGATGACAAATACACCGAACTGGTTGATGCCAATGATGGTCGCGGACTGTATGACGAAGATGTCGGTTACGCCTTCCAGCCTTATGTTATTAAAGAGATCAATGGTGCCAGAATCTGCATCGTTGGGCAGGCCTTCCCGCGTACCGGTAATGCCAACCCCCCTGAGTTCTTCCCTGACTGGTCATTCGGTCTGCGAGAAGATGACATGATTGAACTGGTAGAAATGATCCGTGAAGAAGAAAAACCGGATGCCATCGTACTGCTGTCTCACAATGGTATGGACGTTGATATTAAAATGGCCGAGCGTGTGCCCGGATTAAATGCAGTCTTTGGTGGTCATACTCATGATGGCGTACCGGAACCGATCAAGGTGAAAAATGTTGAAGGTCATGACTGCTGGGTAACCAATGCCGGTTCGAACGGCAAGTTCCTCGGGGTGATGGATTTTGATATTAAAGATGGAAAAATCAACAGCATGCATTACAACATGTTGCCGGTTATCTCCGATGCCCTGCCCGCCGATAAAGAAATGCAGGCCTATATCGATCAGATGCGCTCAACTATCTATGATGAAAACATTGTCGAAAGCCGTACTGAAAAAATGTTCTACAACAAGTCCCGCGTGGGCAAGAGTTTTGCTGAAATTCTTGATGAAAAACTGGCCATCGCCGACCGTCTGCTTTACCGTCGTGGTAATTTCATGGGTACCTGGGATCAGGTGTTGTGTAACGCTCTACGCGAAGAATACGATGCGGATGTCGCCATGTCTGCCGGTGTACGCTGGGGCACCACCACGCTGAAAGGTGACTGGATTACGATGGAAGACGTGATGACACAATGTTCATTAACCTACGGCGAAACCTATGTCACAGAAATGACCGGGCATACCCTGATGAACATTCTTGAACAGGTGGCAGACAACCTGTTTGACCCTGATCCATATCTGCAGTCCGGTGGTGACATGGTACGTGTTGGCGGTATGGATTACACCATCGATCCATCCAAACCGCTGTATGAACGAATCACAGATGCACGTCTGGATTCCGGCCACTTGATCGAAGCGGAAGAAACCTATAGAGTTGCCGGCTGGGCACAGGTTAACCGTACCCCGGAAGGCCGTTTGATGTGGGATGTGGTGCATGATCATATTGTTAAAAACAGAGGCAAAGATAATGTCCTGAAAATCCCCAAGATCAACCACCCTAAACTGGTCGGGGTAAAAGCCAACCCGGGTATTGCGGATTACCCCGGTGAACTGGGTTAAGCGGCAGCCAGCAGTAACAAGCCTGCTTTAACCAGAGCTGTTGATTTAACAGCCGACAGTGTAAAAAACCTGAAAGCATCGAGCTAAACACTCGATGCTTTTTTGCTGGCCACCTTTTGTACGTGATATACACGCGTTAACATTAAAAAAGAAAAGATCGAAGCATAAATAAACGGTTCTGAATAATCGGCTTTTAACGACCAGATAAAATGAATAATCACCAGTACGGGAATAATATAAACCAGCTTATGCAACGTCAGCCATTTCTTTTTCAAGCGTCGCTGCATGGCTTTTGTTGAGGTCATCGCCAGCGGAATTAACAGTACAAAAGAAACAAAACCGATGGTGATAAAAGGCCGTTTCGGTATATCCACAAGAATTTCTCGCCAGTCAAAAAACTGATCCAGCCAGATATAAGTGGTGAAGTGCAACACCGCATAAAAGAAAGCAAACAACCCCAGCATACGCCGTAATTTTACCAGCCAGTGAATGTTGAATATTCGTCTTAGCGGTGTCATCATCAGCGTAATTAATAAAAACCGCAATGCCCACTGCCCGCTTTCATGCGTCAGGGTTTCGACAGGATTGACACCCAGGTCGTCATTAACTGCCCCGTAAAACAAAAAGATAAAGGGCAGTAGGCACAGGGAAAATACCAGCGGTTTTACAATGAAGGCTAGTTGATACTTGGACAGAGTTTTCAATGGTCGTTGAGGCGTAATATTAGTGGTAAATATCGGAGTCAATTTAAGCATCAGATTTTTATAAGCAATCTATTTGTTTTAAAAAACTGACTCCGATCCCTGGTGTTGAGTGAATGTCATCTCGACCAGCGGGAGAGATCTTTTACACCGACTGCCGAAGATCTCTCCCGCTGGTCGAGATGACAGAATCTAGTTGAGATGACAGAATCAAGTGTTTTTTAACTGTGTTCATCTGTGGAAATTTTAATTATCAGCGTCTGACCAGTCTCAGAAGTTTTCCCTTAAATCCATGCCTCGGTAAAGATGGGCAACCTGGTCACTGTACCCATTAAACATCTGCGTTTCACGTTTCGGTTTCCAGAAAGGCTGACCGATGACTCTTTCTTTTTTCTGGCTCCAGCGTGGATGATCAACTGTCGGGTTTACGTTAGAATAAAAACCATACTCTGCTGGCGCCGTTCTATTCCACGTGGTGACCGGTTGTGTTTCGCTAAAACGAATTTTGACAATGGACTTAATGCTTTTAAAGCCGTACTTCCAGGGTACCACCAGTCGTATCGGCGCACCGTTCTGATTGGGCAGAACATCCCCGTATAAGCCAAGCGCCATAATCGGCAGCTCATTCATCGCTTCATCGATTCGTAAACCTTCAACATACGGCCAGTGTAATACCCGGCGCTGCTGCCCCGGCATTCTGGATTTATCTAACAGCGTGGTAAATTCCACATATTTCGCTTTTGAATTCGGTTCAAACTTTTTCAGCATATCCGCCAGTGAAAAACCCACCCAGGGGATAACCATTGACCAGCCTTCAACGCAACGTAAACGATAAATGCGTTCTTCCAGTGCATCCGGTTTGATAAAGTCTTCCAGATCATAAACCCCGGTTTTACTGCATTCACCTTCGACGGTTATGCTCCAGGGGTGCGGATTAAAAGCTGTTGCGTTTTTATGTGGGTCTTCCTTACCGGTACCAAACTCATAAAAATTATTATAGGAGGTGATATCTTCCAGACTATTAACAGTATCAGAAGTACTCAACGGGCTTTTCTGCAAGGACTGCCATTTAGCCGTATTTTTTGCCCATGCCGGCAGCATAGCATCGGCGGAAAGTAACAGGCTGGCAGCAATACTTTGCTGCATGAATTTACGACGATCCAGATAAACAGATTTCGGTGTAATTTCAGACGACAATACGTCCGGAGATTTATTTATAATAATTGACATGACGACTCTGATGTTTGAAACACAGATTAGTTCAGAATAAATCTAATAAACGGGGTCAGAGTCAATTTTACAAGCTACCGTATTAAAAAATATATAGTCCGGACAAATTGACTCTGCCCCCTGCTCCACTAACTTTCTACTGCCAACTTATAACTTATAACTACCAACAGTATTTTAATCAGTAAAAACCCGTGCATTCCTGAACATCCGCATCCACGGTGAATCTTCCTGCCACTCATCCGGATGCCAGGAATGCTGCACCGTTCTAAACACACGTTCAGGGTGAGGCATCATAATAGTGGCTCTGCCATCATCACTGCAAAAACCGGTTAAACCCAACGGCGAACCATTCGGGTTTAGCGGGTAGTTTTCTGTGGCCTGTGCATGATGATCAACATAACGCATTATGGCGGGGGCCGAATCCAGCTGCGCCTGGTCTTTATATTCTGCCCTGCCTTCACCATGGGCGACAGCAATCGGCATATAAGATCCTGCCATACCCTGCATTAATACGGATGCTGATTCCATTACCTCGACCAGACTGAAACGGCCTTCAAACTGTTCCGAATTATTTCTCACAAAATGCGGCCACTGCTGTGCCCCTGGAATCAGCGATTTTAAATTTGCCATCATCTGGCAACCGTTACAGACACCCAGACTGAAAGTGTCATCACGATTAAAATAGCTTTCAAATACATCACGCGCTTTGCTGTTAAATAAAATCGATTTTGCCCAGCCTTCGCCGGCACCTAATACGTCACCGTAGGAAAAGCCACCACAGGCAACCAGACCCTTATAATCTTCAAAATTTACCTTGCCGTTGATAATGTCACTCATGTGTACATCAACCGCATTAAAGCCGGCACGGTCAAACGCTGCAGCCATTTCAACCTGACCATTAACCCCCTGCTCGCGCAAAATGGCGATATTCGGTCTGATACCGGTATTAATAAAAGGCGCGGCTATATCATCGTTAATATCAAAACGCAGGCTGGCAGTTAAACCGCTATCATTTTGTTTTATGGATTCAAATTCCTGTTCGGCACACTGCGGATTATCGCGTAGTTTCTGCAGCTGATAACTGGTTTCACTCCAGGCCTGCTGCAATGATTCGCGTGAAGCTGAAAATACCGGAATACCGTTATTGTTTATCGTGATCTGGTCTTCATCATGGATTTTACCCAGTTCATGTAAACAAGCGGACAACCCGGCCTGTTCAAACATTGCTTCCACCTGGTCAAGGTCATCACAACGAATCTGAATTACACCACCCAGTTCTTCACTGAATAATAGCGACAATATATCACTGTCAGTTTCACGCAACATGGAGTCCAGTTGAATGTCCAGACCGCAATGACCGGCAAATGCCATTTCACTTAAACAGGCAAACAAACCACCATCAGAACGATCATGCCAGGCAATGATTTTCCCCTGCTGGTTCAGTTGCTGGAACACTTCAAAAAAAGCAGCCAATTGGCTGGCATCATCAAGATCCGGTGGTACATCACCAATCTGTTTGCAGGTTTGTGCCAGAGCCGATCCACCCATGCGATTTTTGCCAAAACCCAGATCAATCAATAACAGGCCGGTATCATCAATGTCGGTGCGAATCTGCGGGGTTAGTGTTTTGCGCACATCGGTTACCGGGGTAAAGGCGGTAATAATAAGAGACAACGGCGCGGTTACTGATTTATCTTCAGTGCCATCGCGCCACACGGTTTTCATCGACATTGAATCCTTGCCCACCGGAATCGTCAGCCCGAGTTGTGGACAAATTTCCATACCCACGGTTTTAACCGTGTCATATAAATTGGCATCTTCACCGGCATGACCCGCCGGTGCCATCCAGTTGGCCGACAGTTTTATATCCGATATTTTTGCAATCGGCGCCGCCATAATATTGGTGATCGATTCTGCAATCGCCATGCGTGCAGATGCCGGGCCATCAAGTAATGCCAGCGGTGTACGCTCTCCCATCGCCATCGCCTCGCCGCAGTAACTTTCATACGAAGACGTGGTGACCGCAACATCCGCCACCGGCACCTGCCACGGGCCGACCATCTGATCGCGCGTAACCATACCGGTTACGCTGCGGTCACCGATGGTGATTAAAAAGGACTTATTGGCAACCGAAGGTAAGCGCAGCACATTAAAGGCCGCTTCGGTTATATCAATATCGCCGGTGTTAAATTTAGCATGCTGAATATCCGCACGTTTCACATCACGTAGCATTTTCGGCGGTTTGCCTAATAACACATCCAGTGGCATATCCACCGGGTAATTATCAAAATGCCGGTCATGGACTTTTAAGGTTTGCGCTTCGGTGGTATCGCCTAAAATGGCATACGGACAGCGCTCACGTTCACAAATGGCTTTAAAATCATCGATACGTTCAGGGTTGACCGCAATCACATAACGTTCCTGTGATTCGTTGCACCAGATTTGCATGGGGGTCATGCCCGGCTCGTCGTTATGCACTTCACGCAGTTCAAATTCAGCGCCACGGCCACCGTCATAAACCAGCTCCGGCAAGGCATTCGACAGGCCACCGGCACCGACATCATGAATCGATAAAATCGGATTATGTTGCTGTGACCAGCAGCCATCAATCACTTCCTGACAGCGGCGTTCCATTTCCGGATTGCCGCGTTGTACCGAAGCAAAATCAAGGTCTTCGGCACTGGCACCACTGTCCATGGATGAAGCCGCCCCGCCGCCCAGACCAATTAACATGGCCGGTCCACCCAGTACTACAATCGGCGTTCCCACCGGTAATTGTAGCTTTTTGATATGCTGCTCACGAATGTTACCGTAACCGCCGGCCAGCATAATCGGCTTGTGATAACCACGCACTTCATCGCCCTCTGCACCGGCCACTGTTTCTTCAAAAGTACGAAAATAGCCGGCAATATTCGGCCGGCCGAACTCATTGTTAAACGCCGCCGAACCGATGGGAGCTTCCAGCATAATGTCGAGTGCAGAAACAATGCGTGCCGGTTTACCGTAATCGGTTTCCCATGTTTGCGGGCTATCCGGTATTTTCAGGTTTGAAACAGAAAAACCACTTAAACCGACTTTTGGTTTAGAACCTCGGCCGGTAGCCCCTTCATCACGTATTTCACCACCCGAACCGGTCGCAGCACCGGGGAAAGGCGAAATCGCAGTGGGATGATTATGCGTTTCCACCTTCATCAAAATAGCAATATGCTCATCCGAATACTGATATTGATGACTATTGGCATCAGCAATAAAACGTTTGGCGGTATGTGAAGCGATCACCGACGAGTTGTCACTGTAAGCACTTAAAACATCGTCCGGATGTGTTTCATAGGTATTACGAATCATGTTAAACAGTGATCGATCCTGCACCTGCCCGTCAATCACCCAGTCAGCATTAAATATTTTATGTCGACAGTGTTCCGAGTTCGCCTGAGCGAACATCATCAGTTCGGCGTCAACCGGATTGCGTTTAATACCACTGAAATGTGCCAGCAGATAATCCACTTCGTCGTCAGACAGGGCTAAACCCAGACGTAAATTAGCGTCATTTAAGGCTGGCTTGCCGCTAACCAGAACATCAATAGTTTCACCCTGTTGCGGTTCATGATGGGCAAACAGGCAACTGGCATCCTGCATCTGTGATAACACCATTTCCACCATGCGATCATGCAAACAATCTGCGATGGTATGGGAAATTTCATCACGCCATTGCAAATCATCAGCGGTGGAACCCTGCACATGATAAGCAATACCACGCTCAATACGAATAATGTTCGATAAATTACAGTTATGAGCAATATCCGTGGCTTTTGATGACCAGGGTGAAATCGTACCGGCACGTGGTACCACCAGAAACAGCCGCCCTTCACTGGAAACTTCATCCATATGCGGACCATAACGCAGCAGCTTTTCTAAAATGCCGGTCTCTTCATCTGTTAATGGCTGTGCGGTATCAGCAAAATGCACATAATGCGCCGTCAGCTGTGAAATCTCAGGCAAAATAGACTGTAATTGTTGAAGTAATTTTTCCTGGCGGAAACTGGAGAGTGCTGGCGAACCGATGAATGTCTGCATTTTCAGGTCTTATTATTTTTAAAGGATCGGGGTTAATGTCAGGCCGAAACAGGATATTCAGACCAGTCAAAAAATTATGCGGAATTTTACCCTGAAAGTGCCGCCAAGTCGCCCTTTGACGCGATAAACTTATGCATAATCTAAAAAAATTAATTATTGTTAAATTACCTGATTCTGTTCTCCCGGCTACCGCTAGAGATCTATTAAAGCACCTCCCGTTGCTAGAGATAACAGTAAGAGAATAGATAATCAATCTTCCACTGCTCTTGTTATTTAAATACTTGCACATATATTAATGTTAGACCGTTAAATATCGTATAATAGCGAAAGAACTTGACCGTTCTATTTAACAAAGCTTTAGGGGATGACACGGCTTCGACGTGGGTAGCAAAACCTGAGGTGCATGCAGAGGTGCAAAGTTCCTCTTAAAACCGTTTGCAAAACTTATAGTTGCCAACGACGACAA